>JANMTG010000028.1:0-5953 GCA_031390205.1 Gemmatimonadota bacterium
GAGGATGAGCGTTCCCACGATGGCGTTCGCCATCCCACCCCCAGCCTCTCCCACCGGCTGAGGCATGTTCGTGAAGAAGTCCAGCGAAATGGACGAAGCACCCTTTTTCAGCAGATGGAACAGGATGAGCAGCAGCGGCAGCGTAGCGAGCACGGCCGCCAGGTACGTGAGCGAGATCATGACGCCGCTCTTGACGTGCCGCCGCTGGATGAGGCTCATGCGCGCGCTCCCCGACCGACCTGCCAAACCAGCCAGCGCGCGATGGCATTGACGATGAGCGTGATCGCGAAAAGCATCGCACCGACCGCCATGAGGGCGGAGAGATGAAGGTCGCCCGTAGCCTCGCTGAATTCATTCGCTATGAGCGAGGCCATCGTGTATCCGGGAGCGAACAGTGAGGCCGAGATATCCGGCCGGTTACCGATCACCATCGTCACGGCCATCGTTTCGCCCAGCGCGCGTCCCAGGCCGAGGATTATTCCCCCCACGATTCCGGATCTGGCGAACGGAAGGACCGCGTCTCGGATCATCTCCCATCGAGTGGCGCCAAGCGCGAGCGCGGCCTCACGTTGAGAACGGGGCACGGCAAGCAGTACCTCTCGCGACACTGCCGAGATGTACGGCAGCGCCATTATCGCCAGAATGACTCCGGCCGCCAGCATGCTCGGACCATAAGCGGGCCCCGAGAAGAAAGGTGTCGCGCCCAGATGCAGGTCGTCTCGCAGGAACGGCATCACGTGCTCACGCATGATCGGCAGCAGCACGAAAATCCCCCACAACCCGTAGACGACGCTGGGGATCGCGGCGAGCAGGTCGACTAGAAACGCGACGGGCTGGCGCAGCCATCTGGGCGCGAACTCCGAAAGGAACACCGCCACGCCGATGGCGAGTGGAGTGGCGATGACGAGCGCGACCGCGGATGAGATGACGGTCCCGTAGAGCGCGGGGGCAGCGCCGAACTTGCGCGCGCCCACATCCCACACGCTCGACGTGACGAGGGAGATTCCGATTTCCGAGATAGCCGGCCACGCCGCGATCCCGAGCGCGACGGTGATGAGCACGACGAGGAGCGGCACCGTCGATGCGCAGAGAGCGATAGCGACTTTGTAAATCCGGTCGCCGACCGCCGAGCTCCCCATGTTGACGCGGCGCCGGTCCTTCGCCCGCCATGGCATCCAGCCGCGTGAAGGGGCGGGACGATCCTCCCGCGCCACGAAACTGACCCGTGGCGCGAGAGGTGCCGCGGGCTCAGTCATCTGGTGGGCGCGACAGCGATCGTCGCTATCCTTGCCTTGAGATTCGCGGCCATGGTCTCAGGGATTGGCGCGTAATCGAGCGTCGCGGCCTGCGCTTCACCCTCAGTCAGAGCCCAGTTGAGGAAATCCACCAGCTTTCGCGCCTTCACGGAATCTTTCTGCCGCTCGTAAACGAGTAACCAGGTGAACGAAGAAATGGGATAAGCGCCTGCACCCGGAGGGTTGACGATAGATATGCGGTAATCGGTGTTCGCCGGTAGGCTACTTGCCGCTCCCGCCGCGGCGGCCGTCACCGTGGCGACCGATGGGGTGATGAACTCACCGGAGCTGTTGCGAATGGCGGCCATCGACAGCGCATTCTGCTTGGCGTAAGCCAGCTCCGCATATCCAATTGAGCCCGGAGTCTGCTTGATCTGTCCCGCTACTCCCTCGTTCCCCTTCGCCCCGAGCCCGACCGGCCAGCGCACTTCCTTCCCCTTCCCGGGGCCGGCTTTCCAGGCATTGCTCACTGAGGTGAGATAATCCGTGAAGATGTACGTCGTCCCGCTGCCGTCAGATCGGTGAACCACGAGCAGGTCAGTCGCCGGAAGGCGGACACCCGGATTCAACGTGACGATGCGGGGGTCGTTCCATTTGGTGATCCTGCCGAGGAAGATGTCAGCTAGCACGTCGGGCGTCAGCTTCAGGCCGGATGCGACCCCGGGCAGATTGTAGATGATTGCGTCGGCGCCGAGAACGGTCGGAATGTGCATGATGGGGCCGCCCTTCGCGCGCTTCATCTCCTCGTCGGTCATCGGACCGTCGGTTGCTCCGAAGTCGACAGTCTCCTCTGAAAGCTGCCTGATCCCGCCGCCCGACCCGATCGACTGGTAGTTGATCCGAACGCCGGTTTTCGCCGCGTAATCGGAGAACCACTTCGAGTAGAGTGGATACGGAAAGGTTGCACCCGCGCCAGTCAAATCGACCGATCCGCCCGACGACGCAACCTGGCTGTCGGCGGAAGTCCTGGGCTGCTCCTTCCCACACGCCAGGATGGTGAGAAGAAGTGCTGCTCCGGGGATGATTCTCACTTGCGGCTCCTGGCAAATGGCGTGAAACGCTGCTGAATCACGAAAGTTAGAGCGGCAGGTTGGCGCAAGCGCCCATATAGACGTAACGAGATTGTCACGGCGCCGCGCCCGAAAGGGCCGCAAGTACACGCGTTTACGTGTTCTGATCGTGACACCGTCGTTGCACGAGCGTAGGGGTTTCGTCACAGAAGTCTGGCAGGTTCAGGGACAATTGAAACGGCATCGATCTTCATCCTCTGAACCCCGCCCATGAAATCCATTTTTCGTTCTGGCTTGAGGACGCTTGTGCTCCTGGCGTCGGCCGCCCTCCCTCTCTCGATCTCAGCGCAGACCGACCCGGCCGTCGCGTCGCCCGGCACCGGTCGGATCGTCGGCAAGGTCGTCGACGCACGAACCGGCCAGGGTCTGGCTGACGTCGCCATCCAGATAGTGGGAACGACAACGGGTACCAGCTCCGGACTGGAAGGCCGGTACGGCCTCGGACGGGTGACCGCCGGGACAGTAACGCTTCACATTCGCCGACTGGGCTTCGCGGCCAAGACCGTGACGGGCATCACGCTGGACGCGGGCAAGACCATCGAGCAGGACATCACGCTCGAGCCAGTGACCGTCTCTCTTGCGACGCAGGTGGTCACCGCGTCCATCGAGCGTGGGAGCGTAAACAGCGCGCTCGACAGGCAGCGGACTGGCACCGGCGTCGTCAACTCGGTGACTCGCGAGCAGATATCGAAGAGTCCGGACAGCGACGCCGCGCAAGCGGTGCAGCGAGTGAGCGGCGTGACCGTGCAGGACGGAAAATACATCTTCGTACGCGGCTTGGGTGAACGGTACACGACCACATCGCTCAACGGCTCCCGTATCCCGAGCCCTGAGCCCGAGAGGAAGGTCGTACCGCTCGATCTTTTTCCATCGGCTCTCATTCAGTCCGTGACCACGTCGAAGAACTTCACAGCCGATCAACCGGGTGATTTCAGCGGCGCGCAGGTGGATATTCGCACGCGTGAGTTCCCGCTCGGACAGCAGAGCGAGTTTTCCTCCTCGATCGGTTACAACGACGCTGCGACCAATCACGGGCTCGTTGTCGCCCCGACGCTCGGACGCGACTGGCTCGGATTCGCGGGAAGCGAGCGCCAGCTACCGAGCGAGCTCGCGGGCCCGATGCAGAGCCAGCCTTCGCAGTCAACGGTCAACTCGATCGTTCAGTCGTTCCGAAATGCCTGGACCCCGCTGGCGAAGCAGGGAGTGCCCAACAAGTCTCTCGGGATGACGACCGGCGGAAGCAAGCCATTCGGTGACGAGTCGCAACTCGGCTACATCGCCGCGTTGAGCTACTCGTATAACCAGGAGGTCCGTGAGCGCGAAGTGCGCGCATACGCCGAGCCGACGGATGGGACCACGGAAATAGATCGCTTCGAGGGGACCACCGGCCGGTCGAGCGTCCTCTGGGGAGGGATAGCCAACGTAAGTCTCAACCTGGGAAGCAAGACGCGCGTCAGCCTCAACAACACATACAACCAGTCGGCCGACAACGAAGCGCGGCGCGAGTCGGGGTTCAGCGAAAACCTGGGCACCAGGCTGCGCATCGACCGGCTGCGATTTGTCGAGCGGTCGGTGCGTTCCAATCAGATAGTCGGTGAGCGCCAGCTCGGCGCGAGACAGCGTCTCAGCCTCGCATTCACGTCATCCCACGTGAAACGGTCGGAGCCGGATCGCTCAGAGTTCGTTCAGGTCGAAGGGGCGCCGGGCGACGCACCGTACTGGCTCGATGCGACCGAGGGTGCCGTACGGACGTTCGGACGCCTTACTGAGTCGGGACTCAACACCGCGCTCGACTACGCGATCCAGTTCGGATCATCGGAGCGTCAGCACGAGCTCAAGGTCGGCGGTCTCCACCGGTACACCGAGAGGCTTTCCCGAAATCAGGTATTCAGCATTCAGGCTCCCACGCTTTCGCTCGACGAGCGAAAACTGAGCGCGGAGCAGATCTTCGACGGCCGCTTCGCCGACAGCTCGGACGCCGTGTTCCGGATCGTTCCGCTCTCGCAGGGCGGAAGCTACGGCGCGAGTGACGAGCTCGGTGCCGGGTACGCGACGGTGGATTGGTCGCTCAGCAACCGTTTCCACCTTATCACCGGTGCGCGCGTCGAGCGGTCGAGCACGATCGTTTCGGCCGAGCCAACGGTTGGCCAGCGGGTCCGCGTCAATCCCCTTTACACCGACGTTCTCCCGTCGCTGCTCCTCAACGTGAAGATGACCGACGCCCAGAACCTGCGCTTCTCCGCGACGCGAACGCTATCGCGGCCCGAGTATCGCGAGCTGGCCGAAGTACAGTACCGCGACGTGATTGGCGGCGAGAACGTCATTGGAAACCCAGCGCTCGAGCGCACTCTCATCTCGAACTTCGATGCGCGCTGGGAGCTGTATCCGGGAAGCGGGGAAGTCTTCAGCATCGGGCTGTTCGCCAAGCGCTTCGAGAAGCCGATCGAGCGCATCTTCCTCGCTACGTCCGGAACGAGGATCGTCACTTTCATTAACGCTGACGGCGGCGACAATCTCGGTCTCGAGCTCGACGCCCGCGTGGGACTCGGACGAGTCGCCGGTCTCTTCGAGCCGTTCACGCTCTTCTCCAACGCGACGTTCATGCGAAGCAAGGTCCGTCTCGGCGACGACCCACGCGTAGCCAAGGAAGACCGCGCCATGGTTGGACAGGCGCCATCGGTGCTGAACGGCGGGCTCACCTTCGCTCCAGGCAGCGGAAAGCTGAGCGCGACTGTTCTCTTTAACCGTGTTGGCAGAAGGATTGTGAGCGCCAGCCAGCCTCCTCTTCCCGTCACATATGAGGAGGCAAGAAACGTTCTGGATCTCGCGCTTCGCTTTCCGCTTTTCTCGGGTGTGTCGGCAAAGCTGGACGCCAGGAATCTTCTCGACCAGCCGTATGTCCAGCGGCAGGGTACGGTCACCCGGGAGTCCTACTACGCCGGCCGCGTCTACACCTTCGGCCTCAACTGGCAGCCGTAACAACGGTAGTGGGTCAAACCTCTTGGTCAGGCTTCGTCGCCGCTCCGAGGCCTTTCGGCCCGACAGCCTAAAAGCAAGAGAAGTCAACCAAGCAGTTGTGTTTAGAGTCAAGCGGTGGAAGTGAGTGCCGGACACAGGTGGTGACCCTCGCAACTCCCCGCCATGCCTCTGTCCTCTCGCATCTGTGCCGTTCTAGGCTGAAACTGACCCACACCCGTAACAACGATACAGGCGGCGCCCGCAATCGTGACGCTGCTGTGACGCCGAGCATACCAGAAAGAGACACGCACCTCGTTGCTTTGGGGTGCGTGTTTGTTTCGTTGCAAGCCCATCACAACCACGGGAATCTCATGACCGATTTTCTGCGCGTTTTTTCTCGGATCAGTCCAGCAATCCTCGCCGCGACGATTGTCGGGTGTGCGAGTGACGATCCGCTCGGACCAGGAGGCGGCGGGATCGAGCCGGGGGATGCGACCATCACCACCGACATCACCGCCAGCCGCACGTTTTACGCGGATACCACGTACACGCTGTCGGGCTTCATCAAGGTCGCCAACAACGCGACCCTCACGATTCAGCCAGGCACGAAGATCGTTGGCGACTTCGACG
>JANMTG010000044.1:0-3483 GCA_031390205.1 Gemmatimonadota bacterium
TGCTCGCGGACCGCGCAGGCGAGGCGTTGGTCGAGGCAAAACCTCTCGAGGCGAAGCCCGACACCACGCTTCGTGTGAAGGTCGCGCGCAACCCTATCGACGAGACGGACGCGCTGCTGTTTCACAAGACCAGTGCCCGCGGGCGCTACGACGACGCGCTGGCCGAATGTCAGCCCTGCGACGATGTGATTTTCCGGAATTCGCGCGGCGAGGTCACCGAATCGACGATCGCTAACGTGGTTCTGTTCTCGGAGGGAAAGCACTGGACGCCGCCGAGAGAGGCGGGGCTGCTCGCGGGCACCTTTCGCGAGGAGCTGATCGCCAAGGGAGAGCTGCTCGAGCGGGCGATCACCGTCGAGGAGCTGGAGCGCGCGGGGTCGTTCTTTCTCGTCAATTCAGTGCGGGGGTGGATGCCGTCGGAGCTGGTGTCGGCGACCCGCCAACAGCTACCGGCTCAGCTCGGAGCGGTCAGCAGGTAGCGGGTAGCTCGCCGCTTGGCAGTTCTCTTTGGTAGTTAAAGCTCCGCGAGCAGGTAAATCGCGCTTAATGCGAGGAGAAAATAGGGGACGAGGACCGCCGCCCCCGCGTAATCCTTGGCCACCCGCTGTCCGAGAAAGAGCGCCGTCAATGCTACGCTCGCGGTCACCGCGCCGTAGAATGCCACGACAGGATTGTTGCTGAACACCACGACGAGGCTGCCAATCGCACTGAGCGCCCCAGCGGCGAGCTCGAAAATCGTGATGACGGTGAGCATCGTCGGCACGGTCCCAGCGAGCGGGCTCTTCGCGAAATGATTCTTGAAGTATGCGAGGTTCCCGCGCCGATCGACGATCTTGTCGATGCTGGACTGCAGAAAGAGGATGGCGAGAAACGCTGAGACCAGCGCCTGGAGGACGTAGATTGCGCCCGCCGGAGAGTGCAGATTCAACATTGAGATATTGTAGCACGTACGAACGGTTGGTGTCCAATCGGTGCGGCTTTATTCCGGGAGGCTCAATGGAAAACGACGACCACCAGATAGGCTACATGCTGACCCGCCGGGAGTCACTCGGCGTCATGGGTGCGACGGGCATAATGCTCTTCACCGGGTGTCGTCCCAGCGGTCGGTCGATGACCGACACGGCGCTGGCAGTTGCGGGCCTCGGGGCGGGAACCGGCAGCTGCATCGCCCGTCCCGCATCGACTGAAGGCCCTTACTTCGTTGACGAAAAACTCAACCGCTCGGACATTCGGTCGGATCCGTCGAACGGGGAGACGAAACCCGGCACGCCGCTGCAGGTGACGCTCAACGTCTCCCGACTTACAGCCAACGCGTGCGCTCCAGTGGCCGGACTTCTCGTGGACCTGTGGCAGTGCGACCATCTGGGAGTGTACTCGGACGTAACCGATCCGAGATTCGATACCAAAGGGATGCGCTTCCTCAGGGGATACCAGACCACCGATGCCAACGGAGTCGCTCGCTTCACCACCATCTATCCGGGATGGTACTCGGGGCGGCCGGCCCACATCCACTTCAAGGTCAGATCGCCGTCGTCATCGGGACCGGGCTACGACTTCACCTCCCAGCTCTATTTCGACGACAGGATCACCGAGCAGGTGTACGCGCAGGGGCCATACGCCGCCAAGGGTCAGGCCGACGTTCGAAACGCGAACGACGTGTTCTACCAGAGGAGCGGGGGCCAGCTGTTGTTGCCGCTCGAGAAGTCAGGCGACGGCTACGCGGGGACCTTTAACATCGCGCTACAGAGGGTCTGAACACGCGCCGTTAACCGCGGCACGTGCGCTCGATGCGGCGGGCTCTTTCGCAGAGCGCCCGCAGCTCCGGCTCGCTGACCAATTCCCAGCGGCTCGGGATCGGGTTCAGTCGACGCTTTTCCTCGAGCGACTCGAACGTCAGCCACCCGCTCCCGTATCCCTCGGCGAGCGTGATGCGGCGCTGACTCGTTAGCCGCCGGTCCGTCCCGGCCCGCCGCTCCGATCCATGCCAGGGCATTTTTCTGGGCCGGCGACGCTCAGCCGTGCCCGCCCTCCTCTCCATACGCGTCGGCTGGGAATCCCACACCTGCCAGGACGCGCCATCTCTGTCAACGAAAGTACGATACGACATAGCTATTTAACACCTCACCGCGGATCGCCCGCGAATACCCTAAAATCTAGTCAAGTCCGGTGCCATTTGGGTCAAAAATCTGCCCAAAGTTGACATTTTTTCGGCAAGCAAATTTGTGTTTCGGGGCTACCGGCCGAAGCTCGCCAGCGTCTCGCTCATGGTGTCAATCAAGGATCTGGCTACCGACCGGTCACGGCCGTTGTAGAGGAAGGAGAAGGCCAGGACCTCCCCGTTGACCGCCGTCACATAACCCGCCAGCGCCACCACGTCATTGGTCGTACCCGTCTTTGCGTGGAGGTTTCCTTGGGCGGGGGTATTCCGCATGCGCCTTGACAGAGTTTCCGAGTCCCCTGCCACGGGGAGGGACGAGTGCAGCCACGGTCCCCACGACGCGCGATGTGCGTAGCTCAGCAGTTGAACCTGGGCTCGGGCCGTCGCACGATCGAGCGTCGAAAGCCCGCTGCCATCGGCGTAAACGAGCCCCGCCGTATCCGCCTTGATCTTGGTGGTGAAAAACTGATTCAGCACTGCTCTGGCATTCGGAGCTGAGCCGATCGCCTCCCGCTCCGGACCCCGTGCCGCGTTTCTGAACAGCAGCTCGGCGTAGTGGTTTATGCTCTCCCTGTTCATCGCCGCGACCAGTCTCGATAGCGGAGGAGAGAGGAGACTCGCGACAGTCGTGGCATTGTCCGGAGTCTTTCCCAGGCGAATGCCACCATCGACGGCGACGCCACGGGCAATGAGCGCATTGCGGAATGCGCCGGTGGTGAAGCTGGCCGGATCCTCGACGATGTAGACGTATCGACGCGTTCCCGCCCGCGTTCCAATCGACCCTCTCGCCGAGATCGTGCCGTCGCTGCTCTTGCGGAAAGAAAGGCGGGCGCCGCCACCGGCGACTGTTCTAACCGAAGCGATGAGCGGGATGGCGCTGTTGGATGGCTCGAGCGCCACGCTTGCCGGCGTGCCCGGAGAAGATGGCGTCACCGCGACGATGACGAGGTTGTCGTTGAGCGAGAGCGCCGAGACGCGGGCGGCGTAAGAGGCCTGGAGGTAACGAGTGAGCCAGCCTTCGGGGACCTTCTCGTCGTCGAATGCCGATGCGTCACCGATCACGCTGCCGGTAACGCGCTTGATTCCCTTGGAAGCGACGAGATCAGCGAGGCGATTCATCGGCGCTGACGGTCCGCCCGGGAGAAACTTTCCGGATAGCGCCGGATCGCCGTCGCCGCGGAGATAGAGGTTTCCGGTGAGAGTCCCGTCCGGCCCGACGGTGCCATCGCGCAGCGCATCCGTGCTGAACTGATAGTTGGGCCCGAAGCGCTCGAACGCAATTGCGCTGGTGAGCACCTTCATCGTCGATGCGGGGAGGAGCGATT
>JANMTG010000144.1:0-9521 GCA_031390205.1 Gemmatimonadota bacterium
CGCCCGCGACGCATGAACAGAAACTCATAGAGCAGCGCCGCGACGAGAGCTCCCACAATCGGCGCCAACCAGTACAGGAGCTGCGCCTCGAACACTCCGCTCGCGACGGCTGGCCCGACTGAGCGCGCTGGATTCATGGAGCCTCCAGTGCGCGAGCCGATGGCGAGTATGTCGGCCGCGACCACGAAACCTATTCCCAAGCCCCCGATCTTGGGCCCCCGCAGGTCCACCACCGTCCCGTAAATGACGAACATCAGGAGAAATGTCGCGATCGCCTCGAGCAGGAATGCCTGGCCGCCTGTCGTATCCAGCGCGATCGACTGACCGCCGCCCCTCGTCGCCATAAATACCGCCTCCGGAAACGTTGCCTTGAGTGCGTAGGCCGCCGCGACCGCGCCCATGATCTGAGCGATGACATAAAGTGCCGCCATCATCGCCTCGATTCGCCTGGTGGCCAGGAACGCGAGCGTCACCGCCGGATTGAAGTGCCCCGAGATGCGCATCAAGGCACTCACCATCACCGCGAGAATGAGTCCGTGAGCGAGCGCGACCTCCACCAGCGCCGCCGGACTCCCGGATATCTTCGCCGAGATGATCGCGCCGCTCCCCACGAACACGAGAGCGAACGTTCCGATGAACTCCGCGATGAAGTGGCGCCAGGCATCCCGCATTGACTTGCTCCCGCAGTGGTTGGTGGGGCAGCGGGACGGAGGCGAGTCTCTCTAGTTGACCCGCCGCAGAACCAGCGCGGCGTTAATACCGCCGAAGCCGAATGAGTTGGTGAGGATGTGCTCCACTCTCTCCTTCCGCCCCGTACCCGGCAGAAAGTTAAGATCGCAGGCTTCGTCCGCAACCTGAAGGTTGATGGTCGGAGGAAGCCACTCGCGCTCAAGCGCGAGAGCGCAGATCGCGGTCTCGATGGCGCCGGAAGCGCCGAGCGCATGACCGTAATACCCTTTGGTCCCACTCATAGGCACGCGGTACGCTCTTTCCCCCATCACGGTCTTGATCGCCATTGTCTCCGTCGAGTCGTTGAGCGGCGTCGAGCTGCCGTGCGTGTTTACATACCCGATCTCATCCGCCGACACACCGGCATCGTCCAGAGCGAGGCGCATCGACCTCGCCGCCTGCGAGCCGTCGGGACGGGGGGCGGTCATGTGATGCGCATCGTTCGTTATCCCGTAACCCGCCACCTCGGCGTAGATCTTCGCGCCGCGAGCCTGCGCCCGCCCGTATTCCTCGAGAATGAGAACCGCCGCACCCTCGCCCATCACGAAGCCATCGCGATCCTTGTCGAAGGGACGCGAGGCAATCTCCGGCTCTTCGTTCCTGGTAGACATCGCCCGAATGAGCGAGAACGCGCCGAAGCAGAGCGGCGCCAGCGGCGCCTCGGCGCCGCCGGCGACCATCACGTCGGCGTAGCCGTCCCGGATCTGGCGGAAGGCGTCGCCGATGGCGATCGTGCCCGAAGCGCAGCTCATTGCGTTGGTGGAGTTGGGCCCCATCACACCGAGCTCGATGGCGATGTTACAGCTGGACGCGCCTCCGAACACCGACAGCGCGAGCGTCGCATCCACTTCCCTCAAGCCGTGCTCGAGAAACACTCCCAGCTGGCTCTCCGCGTACCCGATCCCGCCCAGGGCCGTTCCCATGTTGGCGCCGATACGCTCACGATCCTCGCGCGCGAGATCGAGGTCCGCATCCGCGAGCGCCATCTGCGCCCCCACCACGGAGAACTGCGAGAAACGGTCGAGCCGCTTTGCTCTCCTCTTGTCCAGATGATCCGCCGGAACGAAGTCGTTGACCTCGGCCGCGTTGTGACTGCGGAATGGAGACGGATCGAATCTGGTGAGCGATCTGACCGCGGAGCGCTCGCGCTGCAATCCGGACCAGAGTCCGTCCTGCGTCGTTCCGATCGGCGTGATCGCGCCAATGCCCGTTATCACGACTCTGCGTTCCTTCACCTCCATCCTCATTCTCTCTCCATTCCGCGCTCTGCCACCTTCGCCAATCCGGCCAGCGTACGTGACGCAATGCCGTGGACAAACACCGGCCCTATCACCAAAGTCGCGGCCCACAAACCTACGAGCGGCCACCGTGGCCCATCCCACGCGTGCACGATGCGCACGTGAGTCCGATCGCCGCGGCGGTGAAACTCCCACTCCACGTCCATTCCTTTCGTGATACCCCCGACATGCCGGAATCGGATCGACGGGGCAGAAGGGTCCACCGACATCATCGAGAGCCACCAGGTCGGCCAGTTGATCAGCGCCGCCCCGGCCCGCCCAAGATCGAACGGTCTGTAGGCGGACATCTCCACCAGTCCGCCCCCATCCGCTTTGCGCTCGCGATACCTCACATAACGATAGTGGGCGAGGTGCGCGGGCCACTGCTCTACCTGGCTTACGATCTGGAACACTACCTCGACCGGCGCGAGCACAAGCTGCTCGTCCACCGTCTCCATCGGGGCTCCGAGCGGCATCGCGCCCAGGTCGAAGCCTCCCGGTGAAGAGTTTGTCATCGATGTCGCGGAGCCCAGCTCGTCGTCACCCTGAACAGGCGGCGTTGACGCACGGTCGCCGGGCGTGCCACCGCTTCTCTCACTGTATCCGCCAGCTCCTCGGGCGTGAACCCCCGCATCACGGAGGTCACTCCATCGTGGCGGCTAACGGCATGAAATCGAAGGGGAAACGAAGCCAGCCAGAGCCCGATCGCGGCAACCCGGCTCCGCCGCAGGTCGCTCACGATTACCCGAACGCGCGCCACGCGATCCATCTCGCGTAGGAGCGCCACCGCGTCGGGCCGCGAGAAGTGGTGCAGCACCTGTGAGCACATCACCACATCCACGCTTCTGTTCGCGAACGGCAGGTGGAGCGCATCACCGCATACCGCGCAATCCACCGCCGCCCCCCCCATGCTGGCGCGGGCGAGCTCTTCGGCGGAATCCAGACCGAATGCATGCAGATCGATGCCGTTCTCATCCGCGACCTCGCGGGCGCGGCGGGGGATGTCTCCCAGCCCCGTGCCCACGTCGAGCAGCGATGCTCGGTGCGGCAGCTCCTTCAACACATCCCTGAACTCCTCGATGGCCGAGCTCCGGCCTCCGAACAAGGCGTTGGAGCGGGCCACGTCGGCAAGCGAACGCGTGACCACTTCCGGATCGACATTGCTCGCGTCCAGAAGCTCGCTCTCCAGCGACCGGGGCGGCGTGAGAATGGATCGCAACCGCTATCGCTCCAGCGCGGAGTATCCGCCGCGATAGTAAAGCAGGGGCCTGGTATTTTCCGCGCGCGCAACTTCCACCTTTCCGACGATGATCGTGTGATCACCGCCGTCGTAGAGAGTGGTGCGCCGGCATTCGAGTACCGCGACCACGTCGTCCAGCACAGGGATGCCGCTTTGCGCCCGGCTGTAGCCCACGCCCTCGAACCTGTCGATGTCCACGATCGCAAAACGCCGAGCCATCTGCTCCTGCTCGGCGGACAGGATGTTGACCACGAATGCATCGGCCGTCGTCAGCGCCTTGTGAGCGGACGCCGTCTTCTCAATGCAGATGAGAACAAGCGGAGGTTCAAGGCTCAGCGAGCAGAAAGAGCTCACCGTTATCCCGTGGTCCTTCCCGTTGGGCGCGACAGTGGTCACCACGGTGACGCCCGACGGGAATCTTCCCAGCACGTTCCGGAACTCGTCTTCGGTGACGCTCAATTGCGCATTGCCGGGGAGAGGAAAAGATCGAACAGGAAGCGTGGGTTGAGAACCACCTCCGCGGGAACGAAATCGCCGGCCACACCCACCAGGAGATCGGCCATGTCCTTCCGGGTGGATAGCGCGCGCGCGGCGTGATTGATGAGAGGTGGGAACGCGATCGCCATGCCGACGATTCGCTCGAGTTTCCATTTCCCTCCGAATTCCCTGCGGCGCGCCGCCTCGTAGCCTCTCAGTGCGTTGAGTCCCCCATCACCGTTGGCTCGCACTGCCTCCGCCAGGAAAGGAGCGAGGATCTCTCCTCCGCGCAGTGCGGCATACACGCCCTCGCCGGTGAAGGGATCGAAAAAATCGGCGGCGTCACCGACTAGCGCCGCCCCGGGCGCGTAGGCCCGGCGGGCGACCGAGTTGAAGGGTCCGGTGGCCCGCACTGGCGACGCCTGCTCAGCGCCGGCGAATCGTTCCGCCAAATGCGGTCGCGATGCTATCCACTCCTGAAAGAACGCCCCGCGGTCCGCCGAAACCTTCGCTGCCCGCGATACCGGGATCACGATGCCGACGTTGGTGATTCCGTGTCCGACCTCCGCGAGACCGAGATAGCCTTGGGCGTCGACGTGCATCTCGCCCATGCCGCGCAATCCCTTGATGCCTCGGTAATGCGACACCAGTCCGATGCGCTTCGGCCATCTCCTTGCGCGTACGAGCCCGAGCCGCCGGCCGACGACCGAGCGCAGGCCGTCCGCTCCGATCACCATCCGACTCCGGAGTTGTCGTGCCTCGCCGCCGCGGCCGAGCAAGACGACACCGTTCACGCGCCCGGCATGATCACGCGTGACATCCGTGACGCGAGCGCCTTCCTCGACGCGGGCGCCCGTGAGTTTTGCCCGGCGAAGCAGGATATCGTCGAGCACCGTCCTGCGCAGAGCGAGACCACGGTTACTATAGGCCGAAAAGCCTTTCACTCCGGCGAACTCGGCGTGGACCGTCTGGCCGCTCGGCGCCCGTAGAATCATCCCCGCCAAGTGGGCCGCCCCGGTGGCTTCGATCTCGTCGAGAACGCCCATGTCCGAGAAGATCCGCGACGCCTGTGGGCTCAGGTATTCAGCACAGACCTTGTCGCGGGGAAAGAACGCGCGGTCCAGCACCAGAACATCGATCCCGGCTTTGGCGAGTGACCACGCGGTCGCGGCGCCCGCCGGTCCGCCGCCTACGACGATGACGTCCGCGTCCTGGGCCTCGTGCCGCGTCAACCGATCGCGCGCGATACGCGCTGAAAGAGCCCCATGTACCGCCAATGCGGGCGCGGCAGATTTAGCACCGATGCCGCCCGCGTTAGGTAGGGAAGCACGACGGACCGCGAGTCGGCGGAGAACATGAAGCGAGGATGATTGGCCGCGAATGTCTTGAGGCGGCGCACGGTCGCGTCGAACGAGAGCTCACGGGAGAAATAGAACGCGGGGTCGAGCAGTGAGCTCCCGGCCGGCACGAAGTCCTCGGCGATCGCGATGCGGTGGAGCGTCGTGCCCGGATAGATGCGGAGGCCGACCGTCACGTACACTGCATCTCCCCGACCCAGCCGCCAGCGAGCGAACTCGAGCGTCTCTTCCACTGTCTGCTGCGTTTCGCCGGGGCCTCCCACCAGAAAGATCCAGAGCGTCTTTAGCCCGTGCTTCTCCACTCGCTCGGCCACCTCTCTGACCTTCGCCGCGTTGAAACCTTTCTCAAGCTTCTCGAGAACCGCGTCGCTGGCGCTCTCCGCCGTGATTCCGAGAGAGCGGAAACCCGCCGATCGCATGGCCGAGAGAAGCTCGGTCGGCGCTACCGCCGGTGTGAAGTTCGTGGTGTCGAGCTGAACGCCTAGCTTCCTTCGCGCGATCGCCTCGCAGACCTGGAGCGCGTGGCCGGGTGGAGAGTTGAAGGTGGAATCAACGAAGTCGAAGTGCTTGATCCTCGCTTTCCGATTGAGCTCCTCGATCTCGTCCGCGACCAGCTCGGGGTCACGGGTGCGATAGCCCCAGCCTTCGACGTTTCTGTACGTGCAGTAGACGCATTTGTAAACGCAGCCGCGCTTGGTCTGAATCGGGATGGTCGCGCCATGACGCTGATAGCGGGCGAGATCGATCCAACGGTGAAGGGCCGGCGGGGGGAGGGAGTCGAGGTCGGCTTCCTCGCCGGGCGGCGTGAACACGACCACGCCTTGCCTGTCGCGGACGACGCCCGGCAGGGATTCGACCGGGATTCCCGCTGTGAGAGCGTCCACGAGCGCGATGCTGGCCCGCTCGCCGTCTCCCGCGACGGCGTAATCGACGCCCAGATCCCTGAACAACGCTTCGGGTGCGACCCCGAACGCCGCGCCGCCGGCGATCACCTTCGCGCGCGGGGATGTTCGGCGAAGACCCTGCAGGATGTCGCGCGCCTCGGGCGTGTAATGGCGCAGTGCAATCGCATCGCTGTTGTCGATGTTGCGGACAGAAACGCCGATGATGTCGGGATCGAAGTTGCGTGCGGCCTCATTTGCCGAAGCCACGGGATCCCCGGAAAAGCAGAGATCGAGAAACCGCACGTCGTGCCCAACTCCGTCGAGCGCGGAGGCTACGCAGGCGAGGCCGTTGGGCACAACCGGATACGGCTGCCGCTCGCGATTGGTGCTGACCAGTAACACGCGCGCCCCACCCCCATCCCGGCCACCGCTCATGCTCTCTCCTGGTCTCCCATGCGGCTTCTTCCCGCCTTACGACATCACTAAAGCTACCAAAGCGCCCACGAACGAGCAGAGCAGGTTTACCGCGTCGTTGTCCAATCCGGCGATTCCGCCCGCGTGCCTCGTGCGCGTCCCGCAGGCATGCACCTTTCGCTCGGTCGGGGCGCGGCACGCATCACACCAGCGTCGCTCCTGAACTATCGCACCGCACAGCGAATCAGCGAACGCACCGGCGACGCCACCTGCTATCGCGGCATGGACGGGGACGGGCCAGTCGAGGAGCGTTGCCACGATCGCCATAAAGGCGGCGCCGCCCAGCGCGGCCGCGGAACCGGCGAGGGAAATTCCGCCCGAGGTGCCAACGGGCACTCGCTCACCCGAGACAATCGACCGCGGCTCCCCGCCCAGGAGTGTTCCCAGCTCGGTGGCCCAGGTATCCGCAGCCGACGCCGCCAACGCTCCTATCCCGATCGCAAACCAGATCGGGGAGGGCGAGATAAAGGCCAGGGCGGCGGCGGCGGTGAACAGCCCGCCATTCGCCATTACCTGCCAGCCATCCCGTTCGCCACCCTTCGCCACGATCGCGCCGACAAGCTGTGCTTTGCGCCGTGCGCCCAGCCTGGAGAGAGCCGTGCCCGACAGAAAGAACGCGACCAGAAGAATTCCCCAGCCCCATCCCGCGGCGATCGTTACGGTGCCGGCAATCGTAGCCGCGAGCGCGCCGCTCGGCGACAGGGCGCGTACCCGCCGCGCCCACAACGAGATACCGGCCGAAAGGAGCGCCCCGACTATTGCTCTGAGGAGAGACTCAGACAGGAGAGATGACCCATGTATAGTGCGGCCGCCGCCAATGGCGAAGGTCGCGAACGCTTGAAGGCGATTCCGACGGCGGTTAGCTTGCGCTCTCCGTCTACGAGATAAACTCCGTCTACGAGATAAATGGCCGGCTTCGTCAACGCACTAGTTCCGCTCAGTCTCCTCGAAGCAGTTCGCAGCATCGACATTCCCGAGGGAGACGATGTCGAAGTCGAATATGTGCAGGAGCATCGGAACAAGCGACTGGGACTGAGCGACACCGTCATCGCGCAGATCCGCCGCTACAAGGATGCGATGAAGCGCAATCAGCCCATTGCCCTGCACGAAGCGGTGGGGATCGCGCGCCTCATCGGGAGGCGCGGCGACGCCGGTGAGATCTTTGTGCGAGCCGGCACGCTGCTGGCGACCCGCATGTACGCCATGATCTCGGCATCCACGCGCCAGATCATTCACATCCTCCCCCGCTTCGTCGCGCGCCCCCTTGCTCTCCGTCAGCTGCGGAAGGCGGGCGCGAAATATTTTGGCGCCGACGTGCGACGCGTCGGAGCCTCGATCGTGGTCAGCGTTCGCGAGTCTGTTACCGCTGGGGGCGCTGCCAAGAGCGCGGGGTGCACGTACTACGAGTCGGCCGTTCGTGAGATGCTGCGCTTGCTGGTGAATGGTGGCGGAATGATCGACCACGTCCACTGCCTCGACCGGGGCGAAGGGCATTGCGAGTGGAGAGCGGAGTGGAGGGCGGTCAAAAAAAGTTCTTGACGGGATTTGGCGTGCGTCAGTGGTTTTCAGTGGCCGGCACATTCAAACTGTCAACCACTGATGACTGACGACAGACCAACTGACCAACTCAAAACTTGAATCCCCTCAGCCCAACCCGGAACTTTCGGCGCTACCCGAAGATTAGGATGCGAGAACTACCGTCAGAGAGGCCCGCGGCCCCCACCCAGTGCTAAAGCGCGAATTGCTCCCCGCCCTTCAATCTGCCCTCGCCGCCGCCAACCTCGACGGGTGGCTTCTTTACGACTTCCACGGATTGAATCCGGTCGCCCGTGGCATGCTCCAGCTTTCGGGAATGACCACCCGACGGTTCTTTGTTTACATCCCGCGCTCGGGATTGCCCGTGGCGATCACGCACGCCATCGAGCAGGGGCCGTGGCAGGATTGGCCGCGGGAATGGGGAAAGGAGAAATACAGCGGCTGGCGAGTCCTCGAGTCACTGCTCAGTGGCGTCGTGAAGGGGAAGCGTGTCGCGATGGAGTACTCCGCCGGCGATGCGGTGCCATATGTGGACCGCGTTCCCGCCGGAGTCATCGAGATGGTGCGGAGCGCGGGAGCAACGGTCGAATCGTCGGCCGACCTCATCTCGATGTTCTACGCCGTCTGGAGCGACGAGCAGCGCGCCTCGCACGAGCGCGCCGCGCGCGCGGTCTCGACTATCGGACAGGAAGCGATCCGGCTGGCCGGGAGCCGCGCCGAGAGCGGCGCGCCGCTCACCGAGTTCGCGTTGCAAGGCTGGATACGGGTACGATTCGAAAGGGCGGGGCTCGTCACCGACCACGGACCGATAGTCGCGATCGGACCGAACGCGGCCAACCCGCACTACGAGCCATCCGCCGACAGCTCGGCGACAATCGACCGCGGCGACATACTGCTAGTTGACCTGTGGGCGAAGGAGAAGGACGGCGTATTTGCCGACCAGACGTGGATGGGCTCGCTCGGTGCGCCAGGTGAGCGCGACAATGCCATCTGGCTCGCGGTGCGCGACGCGCGCGACGCGGCAATCGCTCTCCTGCGTGAGCGCATCGCCGCTCGCAAGACAGTGCGGGGCGGCGAAGTGGACGACGCCGCGCGGGCCGTGATCACGGATCGGGGGTACGGCGAATTTTTCATTCACCGCACCGGCCATTCAATCGATCCGCGCGAGCTGCACGGCTCAGGGCCGCACATCGACAATCTGGAGACGCGCGAGGAGCGGGCTCTCATTCCCGGCGTGGGCTTCTCCATCGAGCCGGGGATTTATCTCGCGGGGGATGTGGGGATGCGGAGTGAGGTCAATGGGTTCATCGGGGCGGACGGACTACTTATTACGCCGGAAGATTATCAGCGCGAGCTGATCGTTGTCTGAACCGCAACAGCGATCAGCAGGCAGCCTGTAGTGTTCAGTTTTTTGTTTTTCTACCGAGCTATCACCGTCCAAACGCCCGGATCCTCGAGCCCCAGCCTCCACAGGGCGAACGTCGTCACCCCCAACCGCCGCGCATCGCGCACGAGCGTCTCGATCAGCACCCGGTCGCTCACCCAC
>JANMTG010000147.1:0-14956 GCA_031390205.1 Gemmatimonadota bacterium
GTCCCGTCGTCGATGAGGAGTGCTCCGGTAAATCGCGGCTGCACGACGAGGTGATCGCCCGTATCGATATCGGTGACGACAAGCTTCGCGCGCCGCCAGGTGCGGACGATCGTCGCCCCCCGCAGCTTCGAGCCGAGCGAACGCGGCTTCACCTCGCGCAGGACGTCCGCCTTCTGAACTGATACCGCTACGATTTTGCGACCGCTTATTGCTGCGTCGAGGTCGCGGGCAATCGTCTCGGTTTCAGGAAGCTCGGGCACTCTGCGTCAGCTCCCGCCCGCCGATGTCGCGGCGTAACTGCTTTCCCCTGAAGGAGATTCGTTCCGCATAGCCGAGCGATCGCTCCCGAGCCTCGGCAAGAGTGCGAGCAACCGCGGTGACTGCGAGCACGCGTCCGGCGGCGGTCACCAGCTCCCCCGTCGCGGGATTTATCGCTGTACCGGCATGAAAGACCTCCACGTCTCCTTCAGGCGCGGGGAGTCGAATCACATCGCCCGTGCGAGGCTTGTCGGGATATCCGTCGGCGGCGAGCACCGTCGCGACCGAGACAAGCGGCTTCCACCGTGGCGGCGAGCAATCGCGGATCGAGCCAGCTGCCGCGCAGGCGACCAGCTCGAGGAGGGATGAATCCATGAGCGGCATAAGCGCCTGTGTCTCCGGATCCCCGAACCGGCAATTGAACTCGACCACTCGCGGGCCGTCGGCGGTGATCATGAGCCCCGCATAGAGGAGTCCGCGGAACGCGCATCCCTGATCCCTCATCGCGGCAAGCGTCGGCTCGACTATTTCCGCCATGATCCGCTCGACCAGCTCGGGAGTTCCGAGTGACGCGGGGGCATACGCGCCCATTCCACCCGTGTTGGGCCCCAGGTCTCCGTCGAGCAGGCGCTTGTGATCCTGCGCGCCAAGGAGCGGCAACGCGTGCTCCCCGTCAGTGACCACAAAGAGCGACAACTCTTCGCCCTCCATGAATTCCTCGATGAGTATCTCGCGCCCAGCATTCCCGAAAACACGGTCGCTCAACATGGCGTCGATGGCGCGTTCCGCCTCCGTCGCGCTCTGCGCTACGACAACGCCTTTGCCGGCCGCCAAACCAGAGGCTTTGATCACCACCGGCGCGGCGAACTGCGAGAGCGCAAGCTTGGCTTCCCTCGCATCACTATGGTGTGTCGCTCTCGCAGTCGGGATTCCGCGCTCGACCATCAGCTCTTTCGCGAACCGCTTCGAGGTCTCGATGCGCGCGGCCTCACGCGTAGGCCCGAAGATCGGTAGCGCGCGCGCATGGAAAGCGTTCACGATTCCGGCCTCGAGTGGCCCTTCGGGTCCGACCACCGTGAGATCGACGTGCTCTTCCTCCGCGAGCGCCGCGAGTTGCTTAATGTTGTCGCCGGCGATCGGGACGCACTTCGCCAGAGCGGCGATGCCCGGGTTGCCCGGCGCGGCCATGATCTCGGCGGTCGGATCGTCGCGGCGGAGCTTCCAGGCGAGCGCATGCTCGCGCCCCCCGCCGCCGACGATCAGAATCTTCATCCGAAAGCGTGCTCCAGGTCGGCGAGCAGATCCCCTACGTCCTCTACGCCGCACGACAGCCGCACCAGGTCGTCGGTGATGCCGAGCTCGTTCCGGCGCTCCGCGGGAACCGACGCGTGTGTCATCGAGGCGGGATGGCTGATCAGGCTCTCGACCCCACCCAGTGACTCGGCGAGCGAAAATACCTTGACTCTGCTCAGGAGTTTCGCCGCCTTCTCCTTCGATCCGGTGAGGATCGAGATCATGCCGCCGAACCCACTCATCTGCCGCTTGGCGAGCTCGTGCTGTGGGTGCGACACGAGACCTGGATAGATCACGTTCTCGTGTCCGATCTTCTCGGCCAGCCACGCGGCAATCGTGCGCCCGTTCTCGTCGTGCCGCGGCATCCGCAGGTGCAGCGTCTTCGTTCCACGCAGCACGAGCCAGGCGTCGAACGGACCTGGCACCGCGCCGGAAGAGTTGAGAATGAACTGTAGCCGCTCCGCCAGTCCATCGTCCCTGACCACGGCGAGGCCGCCGATCATGTCGCTGTGTCCGTTCAGGTACTTCGTTGTCGAGTGATATACGATGTCAGCGCCATGGTCGAACGGACGCTGAAAGAAGGGCGAGGCAAAGGTGTTGTCGACGATGAACAGCGTCTTCTTTCGCCTGGCAATCTGGCCAACCGCTGAGAGGTCAGTGAGCCGCATCAGAGGATTGGTCGGCGTCTCCATCATTATCGCCACCGTCGCCTTTGTGCACGCGTCCTCGACGCGCTGGGGATCACGGCTGTCAACGTAGGAGAACGTCAACCCGAAGTTCCTGAGAATCTTGTCGAAGAGCCTGAACGTCCCGCCGTACATGCTCTCCCCGCAGACGATGTGATCGCCGGACTTGAACAGCTTCATTATCGAGTCCGTGCATCCCATGCCGCTGCTGAAGGCGAAGCCGTGGGTGCCGCCCTCGAGTGCCGCGACATTGCGCTCCAGCGCCTCCCGGGTTGGATTCTTTCCCCTTGCGTACTCGTAGCCCTTGTTCTTGCCGAGTCCCTCCTGCACGTAAGTCGAGGTCGTGTAGATGGGAGTCATGATGGCGCCCGAGAGCATGTCGGGTCGCTGTCCCGCGTGTATCGCGCGCGTGCCGAACTGGGATTTCAGATCTTCGTCGAAGATGCGCGTCATACGCGGTCACATGGGAGAATTGCCGGCAGCCGGGATGGAAGCGGTCGTCCGAAAAGTTAATCAATCGAAGCGAGGGAATCCGTCTCCTGGTGTTCGGAGATGGCAGCCGAGGCGGTGCGTTTCGCCTCTGACATATGCATCTTCGCCGGTGCGTCGGAGGGGGTCCTGCAACGCACGCGCCCGCAAGCGGGCACCCGCGCTCGCTCGGGCGGAGCCGGGTACTACGCTCGCGCCAGCTTCGCTGGCACTCGCCCGTCTCCTGGTCGCTCGCTGAAACTCGCTTATGCAGGACCCCCTCCGACTCCCCACGTGGTTCAGGAGCGAGGAACACTTCCTCTTGGCGCCTCACGCGGGAGCGCGCCGAGCGAAGCTCGGCATCCCCGTGCGTGGGTTCGGTCCGGCGTGCCGCGCGTGGGCATACGCGCCGGCACAAGTCCGACACGCAGGGCGGGGATGCAGCGCGTTGCGCTGCCGCGTTTGCGATACTGTACAAGGGAGGTGAGGGTGTCCTCGCAGGCGGCGTCCAAGCGAGCGACCAAGGAGACGGGCGAGTGCCAGCGGAGCTGGCGCGAGCGTAGTTCGGCTCCGCCAGAGCGAGCGCGGGTGCCCGCTTGCGGGCGCATGCCGAAGAGGATACCCTCGCCTCCCCCTACAGTGATATCAGTCGAAGCGGACACTCGGCAGGCTTGTTCTTTTCAGTTCTCGATTCTGCTCGACGCACCGTAGATTACGCTCCTCTCAGCAGCTCCAGACGAGAAAGAGGGTATCGCACGAATGGATTATGAAGGTCTGATGGTGAGTGTATCCGGCGTGCGCGGACGCGTCGGCGAGGCACTGACTCCGGAGGTCATCGCGAAGTTTGCCGCTGGCTTTGGCGCCTGGGCGCTCGCCCGCTCGGGGTCGGGACATGCCACCATCGTCGTCGGCCGCGACAGCCGGGTGTCGGGGCCGATGTTTCAGCCTGTCGTTCATGCCGCGCTCCAGTCGGTGGGATGCAACGTGATCGACATTGGAATGGTTCCGACGCCGACGGTGCAGATGGCGGTCGAGTATCACCACGCCGCGGGCGGGCTCGCCATCACCGCCAGTCACAATCCAATCGAGTGGAACGCGCTCAAATTCATCGGGCCGTCGGGACTGTTTCTCGATAACGCCGAGGCGGCTGAGATGCGAAACGTCGTTGACGGCAACATCCCGCGCGCTACATGGGACAAGCTGGGCGCCATCTCTTCCGACAAGGAGGCGGCCGGCCGCCACATCGAGAAGATTCTCGCGCTCCCGTTTCTCGACGTCGAGGGAATTCGGAAGCGGAAATTCCGCGTCGCCCTCGACTGCGTCAACGGGGCAGGTGGCGCGTTCATGCCGATTTTGCTCGAGTTCCTCGGCTGCAGGATCGAGGCGATCAACATGGCTACCGACGGCAGATTTCCCCATTCTCCGGAGCCCGTCGCCGAGAACCTGGGCGACCTCCAGCAGCTGGTGCGTGAGTCGGGCTCGGAGATCGGCATGGCTGTGGACCCGGATGTGGACCGGCTCGCACTCGTTTCGGAGGAAGGCTCGGCGATCGGCGAAGACTACACGCTTGCCTTGGCCGCGAAGGTCGTGCTGCGCCATCGAAAAGGCGTTGTCGTGACCAATCTCTCGACATCGCGGATCGTCGACGACATTGCCGCGGAAGCGGGCTCGCGTGTGATCCGCGCGCCGGTCGGGGAGGTGAATGTCGCGACACGAATGCGCACGGAGAAAGCGCCGATCGGCGGCGAGGGGAACGGCGGAGTAATTCTTTCGGAGCTCCACCTGGGGCGGGACGCGCCGGTGGGGGCGGCCCTCATTCTCCAGTTGTTATTCGAAGCCGGGGAGAGCCAACCGCTCTCGAAGATCGTCGCCGCTTATCCCAGGTACATCATCGTAAAGGACAAACTGGACCGTCCGAACGCCCCGCTCGACAATGTGTACGATGCTCTCACCCGGGCGTTCCCGGACGCGGAAGCGGACAGGCAAGACGGGCTTCGCCTTACTTGGCCGGACAGGTGGGTGCATGTCAGGCCTTCCGGAACGGAACCGATTGTGCGGGTGATAGCAGAGGCGCCGAGCGCGCCGGAAGCAGAAAAGCTGGTTACCGACTGCCGTAAACCCGTTGAAGCGCTGGGAGTGGGGACGGCGAAAGAATAGGCAACTCGGCAGAGTACATTCAACAAAGAAGATCATATGTGCGGAATTATTGGCTACATCGGCTCGCGCGGCGCCACGCCGCTTCTCCTCGAGGGGCTGCGGAGGATGGAGTACCGCGGCTACGACTCCGCGGGCGTTGCGGTGATGAATGGCAGGGGCGTCGAAACGCGGAAGGCCGCCGGTAAGATCGCCGAGCTCGAGGCCGCGCTCAGCGCCAGTCCGGTCGAGGGTGACCTGGGGATCGGGCACACCCGCTGGGCAACCCACGGCGTCCCCAACGAGTGCAACGCGCACCCCCACCTTGACTGCAAGGGTCACATCGCGGTGGTACACAACGGCATCATCGAGAACTCGGGAACCCTCAAGACGGGACTCGTCGCGAGGGGTCACACCTTCGTCTCCGACACCGACACGGAAGTCATCGCCCATCTCATCGAGGACGCGTTCGACGGCAGCCTCGAGGATGCCGTGATCGAAGCTCTGTGGCAGATCGAGGGGACTTACGGGATCGCCGTGGTCTCGAGCCTGGACAAGAACAAGATCGTGGCGGCACGGAAGGGAAGCCCGCTCCTCATCGGCCTGGGAGATGGCGAGTTCTATGTCGCCAGCGACGTGTCGGCGATTCTCGCGCAAACGCGGGAAGTCGTCTACCTGGATGACGGAGATGTCGCCGTCCTCACGCGCGATGGATACACGGTCCTCAATCAGCGCGCGCAGCAGCTCGAGAAGGGCGTCAGCAAGATTGACTGGGACCTTGACCAGATCGAGCGCGGCGGCTTCGACCACTTCATGCTCAAGGAAATCTTCGAGCAGCCGGCCACCGTGGAGAACTGCCTGCGCGGGCGCCTGCTCCTGGACGAAGGTACCTCCAAGCTTGGCGGCATCAACCTCACCGACGATCAGCTCCTCAAGTTCGACAACATCCTCATCACCGCCTGCGGCACTAGCTGGCACTCGGCGCTGATCGGCGAACACATGCTCGAGGACATGGCGCGCATTCCGGTGGAGGTCGAGTACGCGTCCGAGCTCCGCTATCGAAATCCCATCATCACGGACAAGACGCTTTGCATCGTCATCTCCCAGTCGGGAGAAACCGCCGACACCCTGGCGGCGATGCGCGAAGCGAAGGCGAGGGGAGCGTTCACCTACGGCATCGTGAACGTGGTTGGCTCGACGATCGCCCGCGAGAGCGATGGCGGCATTTACGTCCACGCCGGGCCGGAGATCGGCGTGGCTTCGACCAAGGCGTTCACCAGCCAGATAATGGCGCTGCTCCTCTTCACTCTCAAGCTGGCCCGCTTGCGGAATCTGTCGATGGTGCAGGGGCGCGAGATCATCCAGGAGATGCAGGCGCTGCCGCGCAAAATCGAGAGTATCCTCGAGCGGGCGCACGAAGTAGAGACGATCGCGGAGGCGTTCAAGGATGCGACGAACTTTCTGTACCTGGGCCGGGGCTACAGCTTCCCGACCGCGCTCGAGGGCGCCCTCAAGCTGAAGGAAATCAGCTACATCCACGCCGAGGGCTATCCGGCGGCCGAGATGAAGCACGGCCCCATCGCGCTGATTGACGCGGAGATGCCGGTGGTGTTCGTCGCGCCGCACGACTCCGTATTCGACAAACTCGTGTCGAACATCCATGAGGTGAAGGCGCGGGGTGGGCGCGTGATCGCGATCACGAGTCGCGACGAGGAGGTGCTGCACGGAAAGCTCGATTACGAAATCCGCGTTCCGGAGACCTCCGATATGCTCACTCCCATCCTCGCCTCGGTGCCGCTCCAGCTACTTGCGTACTACATCGCGGTCAAGCGCGGCGCGAACGTCGATCAACCGCGCAACCTCGCCAAGTCGGTGACGGTGGAGTAGGACTGCGAGTTCTACTCCAGCGGGTCTCGCGGGCGAAAGTCCGCATTGACGGGCGAACGACCGGGAGCATCGAGCGCGGGTTTCTTCTTCTCGTCGGATTCACCAACACTGATACGCCCGAGAAAGTCGACTGGATGGCGGAGAAGACATCCGGGCTCCGCCTGTTCGGTGACGCTGACGGCAAGATGAATCTGGGACTCACCGAGGTCGGCGGGGCGGTGCTGGTTGTCTCCCAGTTCACGCTGTACGGAAACGCGGACAAGGGAAAGAGGCCAAGCTTTATCGAGGCCGCACGCCCCGAGGTGGCAATCCCCCTTTACGAGCGGTTCGTCACCGCGCTGCGCGGGCGCGGATTGCGGGTCGAGACCGGCGAATTCGGCGCGAAGATGGATGTCGAGCTCGTCAACGACGGCCCCGTCACGCTCTGGCTCGAGCGGTGAGCGCACTCCGGGTGATTCTTGCCTCTGCCTCTCCGCGACGGCGCGACCTACTCGATCTCATCGGGATCAAACACGAGGTGATCCCCGCTAACATCGACGAAAGCATCCGCGGCGGCGAATCGCCACGGGAGCACGCCGAGCGTCTGGCGCGGGAAAAGGCGAGCGCCGTCGCCGGTCGCGATCCGAATGTCATCGCAATCGGCGATCTCATCGCCGTCGGCGCCGACACGATAGTCCTTATCGACGGCAAGATTCTCGGCAAGCCGGCCAACAGCGTGGATGCGGGCACGATGCTGAGACTCCTCAGCGGCCGCGAGCACACTGTCGTCACCGCAGTAGCGGTGGCGCGAGGCGGGAAAGTCTGCTCGGGGGTGGAAGAGGTGTCGGTGAAGTTCCGAAAGTTGAGCGACGACGAGATCGACGCCTACATCGCGACTGGAGAGCCGATGGACAAAGCCGGCGCCTACGGGATACAGGGTTTTGGCGCGACGATCGTGGAGCGGATCGAAGGCGACTATTTCGCGGTTATGGGGCTGCCGCTCGTGAGGCTGGTTTCGCTTCTGCGCGAGGTGGGGGTGCGGTACGGCTTCGGTGTACTGACCATCTCGCGCAGTTGATGGATTTCCTGCCGCTGCGCGATTTCCGCACCTGTAGTCAGGAATTAGTGGACAGTGTTGAGTGATAGTGTGTCAGTGGTTAACAGTGCTACATGGCCTGTTGCAGGATTTCTCTCGCGCGCTCGACGACTCGCCGCTCGCCCTCGAACGATAGCTGGCCTGCCGCCTCTTCAATTGGAACCCACCTCGCCTCGTTGACCTCTGCGTCGTGGTCCCGGGTGTCACCGGAGATGTATTCCAGCAGGTAGAAGTGGACGTGCTTGTGGAAGCGGACGCGAATTCCACCCTCGAGGCCGGCGTACCAGTATTCGATTGTCTCGATGTGCGCTTTGACCCGCGTCTCAACGCCGGCTTCCTCGCGGGCTTCGCGCACCGCCGTCACCTCTGGTTTTTCGCTCCCCTCGACCATTCCCTTCGGTAACTGCCAACGGCGCTGGGTGCCGACAGAGATGATCGCAATCTCGGTCTGCCCACCTTCGTCACGGCGAAACACCACGCCACCGGAAGATGTCCGGTCTCTGACCGGAATCTTGATGTTGGGAGATTTCCCTGCCGGGGTCACGGTCTCTGGCCCCCGGCGTAGCGCTCCCGCCACAGTTCGACTTTTTCAAGAACGTCACGCGTCTCGATTCTCCTCATCCTTCCAGGACGATTGTCCATCGAGATAGGATAGTTCTCACCCGGATCGCCGTAAGCGTCGACGATCAGATCGTGGAAACGCAGGTAAGGCCCGGTGCGCTTCGGATTTGTGTAGCCCATGAGGCTGATCACCGGGCGGTCGAGGGCGACACTCATGTGAAGGGGGCCCGTGTCGGGCGACAGTACGAGGGAAGACGCATCCAGAATCGATACCAGCCTTCGGAGTCCACTCCCGAGTTCCGTGCGCGGGTTTGTTTTCGCCAGCTCCATGACCCTTCGCTCCGCCGCAAGCTCGCGCTCCGACCTGCCACCGACGAGTACGACCTGCATCCCGAAGGCGTGGTGCAGCTCGTCGGCGACCTGGGCCCAGCGCTCGGGCAGCCAGTCCTTTTCCGGCTTGCTCGTGCCCACCACGATTGTGGCAATCGGCTTGTCAATCGAGGCCGCGAAGCCGCGCTGCCATTCGCGCTCCTCCTTCCACGGCCCGAGATCCCACGCGACTGGGTCGGGCGCGACGCCAAGCGCGGCGAGAAACTCGAAGTACTGATCCTGTACGTGCTGAACGGGTCGCGCTGGAATCTTCCTGTTGGTGAAAATCCAGTTGAAGTCACGCGCCCTCGCGCGGTCGAAGCCGAGTTTGGATGGGGAGTGCGTGAATGCGGTGACGATGCCGGCTTTGAGGTATACCTGGAGATTGATGACGAGATCGAATGACCGGCTCGACAGCTCGTCGCGGACATCCGCGAACGCTCTCCACCCTCGCATCCGGTCGAAGAGGATGATTTCGTCGACGGAGCGGTGACCCCTCACCAGCGCGGCGGCGCCCGGCTGGAGCACCCAGGTGATCATCGTCCGAGGGTTGGCGCGCTTGAGCGCGTTGATCACCGGCAGCACGTGCACCGCGTCGCCGACCGCGCTCATCATCACGATGCAGATGCGGTCGGGAACGCTGGCGTAGTGCACGGCTGCCGCACTCATTCCACGCCTCTTTCGCGGAGACGGAGGTACTCTTCGTCCTCGGCGGTGAACGGAAGGGCGTGGGTGTCCCGCCACTTTCTGAGCGACCTGATCAACCGGTCGAGATTCGCCTTCGCGACTAGCGGCGAACCCGGCGAGTGGAAGCGCACAGTGTCCACATCCAGCACGTGCGCGTCTAGTCCCTCGCCTTCTCCCGCGGTCATCAGGACGTTCTTGAGGTTGAGATCCTGGTGGTGTGCGCCGGCCTGGGTCAGGGAGCGGAGCAGCTTCGCGATGGCGTCGAGAACCATCACGCGGTGAGGGTGATCGGTCACATTCGCCAGGACAACTGAAAGGTCGTGGCTATTCGGTATCTCGCGGGTGGCGACGTCCGACCGGCGCAACACCCACGCGGTGGAGTACGACACGTAGGCCAGTACTTCGGGCGTGCTCACGCCCATCGCCCGAAGGCGGAGTGAGCTGACGAGCTCCCGCAGTCCCCGAGTGGGGAGGAAGAAGAGGTCTCGGCTCACCTTCGCCATCCATCCGCCCCGCATGTTGTGCCGTATCACGGCCCGGCCGCATCCGTCGGGAAGGGTGACGGCGAATACGGGTGCGCGTCCCGTGAGTGGCCTGGCGTCGGGCTGCGCCTGGGCGAATTCGTAGAGCGACTGCTGCTCCAGAACTTTCCGGACGCCCGCGGCGCACGTCTTGGCGGCGAGCACGCGCGCGTCACCGACCTGGAAGCGGTCGTACGATGAAATAGAGATTCCGATCATCGCGTGCGCGTGCGCGCGGGGGCCGGGGCGGGTGTGTGTGGGGGGCGGCTTACCGAAGCGATCGCGCTCAACAGGGCTTGGGCCTTGCCGCGCGTCTCTTCCCACTCCCGCTCGCCTACGGAATCGGCGACGATTCCCGCGCCGGCCTGCACCGATGCCTTGCCGCCGGCGATGATGCACGTCCGGATAGTTATCGCGAGGTCCATTCTGTTTCCCCCGGCGGCAATGTATCCGACGGCGCCCGCGTACGGCCCCCGCGCGACTGGCTCGAGCTCGTCGATGATCTCCATGGCGCGGATCTTCGGTGCGCCCGTCATGGTTCCGGCCGGGAAAGTGGCGCGGAAGACATCGAGCCCGGATAGGCCCGGCCTTAGCTCGCCTTCGATCTGGCTCACGATATGGAGCACATGGGAGAACTTCTCCACTTTCATGAACTCCGTCACGCGCACCGTTCCGAACTCAGCCACTCGGCCGACATCGTTTCTACCGAGGTCAACGAGCATCACGTGCTCGGAGCGCTCCTTGTCGTCCGCGAGGAGCTCGCCGGCAAGGCGATCGTCATCCGCCGTCGTGGCGCCGCGCCCGCGCGTCCCCGCAATCGGGCGGAGCGTAATGCGCGAATCGGAGACGCGAACGAGTAGCTCGGGCGAGCTGCCGACGATCTCCATTCCGTCGAGCACAAGGTGGTACATGTACGGTGACGGATTGATCGCGCGCAGCGCGCGATAGAGGTCGGCTGGATCGAAGTCGAGTGGAACATCGATTCTCCGCGACAGAAGCACCTGGAAGCAATCGCCTGCTCGAATGTATTCGCGGATGCGCTCGACGTGCTCGATGAATTCCGCGCGCCCGTAACTGGAGCGCTCCTCGACAGACAGCGAATGCGAGCTGGTCGGCATCGGCGGCAGGGACGCCGACCTTTGCAGTCGGGCGAGTATCTCGTCCAGCTCGCTGCTCGCTTCGGCGTACAGTGCTTCGAGCTCGCCCTCGCCAGCCCCGGGAGGAATCGGGACCGAGATGACGACGCGCGCGCGGCCGTGGAGGTTGTCGAGTATCACCAGCGAACGCGTGAAGACGAACAGCGCATCCGGAGTCGCGAGCGCAGGCTTGGCCCGGACCGGAAGGTTCTCGATCGCGCGCACGATGTCATAACTGAAGAAGCCGACCAAGCCGCCCCAGAACTGGCCGAGCTCTGGAACGTGGGCCGGCTTCGCCTCGTCGACGAGGAGGGCGAGGTCAGCGAGGGGATCCGCGGGCGTTCTGGGATTGTGCCAGCCGCGAGCCTCCGTCCAATCCTCCACGATCCCCGCCGCCAGGCGCCAGGCACAACGCGGTTCGGCGCCCATGAAAGTGTAGCGCGACCACGTCTCTCCTCCCGCGGGCGCGGACTCGAGCAGAAACGCGAAGGGGCCGCGTCTCAGCTTGGCGAAGGCGGATACGGGCGTGTCCGTATCGAGCAGACAATCCCGCCAGACTGGGACGAGCCGCGCGCTTGCGGCTCGCCGCCTGAATTCCTCCAGGCTCATCGCAGAATTCCTCTCGGCTCGAATTCCTCTCGGCCCTCTGCCTCTCCGCTCGATAACGGCTGCAATCGCGTGGGTTCAGGCTGAAGCCGACATTGCTCCGACTCGACGTGCAATTAGCTTTCCCCCATGAAATTGTGGTTCGCTTCCGCGCGCGCGATCATCACCGGTTCTGTTGCGGTCCTGCTCGTGACACAGCCCGCCGTCGCGCAGCAGGCGTGGAACGATGCACGCACGCGTGCCCTGGTGGAGCGGGCGACGGAGCGGCGCGCCAATCAGCTCGCCGACACGGCCCTTGTCGACTACAAGGCGACGGCGCACGGCTACCTGACGTTCCTCGCGCAATTTGGGGAAGGATTCACCGAACCGCCAAAAATCGTCAAGGCGGACGAGCTGGGGCTTGAAGTTTACTGGCGCTCTCCCGACCTGAGCAAGCAGCGCATCATGGGGCGGCGCGACACGCTGCTCCTGCCAACCGACATCAACTATCACCGCGACCACCTCGGGATAGTCCAGAACAACTTCAGGAGCATCATCAGGCTCGGCGAAGGAGACGAGGTTCGCGATGTTCCACATCCCCTCTCGGCCGATGGTCTCGATCAGTACGACTACGCGATTGGCGACTCGTTGCAGATACGGCTCGGGCCGCGCGTGCTCGACGTTTACGAAGTGCGGGTCAGGCCGAGGGACGACCGGCAGCCGCGGGCGGTCGGTGCGGTCTATATCGACCGTGAAACCGGCGAGGTGGTGCGCATGGCCTTCAGCTTTACCCGCGCGGCTCTCAAGGACAAGGATCTGGAAGATGTTTCCGTCGTGTTGGAGAACGGACTGATAGACGGGCGGTTCTGGCTTCCGAGGCGCCAGGAAATTGAGATCAGACGCACCGGTTCGTGGCTCGACTATCCGGCTCGTGGAATCATACGCGGACGCTGGGAGATCTGCTGCTACGAGGTGAACAAGGGAATACCACTTGAGTACTTCACCGGACCGGAGATCGTGCTGGCGACGCGGGCGGAGCGGGAGCAGAACCCTTATCCGTTCGCCGGCAAGCTTCTCGATTCACTTCCGAGCGATGTGCGCGCAGTGACGGACGAGGATGTGAAAAGAGTGCAGGAGGAGGCGCGCACTCTCGTTCGCTCACAGGCGTTGGCAAAGGGGCGCAATCTCGCGCTTTCGGCGGGCCGGGTGTCCGACCTCGCGCGCTTCAATCGTGTCGAAGGGCTGGCGCTGGGAAGCGGACTCCTCCAGCGGCTGGGCAAGGGGTTCTCCGTCCAGGCCTCGGCGCGCTACGGCTTCAGCGACCGCGATCTCAAGGGACGCGGCGCACTCGAGTACAGGACCGGGGCAGGGTCCTCGCTCACGATTTCGGCGGAACGCCTCTATCGGGATGTCAGCGAGGAGGCGGAGACATCTCTGATCCGGAACACAATCGCCGCGCAGGAGTTCGGCAGCGATTACACCGACACCTACGATGTTCGGCGCGTTGGCATAGGCGGGACACTCGCGCGAACGGGTTGGCGTCCGTCGTTCACGTTTGCGGTGGAGAGGCATGATGCATTGACCGTGAACGCGAGCCCGGCAAACGGCTCATTCGAGCCGACTATTCCCGCAGCGAGTCTGCGCGAGCGCCATCTCGCGATCGCGCTCGACCGTCCCACCAGTCTCACGTTTGGCGGCTTCGAGGCTGCTGCGCGCGTGGCAATGACGGCGATCGGCAACGCGGCGACATCCGCTTCGAGTTACGGAGACGTACTTCGTCCTTCGCTGATGGTAGATCTTCAGCGGCCGTTTGGTTCGAGCCGGCTGATCCTTCACACCATCGCCGCCGGTGCCTTCAGCGGAGACACGATCGCCTCTCAACACCACGTCTTTCTCGGCGGCCCGTCCACCGGACCCGGTTACGGGTTCCACGAATTCGTGGGCAGGGGCGGAGCGAGCCAGCGCGTGGAATGGCGTACGCCCGCGCCTTTCTTCTCGATTCCTCTCGGTCGTTACGGCAGAGCGCCGGGAACGATCACGCTTGCACAATTCGCCACGGTGGTGTGGATCGACCGGTCGCCGGGATTCAAGGAGCGCAGGCAGGGATGGTATCCGTCGCTGGGCGTGGGCGCGCTCACGGTGTTCGACATCCTCAGATTCGATGTCGCGCGCGGGCTGCGGGGCGGAAGGTGGACATTCTCCGTCGACGTCGGACGGGATTTCTGGAGCGTTTTGTAGACAAGGCTGCTACTTGCGAGCCTTCGCCTTGAGCTCTTCGAACCAGTTCTCGATCACGACCAACTTGTCCGGGACGGTCAGCGTAAGCGGCCGAATCATGAGAAATCGGCGATCGTCCGCGGATACTGCATACTGGGGCGAGAGTCCTTCGTTGCGATATCCGCGAGTTGAAAAGAGTGGCAGCGAGCGAAGCACTGAGAATGTCGGAGTTGTTTTCACCTCGACACTCACGAGATTCCCGGCCGCGTCCCGGTAGAACAGCTCGGTCACGCGATGCGACCAGGCGGGAATCGGGTGGCTCTACGGGTCCATAGCGGACACCCCCCTGCGTCACGATCCGCGCGTGCTCGCCTTGGCGAAGCGCGCGGGCCTCCCCGACCCGCCGCCGTACTGGCGGTGACATTGCCGGCACGCTGCGTTTCAAAGGGCTTGAGAGGAAGGTAGTCGTTCTCGTTGATCCGGACGAGATACGAGGGGAGTCGCCTTTACCTAAGCCCGATTCTCTTTACCAGCTGATCAAACCGCGCATCGCCCCGTAACGGCTTGTAGCCCGGATCCACGTGAAGGAAAATGAGCCCGGCCGATCGCGTTTGAAATGCGCGCTCGAGAAACCCAAACGCGCGATCGAGGTCGCCGAGCCAGGCATAACCCATCGCCATGAACTCGGGACGCACGTAATGCTCCTTCGATTCGCGCTCGAGCCGCACGAGAATCTCCTCGGCTACATCACGACGATCCAGCTCGGCGAGAGCGCGAACAATGTAAGCATCGTAGGAGCGCACGCTGGAGGTGAGCATCTGCCCTTTGCGATACCATTCCAGCGCTAATTCGGGATGACCTTGAGCGAGATGAGCCGATCCGATGTCGAGGTACGGAAGAAAATAATCCTCCCCAAGCTCCACGATCTTCTCACCCTGCGCGATCGCCCCTGAATAGTCTCCAGCATAGAGCAGAAAGCGGGCGATCCAACGGCTGTACGTGGGGTCGAGCGGGTCCAGTACCAGCGCTCGTCGCATGACCGTAATCGCCTCGCCGAGCTGACCGACGGTGGGCAGCACG
>JANMTG010000213.1:0-2670 GCA_031390205.1 Gemmatimonadota bacterium
CACGACGCGGATCCAAGCGCGACCACCGTGAGCGCGATCAGTCCGTCACCAAGGCCGATGGCTCCGAGCGCTCGCGGGGGCGCCCCGACTGATTAAGTGCAGCTCCGATAGTTCTGGAAATTCGTGTTGTGCGTTTCCCGTTTATCCGTTATCCGAATTTCCGTTCCGCCAACACACGTCTCTACTTCGCCGAGCGAACGAACCGGAATCCAAGCTCCACCGTCTCGGCCATCAGCTGGGGATCCGACCCTCCACTGCGCGCCGGCTCGAAGCGCATGGCCGGCACCACGTTGCGAACGGCGGCGGTGAAAAGCGCGTGGGAAGTGCTTACCACCGATAACGTGCTCATCACGGGACGTCCGTCCGTGTCCACGGTGAAGCGGATTTGAACCTCACCGTCGACGTCGTGGAGCTCACGAGGATAACGAGGCGTGGGCACAGCGCCGATCAGCCGCGCGTGCTGAAGTGTAGCGGCCGCGTCGCCGTCGCTGAAACTCCAGCGCCGTGTGCTTGCGCCGCCTGGCGCCAACGCGACGGGACCTGATGCGCCGACGGTCGGGGCTGGTACGCCAACCGCCCGCACGACCGACTCGAGGTCCACATTCAGGCCCTTCAGTACTTTCGGAATCGAGATGCTGGCCGGCGCTGGCTTCCTTTCGCTCACGTTTCTGGCGGAGCTTGACGGCTCTGCGACACGCGAGCTGCGCGTGGTCACTTCGGACGTCGCGCGAGCGCCGGAAATGGCGGAGACCTTCGACGGATCGATCGTCGCCATGGGCGGACGGCTCGATCTTCCCGTCAGTGACGCTGTCACGATCGGCAGCAATTCATCAGACGGCAGTTCAGTCGCGGTCTGGTCCATCTCGCTCCCGGCGAAGGAGTTGCTTGCCAGCACAACCAACAGCAGAATCATCACTCCCGCGACAGAAGCCACTCCTCTGGGCTGCTTCCGCACGAGCCCGACCGCCGACGCGAAAAGCGCTTCGGCGCGGTTTACCGGCGCGTCCCTTTCGTCCGTGTCCTCGATCTCCTGCATCAAGCTCACGAGCACCTGACGGTGTGCAATGGCTGCCGCTTCGCGCTCTCGAGCGTCAGTCACCGCGGCGTCGGCTGGTGCCGGCTGCGCCGGCGCCGTTCCCGCCGCCGGCTTCAATGACGGTTCGTATTCGACTACCCGCGCCGCGCTCCACACAGGCGTGACTGCGCTCCTTTCGCGCTCGGGCGGGGGGATAACGGGAACGGACATGACGTGGCGATCGGTCGATTCCTGGCGACCGCCGTCTGGCGCCGAGGCGAACGAATCAGCGTCATCAGAATCGAGCAAATCCTCTGATGCCTGAAGCTGAAGATCGGCGATTCGCTCACGCAAAACCTTGAAGCTCGAGTGGTCGGTGCCGAGGGTCAGCTCGCGAACCGTCTGAGCGCGTCGCAGAAGCTGGAGTGCTTCAGTGACCTTCCCGCGCGAAGCACAAGCGTCCGCGAGACGTTCCAGCGCGTTCGCAAGCCCGATGTGGTTGGGCGCGAGCGTCTGCTCGCGAATCTCCAGCACACGCCTCCACAGTTGCTCGGCAGACTCGTGCCGCCCCACCGCCTGGCGCACGACCGCGAGACTGGCGAGCACGGTCGCTACCTCTGGGTGGGATTCACCCTTGCGGCGTTTCACCGTGAGCAGGCGGAGTAGCAGAGGTTCTGCCAACGCATGCGCAGAATGCTTCAGGCACAGGCGCGTGAAATCGTTGATCAGGATCACCAGGTCCGGGTGATTCTCGCCAAGGCGACGCTCGGTGATCGTCAATGCGCGGGCAAAGAGCACCTCAGCCTCGTCGAAAGCACCGCGCAAGAGGCGCGCGGTACCTAGGCGCGTCAGTGCCGGTACCAGTTGAGGATCGTCGGGTCCTAGCGCACCGTCACCGACATCGAGTGCCCGTTTGAAAAATTCTTCAGCCTCGGCATGGTTTCCTGTCGCTTGCCTGAGGTCGCCGAGCTGGAGCAGCGCGGAGGCAAGCTCCACGTGAGAGCCGTCGACCCCCTCCAACGCCCGGATCGTTGAGCGCAGCACTCGTTCGGAGTTCGCGCCGTCACCGCGCACGAGGGCAAGGCCCCCCGAGTCGGTACCACGGACATCGCCATCCAAAGAATTTGCCATGCGGGAGATCTCCAGAGGTCGCTCTGCAACACGAGCCACGAGGGTAAGTCGAAAACACCAGCCGTCATACGCACCGGCGCACAGCCTTGTACCGCGCGCCCAGTGACCCGGTGAGCAAGCGGAGGACCGTGCGTAAGTGTGTGCGCTGCAAGGGTTTGCGTTCGGGGGGCGGCGCGTAATCTGCGCGGAATGGCCGCATAGTGTTGCGCCGGCGCAACATGCCTATCCAGAGGACTTTCGAAGCCTGAGTGGCTTCAGAGTATCCAACTCGGCCCGAGGGCAAGGAGGTACACACCGGAAAGCACGGCCTGAGCCGCAACTGCTGCCGACAACAGCAGGACCAATCCATGTGCCTCTACGAGAGCGTGGCGCGGTCGCGGACGAAAAAATATTGCCCAGCCGCACAGGATCCACACGACGAGAGCCGTTCCCAGCAAGATCCACGACGAAGATCCCATCACGACAACTGTGAGCGCGGTCAGCCCGCTACCTAAGCCAATAACTCCCAGAGCTCGCGGTGAAAG
>JANMTG010000226.1:0-7038 GCA_031390205.1 Gemmatimonadota bacterium
AGATCCGTGATCGTCATCAACATCTCGCGCTCGACCGCCCGCTCGGCGGAGTTGATATCCCCTACAGTGACAGAGCCATCCTGAATGAGAGGCCGGATCTCGGTCAGCGCGCCGCCCAGAACCCGGGCGACGTGGGATTTCTTGTACTTGTCGGCGAGAGTGACTGCCTCGGCGAGGTTGTCCTCTTCCAGGAACTGCGAGAACTCGGGCGCGAACTTGCGCGTCTCCCGCTGCGCCTGCCGCAGGTCCCACCACTTCTTGATGGCGATAGAGAGGGTCCAGATGGACATGATCGCGAGGGTATAGACGATACCCTTCGCGAAGTTGCCCATCAGGTTGTAAATGTCGAGTAGTGACAGTTCCATTGTTTTACTCCGGTGGGTTTGTTAGCGCGGAACGGCGAACTGGAACGACTGCTGGACGAGCTGGTTCACGGGCTTTCCCCCGATCTGCGCCGGGCTGAAGCGCATCCTGGGGAGAACGTTCTTTACCGCCAGGGTGAACAGCTCGTTGCTCGATTTCAGCACCTTGAAGCTGTCCATGTCGGCCTTGCCATTGGAACTCACCACAAACTGTGCCTGGACCTCGCCGGCGATGCCTGAGCTTTCAAGAACAGCCGGATATTTCGGCTTCGGGCTGTCGTCCAGCATCGATGCGGGCCGCTCGACCTGAAACTCGAAATAGGTCTGGTCGGTGGTAACGGGGCCCGTGCCGCCAACGACGCCACTGCCGACGCCGCCCTTGACACCCTTGCCGCTGAAGTCGCCCTCGTTCGTGACGGCCTTGGAGAGATCGATCTCGGGGATCTTGATGTCGATCCTGATCGGCGCGCGGAGGACCTGGAAGCCCTTCGGCGGAGGCGGCTTCACGATGACCTCTTTCGGGGGTGGCGCCTCTTTCGGCTTCTCCGGAGGCGGCTCCTTTTTCATCTCGACGAACTGAATCTTCTCGACTTTCTTCTCGTCTTTCACTCCGGCGGTCGCGGTTGCGTACACTGCGCCGGCGATGAGAGCGGTATGGAGGATGACACTGAATACGGTGCCACCCGCCGAACCCTGCTTTTTGGCTTTGGACTCTAGCAGTTGGTTAAACATTCCTCACCCGGTGGAAGGTGTGCGTGAAAGCTGTTCCCAACACGAAAGCGATGGAATAGCCTCAAGATTAAGAATCAATGAAATCGTGCGGGTCCCGACTACCGGGACAGTGTGAAAACGAAAGGCATCTGTACCAGCTGCCGTACTTTCTTTCCCCCGACCTCCGCCGCACCGAATCGCATGCTGGCGAGGGCGTCACGTACGGCAGCCTCGAAGAGCGAGTTGTCGGAGCGTGCGAAGCGAACGGTCGGAAGCTCGACTCTACCAGCCTCGTTCACCACGAACAAAGCGACTACCTGTCCCTCGATCCCGGCCGCTCGAAGGCCATTCGGATAGCGAGGAGGCGGGCTTCCCGGCCGAAGGTACACCTGCCGTTCCACCTGGTCTGCGGAAAAGGGTTCGGTGGATGCGACCCCGCTGGTCGGGACCGCCTTCGGACCGGGTGTCACTATGCCCCCGACAAGGGGGCCAGGATCGGGCGATGTTGTCCGTGCCGTGAGGTCCACCGGGGGAATGACCACATCGATGCGGTCAATCACGAGAGGAGCAGGTGTCGCGGCGAGCGCCGGCCGTTCTCTCGACCTGCGCGGTGGGATTGCGGGGGCGGGCGCAGTAACGGGCCGCGCAATGGGTGGAGTAACCCATCGTAGGACCTCCGCCGTCGCCCGTTCATCTACGCGCACCTGTGCTGTCGCGAACACCGCCGCCCCGATTGCGACGGTGTGCGCTATGGTGCTGACCAATGCGCCCCAACCTGGCCGCTCCCCATCTTTCTTCGACTCCAGCAAGCGTGCGAGCATGGCATCTCCCGAGTTGTCGACCACAACCTCTCGGATAGATACCCGCCAGGGAATAGCGTGCGCGTTATGATCGGGTGATGGATTGTTAGCGGATTCATTAACGGGAGATTATGAGGTCTCCGATGACCTTGCGGCCCGACAGCCTAAGAGCAACAGAGGTGAACTAAGAACGACACGGATGCGAGAGCGCAGAAGCAGAGCTTCGAGTTGCGAGAACAGTAGACCAGTCAAGCCTGAGTCCTCGCAACTCGCGGCTATGCCCTCAGTCGTCTCGCATCTGTGGGATTCTAAGGTGACCGTAACGCCCGCAGCCCACGGCCGTGAAGGCCGACCGCCCCCGGCAGGTAGTCTTCGGTGAAGCTTAGGAGCGCTGAAGGTCCGTAGGCAGCGGAAGAGTGACGGTGAACAAGCTCCCCCGCCCCAGCCTCGACGACGCGGTGAGAGTGCCCCCGTGCGCCTGCGCGATCCACTGGCTGATCGCGAGGCCGAGCCCGAACCCGCCACGCTCGGACATTCGCGAGCGCACTCTGTCGGCCCGCCAGAACCGCTCGAAGATGTGGGGGAAGTCCGCGGCGGCGATGCCGATTCCCGTGTCACGCACGGCGAACGTCACGTTGTCGGGGTGACGCCCAACTCCGAGCTCGACTTTCCCACCGGCGGGCGTGTACTTGATTGCGTTGGTGACGAGGTTGAGGAAGAGCTGCCGGAGCCGTGTCCGGTCGGCCATCACAACAACATCGGCCGTGAACGGCAGATTGACCGTCACGCCCTGGGCTTCGCCGAGGATCAACGCTGTCTCGAACACTTCCTGCACCAGTGGCTGCAGGTCCACCGGCTCCCTATGAATGTCGAACCGGCCCTCATCCGCCCGGGCGAGCGTGAGCAGGCTCTCCACGAGGTCGGTCATCCGGCGAACTTCCTGGAGCGATTCCTCGAGCGCGACCATTCGCTCGGTCTGGTTGCCTGTCATCATCGCGCGCTCCACGTCAGCGCGCAGTACGGCCAGCGGGGTCTTGAGCTCGTGGCTCGCGTCAGCCGTGAAGCGCCTGAGGGCGCCGAACGAAGTCTCGAGCCGGCCGATCATCGCGTTGAGCGTGCCAACCAGATCGGCGAAATCGTTGCTTTCCTCGCTGCTCGCCAGACGCCGGTGCAGGCTGCGCCCGTCAGTGATCGCGGCGACCTCAGTGGTGATTTGCGCGAGCTGCCGCTGCGTGCGGCCGAAGTAGACGAACGCCGTTCCGCCCGCGGCCAGGATGACGATGGGAGCGATGACCAGCGCGTTGAACAGATACTCCCGCGGAATGGTCGTCGCCCGTGTGGCGACCGCCCCCGAAGCGATGCGGCTTACTCCCTCCGGGGCACTCGCAAGCGAATGAGACACGAAGAGAAGCGTTTCCTGAAGCGAGTCCAGCTGGAAGATCAGCGCCTCACCCGATCGGGGAAGGTCGCCGAGCTGTTCCTGGAGTGTCACCATGTCGTTCGATCGGAGGCGCATGACGTCGGGCGACCGGTACATGGAGCGGCCCAACGTGTCGACGACGATGATATAGCCGGGAACGGCGTCGAGTCGCTCGGCGATGCGCAGAGAAAGTTCCGGCGCGATCGATAGCGAATCTGCTATCAGGAGTGGCTCTCCGGCCCGGGCCGCATGGGTGATCACCCTTTCCGCCAGATCGCCCTGGGCCGCGGCGTACTGGGCGATGTCGCCAAACACCGCCGCGTTGCGGGGCGTCATCAGCGAGAGAAAGAGCGTGATCGTCACCGCGACCAGTCCGGCGACGAATGCCGCGGTGAGCTTCACCCGCGTCGACAGCACCGGTCAGGTCCCCTTTCCGGGCGTGCTCTCTTCGCGGATCACGTAACCGACGCCGCGGATGGTGTGAATCAGCTTGTGGGTGGTCCCGGCGTCTATCTTCTTTCGCAGGTGGTTGATGACCACATCGACGATGTTGGTTCCCGGGTCGAAGTGGTAGCCCCACGCGTACTCCGTGATGAGAGTGCGGCTCATGACGCGCCCCGCGTGGCGCATCAGATACTCGAGCACGGTGTATTCCTTGGGCGTCAGCTCGATCGCGTTGTCGCCGCGCGCGACCTCCCTCGTGTCGAGATTGAGCATCAGGTCGGCGACTCTCAGAGCCGGTGAGAGGCGGGCAGGCGGACGTCTGGAAAGCGCCTCCACCCGCGCGAGGAGCTCTTCGAACGCGAACGGCTTGGTGACGTAGTCGTCAGCGCCAGCTCTCAGCGTCTCGACCTTGGCATCCACCGCATCCTGCGCGGTGAGAATGAGGATCGGCCGATCAAACCCGCGGGCCCGGAGGTCGTGCAACACCTGGGCGCCCGGCTTTCCCGGAAGCCTCATGTCCAGAACGACGACGTCGTACTCCTCGGCGATCGCGCGGGCCTCGCCCTCGTTGCCGTTGGCGACGAGATCGACGCCCCAGCGGTGCTCTTCGAATCCGCGCTTGACGAACTGCCCGACGGTCGGATCGTCTTCGATTACGAGGATTTTCATCGCGCGCGAGGGACTGCTTTCGTTGAGCGGGGGCGTCACTCGCCCCCGCCGGCCTAAGTTACACCCCCTCAATCCGCGGTTCAACGAGACCGCGGAACGCTGCCATCCCTATCTGATGAAGCCGAGGTCCGGACGAGGGGTGCGCCTGGCCTTTTTCGGCAGCAGCTCGAGCGAAGCCGAGTCGGTGCGGGACCTGAGAGTCGTGGCGTCCGAGCTCTGAGCAGTTACGCCGGTCTCGGTGCAGGCCTGAACCCGCGCACCACTGCGCGTTGCGCAGCCGGAGACGAGAAGCTTGGCGGCGCTCAACACCTTCGTCTTGCCCGCTTTCGCCGGCGCCTGGCATTGCGGCGAGCGAGCGCCGGCTTGCTCCGTGCAATCGATTGCCGGGCGAGTGCGGGGCCGCGTCACGGAGTACATGAGGGCCGTGACCGAGGAGATCGCGACCGCGAGCAGGAACACCGCCACCAGCAGCTCGCCGAGGACGAATCCCCGGCGAGGTGCTGTTAATCTTGCGGAGTCAGCCTGCAAGCCCATTCTAGTATTCCACCCAGTTGTCGACCCAGGTGTTCTTGAGGGTCACCAGCGCGCCCGCCATGCGGTTAGCCTTGACGACCTCGCAGGAGTTGTACCGGTATTCCTTGGTGCCGTTCGCGGTCGAGGACGGTACGTAGGTCCCGAGTTTTACGTTGAGACCGCTGACAGTAGCGCCAAATACTCCGTTGCTGCCATTGGATGTAAGGTCCCCGCCAACGAGGAGAACCCCGTTCCAGGACTTGCTTCCGCTGATAGTGACGTGCCCGGTGGCGATAAGCATCCCCCGCCCGCCATCCGGGATCGTGAAGTCCGCCTGGTTGACGCGAATGATCGGATAGAAACTCGTATCAGCCCACTGAGCTTCGGTTGGCCACGAGCCACCCGGGATAGTAATTGTAGGCGTTATCGCGTTCTGGTTGACGATGGCGTTCCAATCGATAGCCACCGAATCAGCCGTGATTATTTCGATCGGCGGATCGCCCACGGCGGCAGTCGTCTTGCCGGTGTAGCCGGGGTTCAGCGGAACGGCGACGCCGGCGACGGCGGCCGAATCACCGCACATATCAAATCCGCCGAGTGTTCCGGCCACGCCATTCTTGTCGAGGCCGGATAATGCGGTCCAGCCTGCCAGCACCTGCATCGGAGCGGGCTCGAAGAGAGCATACTGCGCCACGGTGCGCACGCCCTCAGGAGTGCCAGCGTACGTGCCGACTGTCTCGACGCCGCGCGAGCGCACGACGTACAGCCCCGACATCGTACCGATGACGGGTCGAATGCGCGTCAGTGAGACGTCGGCATAACCGCCAGTGAACATGATACGAACGCTGTCCTTGGCACCGGGGATCTTGCCGGCATTGGGCAAAAGCGAATCCCGGCGGATCAGGAAGAGCTCGAGACCATCCTCCGCGATTTTGAAGGCGGTGATCTGCGCCTTCTGGTCGGAGACCGATCTCCGCTCCGCGCTCACCAGAGAAAACCCTCCCGCGATCATTATGGTCATCACCGCAATGACCAGGATTGCTGTAGGCAGCGCGAAACCGCGACGTTCAGTGTTGTTTGACATATCTGGAAGCCTCTCGGCTAGGTAGTGCGGTTTTTGAAGAAGACCGCGGTTCTGAAAGGTGCTTTCTCGGGCGTAGACTTTCCGGCGGCATTGACTTCGCTTACCCCATCGAGGTTGAGCTCAATTCCGCGAATGGTACTGAGCAGTAGCGGAGGAGCGTCGTGCGCCGTTGCGTTGTCGCCCACCACGAAGAACCTGTACCGGGCAGTGCTGGCGAACGGGGCGACAAGCTCCTCCGTCTTCTCGGAGCCGTTGGGGAAAATGACGGTGCGATAGAGACCCGTCTTTCCCGGGACGGCTGTTGATGCCTTGAACTCGTATCGCAGTCTGCGGTAAAGAAAGACAGGCGTGCCAAGGCTCGACCCCGCCACCACCGGAGTAATCCTCGCCGCCCTGCCTTCGGGAAGCGTGGTGATCGCTACAGCATTGCACGCGTTCTGTCCCGTAGTCTTGTCGTGCGCCGCCGGGTTCTCGACGTAGGTGTAGGCCCCGGTCACCGCGTTTCTCCAGGCGAAACCGTAAAAGCCCTCCGCGTTGTATACCACGGAGTCCACGGGTAGCATGCTCACGGCGGTGGATACGGCGTTGCTGCTGCAGACCACGCCTATGGCAAACGGTACGCGGAGAGTGAGCGAGCTGGACGAGGCGGCAATGACTCCGCCGGAAGTTTCGATCATTCGAAAGTCCGAAACGACGCGATTCAACGCGCCACGTGACACGTTTCGCGCGGCGTTGCTCATGCCCTGCTTGTCGAAGAACCGGCCCTGAGTGGTGAGCAGCTTGGTGAAGAGCGCGCCGATGATCGCGAAAATGACCATGCCGATCAGCAGCTCGAGGAGCGTGAAGCCGCGGCGGGGGTTATGATGGTTTTTCATACGCAGATTGTGCAGAGGACCTTCGACGTTTTCGCGTTGGTCCGGTTGAATTTCAGGGTGTCGGGCTTGTAGATGGGGTTGGTCGGGGTGACTTCGACCTGGACCGTTTTCAGCTTGGCGACCGGCTCGGCTACAGTAACGATACGGGTGTGCGGATAGG
>JANMTG010000308.1:0-2295 GCA_031390205.1 Gemmatimonadota bacterium
AACGCGGTGCCCCAAACGGTGTGTTGGGGCGCCAGGGCGGGATCCGGCAGGCAGGACGTATTCAAGTTGAGGGCCGCAGCGGCGACTGGGGTGAAGACGCTCGGTGTCCAAGGCACGCAACGACTTATGCAGTTCTACAGAGATCCGATTGTCGATACTTTCGGGGCGCTGTCGGATTGGCTCAACAGTTTCCGTCACGGTTGCGGCAGCAGAGCAATAATACGTGGCGCATGCGCGGCGGACGGTGAGAGCACGGTGCGGTCTGGGCGCCGAGGCAGTAACATTGCGTGCTCTCGACCGTCCTGTCGTTCAACGCATCCGGAGTTTCGAGAAGAGCCATGCAACGTCGCAGGCCAGCCGGCTACCTGTCTCCTGCCTCGAGCTGCTGATGGCGTCGACTCGAGGAAACGTCGCTCTACTTCTGCTGTCCACGGCATTCTCGATCATTGCGGTCGAGGTGATCCTGCGTGCCATGGCTCCGATCGCGGATCCGTACAAGCTGAACAAGCGGCAACCGAACGTTGTGCAGACATACCTCCGCTCATCGTTTCCTCCGAACATGCGGGTTCAGTTGTCTACTGAGCTGGGGCTGCCAGGGATGGACGGGAGAGAGACCACGTTCACGACGAACAACGTGGGATTGCGGGGCGACAGCCTGCCAATGCCGAAACCCGAAGATGAGCAACGCGTCTTCGTGGTGGGCGGCAGCACGACGGAGGATCTGTACCTCGATGATCGTCAGACGATGACTCGGATGTTGGAGCATCGCCTGGACTCGCTTGTCTCAGGCAGGCGGGTCAAGGTCTACGGCGCCGGCAAATCGGGCGCGAAGAGCTACGACCATATCGAGATGATCGCGCACCGCCTCGTCCACCTCGAGCCGGACGTGCTCATCGTGTTTGTCGGCATCAACGACCTACGTGCCGCGATACACGGCCGGATTAACCTCATGCTGCCTCCGACTCTCGGCGCGCCGGACACAGAGTGGACGCTGATGCAGCTTCTACGCTTCGCGCTGACCGAGTTTCAACTGGGACGTCGTCTCTTCTCGCTGCTGAAGCCCGACGACTATCGCGACGCCGTAGAACAAATCACGCTCCGAAGCAATTTCCGTCGGAAAGTAACGATGCGAGAGGCACTTCCGGTGAGCGCGAGCGCACCCCGGATCGACGTGGCACCATATCGGGCCAACCTGATCTCAATAGTAGGGATCGCGAGGTCGCATGGCATCGATCTCCTTTTCCTGACGCAGGCCACATCGTGGAACAGTCGCGTTGATTCGGAGATCGCAAAGTGGCACTGGATGACGGCCGGACCGGACAGCGCGTATCGCGAGGAGGCGCTCGACCAAGCGATGGAAGCTTATAACGATGCAGTCCGTGCCGTCGCCGCCGAGTTCGATGTTCCGCTCTTCGACATCGCCCGCCTCCTGCCGAAGTCCGGCGAGTACTTCTACGACGATGTGCACTTCAATCCACGCGGAGCCGAGACCGTCGGTGCCATGCTGGCACTGTTCGTCTCGGAGAGCACTCGGTGGCAGACCGGGTTGCGATAACCGATACGGGCTGACAGCGCGTGGGGTTGTTGCGGAGCCGCCTCAGTTGTAGTCCGGCCGCTCCCACTCCGACAACGTCGGGTGCATGCCTAGTACGCTCAACCTGCCCGCGACCAGCACCGTTGGTTCGCCGTACTCAACTGCGGCGTGTCCCCTCAAGGTCGTGGTCTCCGACGGCGGAAGTGTGGGGGGGCCGCAACACTCGGCATGGCCGCCACAGGCCTCACGAAGTCGAAAACAGAACACATATCTCTTTATGAAGAACTGCATTAGCTATTAGCTGCCGTACATGGACGAGTGTGTCCGAGTTCTTGCAATCGTGGGTCCGCCTCAGGGTTCGTTCACCGCACAGTTCGGAGCGCCACCTTGCACGTTTTAGGCATTTCCGCGTTTTACCACGACAGCGCGGCTTGTTTGCTACGCGATGGAGTGATCGTCGCCGCCGCGCAGGAAGAGCGCTTTACGCGCAAAAAGGGCGACTCTGCGTTTCCCAAGCTTGCCGTGGAATACTGTCTCCGCGAAGGCGGGATCAGCGTGGGCGACTTGGACTACGTAGGGTTTTACGACAAGCCCCTACTCAAGTTCGAGCGGATCCTGGAGACGTATCTGGGAACCGCCCCGAAGGGCATGAAGCAGTTCATCAAGGCCGGCCCCCTTTGGATGAAAGAGAAGCTCTACACCGATCGCGAGATTCGTGAGGCGCTTAAGTACAAGGGCCCGCTACTGTACGCCGAGCATCA
>JANMTG010000344.1:0-18612 GCA_031390205.1 Gemmatimonadota bacterium
AGGCCGGCCTAAATTGCACCACCAGCCAGAGCCTTCCTCAAAATCACTCGATGTCTCAGACAAACCGCACTCTGCAAGAGACAGTCACCACTCTCGGTTCCGCCGAAGCACTAGCCGCTGCCAAGGATTTCTTCGCGCGGCAGAATGCCTCCTATGCGGCGTTTCCCGAGCAGGAGAGCGCCGCCCACCTGACCATGCGAGGCCAGGGCGGTGAAGAGGTCGTCATCGCTGTCGCACCGGGCGACGGCGGGACACGCGTTACCGGCTCGACGTATCTCTTCGATCAACAGGTGGCCCGGTTCTTCGCGACACTGCCGGAACCCAGTGATACGCCCGTGGCGGGTGTGGCGTGAGCACACCCTTCGTGAGCGGCCTCCGCACTCGTGGCGACGCGATCACCCTCGGCTCCCCGTCCGGCAAGCCGATGAAGGTTCGCGCGCAGGTGCTCGAAGCGTGGGATGCAATTCGAATCGATGCCGATCCGTCGGCCTCGGTGAAGAGCCTCAAGCAGCTCGCGCTCCGGGAACTGTACCCGGAGAACATCCCCGAGGAGGAATTCGTCGTGAAGCTAAATGGGTTCGAGATCCTCGACGAGAGTGCGCCTCTGTCGGCGACCGGCGCTCGCAGCGGCTCGACCTTCCTGATCGCCGACCGCCGCCGGCGTCCGGTCGACTGACGCGTCCCGGTCCGTGCGGGCCGCGTTCATCTCACACAGCGATTGCGGCAGGCACGACACCGGTTGGGATCATCCGGAGCACGTTGGACGCCTCCGGGCCATCACCCGCGCGCTGCGCGAAGATACTCCACTCTTTTCCGTCATAGAGCACGTCGAGGGCCGTCACGCGACATTCGAGGAGCTGGAGCTAGCGCACACGGGGGAATACATCCGCGGCATCCAGGACGTCTGCGAAAAAGGTGGAGGGCGTCTCGATGCCGACACCGTGGTCAGCGCCGGGTCGTGGGACGCGGCGACGGCGGGGGCCGGCTGTGTCCTCCACGGCGTCGACCTGGCCGTCTCGGGCGCCCGCCCGCGCAGCTTTTCTGCCGTGCGGCCGCCCGGACACCACGCAGTATCCGACCGTGCCATGGGATTTTGTCTCTTCGGCAATGTTGCGGTGGCCGCGCACTACGCGCGGCGAACGCACGGGCTGGAGAGAATCCTGATCGTCGACTGGGATGTTCATCACGGCAACGGGACCCAGGCCCTGGTGGAGAGCGAGCCCGATATCCGTTTTGTCTCCCTGCATCAGTGGCCCTGGTATCCGGGGACCGGACCCGCCGACGATCGCGGGCCCCATCAGAGCATCTGGAACATCCCAATGCGATCAGGCCTCCAACCACACGAGTATGTCAGCGCACTCGAGAAGGGCATCGACGCCGCGAGCGCGGGCTTCGTGCCGGATCTGGTGCTCATCTCCGCCGGGTTCGATTCGCTGGCTGGCGACCCGCTCGGTGGCTTCACCCTGGAGCTCGAGCACATCGAGCAGCTCACGCGGTCCATCGTCGCGCGCGCGGAATCGTGGTGTGGTGGGCGTGTCGTCAGTGTACTCGAGGGAGGCTACGCGCCAGACAGAGTTGCCCGGGCGAGCGTCCGTCATCTGGCCGCGCTCGGCGCCGACCGAGTATCTTGACCCGATGAGTTTGCGTCTTGCTTTCTGCCGCGGCAAATCAGCGGCCATCGCCCCGAACGGCAGACACTCACCGTGAAAACTCCGTCCCATTCGCGCAAGAGGATCACTCCGTTCAAGCCGGCCAAGAGAATAACTCCTACCGGCAAATCGGAGCTGTGGAGCTGTTACTACGACCCGAAGGGCGTGGTGAGCGAGCGCCTCTCCCGGCACGAAATTGCCAACGCACTGGCCTCCGGTCAGGGGACGCTCTGGGTCGACATCGATACCCGGATCCCGGACCAGGTCGAGCTGCTCAAGGGCGTCTTCAACTTTCATCCGCTGGCGAGGGAGGACGCGCTCAATCCCGAGTCGCGGGTAAAGCTGGAGGAATACGACAGCTACATCGTATTGATCGTCCGCACGGTCGCCTTCGTCGAGGAGACCGAGGATCCGTACGATCTCGAGACCGTGAACATCACGTTCTTTCTCGGCAGGAATTACGTCGTGAGCGTACACGGCGCCGACACGACGCCGGTCGACAACACAGCCGACCTGCTGCGGCGGAAGCCGGAGCTCGCAGCGCGGGGTCCGGGACGGCTGATGCACGCGATTGCGGACCAGGCAATCGATGCCTATTTCCCGATCATAGACAAGCTCGACGAGTTCATGGACGGTCTGGAGGAGCGGATATTTGCCAGCTTCGACCAGACCTCTCTGCGCGACGTCTTCGCGGTGAAACGTCTCGTGCTGACCCTTAGACGACACCTGGCGCCCCAGCGCGACGCGTTCAACGTCCTTACGAACCGACCCACCACGCTCATGGCTCCGGAGACCCAGATATACTTCCGGGATATCCACGACCACGTCCTCCGGATCTACGACTCCCTGGAGAACTACAGGGATCTGCTGAGCAGCACCATGGACAGCTATCTAACCCAGGTCTCCAATCGTCTAGGTATGGCGACCAAGACGCTCGGGGTGGTCGCGACCTTCACTCTCCCGTTCGTAGTCGTAAGCGGGATGTGGGGAATGAACTTCGAGCGCGTCCCTCTCTCGTCACACCCACACGGGTTCATGATCCTTCTTCTCGGGCAGCTCGCCCTCGGTTTGGCGATTCTCGCAGGTCTCAAATGGCGCAACCTTCTCTGAGCTCTCTCAGGCTTTACGGAGTCGGCGCGGTCGATTCCGGGCAGTCGGCTTCTCCCGCCGAGGGGACTCAGCTTGTCCGGTATCGGGCGCTGGCGGCGATAGTGGCGCCTTCCGGTTACAACGCCGTCAAACTCGATGACGGCGAGATGGAGAACTATCTCCGCGTACTGGACGAGGTCCATGCCCATAGCGCCGTTCTTCCCGCGCCTCCAGGCACGGTGTTCCGCTCGCACGGGACGCTCACCCAGTGGCTCGAGCTCCACTATTTCACCCTTACCGAGGCGCTGTCGTCAGTGGAAGGCCACTCGGCCGCGCGCGTGAGCATTTCGACGCAAGGAAGTCAGGAGGATGGAGAGGCCCACAAGAGTTTTGCGGCGCTCGCCGCCGAGAGTCTGCGGCTGCTGCGCAACAAGGCCGGGGCGACGGTGACGCTGCCCGCCCCCGAAGGCGACGAGGAGGAAGGCGTCGTGGTCCGGGCATCGTTCCTCGTCGAAACCGACCGGTGGCAGTCGTTCGAGGAGGCCGTGTCGGGAGAGGCAAGGCGACAGACGGCACTCGATTTCCGCGTCACCGGACCGTGGCCGCCTTACGATTTCGTGCGCATGCAGTTCGGGACCTGACCTGAATGTTCTGTCCGGACTGCGGTAGCTGGAATCGGGCTGAAGCCGCGCGCTGCGTGCGCTGCGGAATCCACATGCCCGAAGGGTCGGATAACCGCCAGGCACCACCCGACGCGTCCGTAACCGCGCTCAGGCAGGTGACCGGCGGTCGCTACACGATCATGCACCGCGTGGGAGAGGGCGGGATGGCAAGCGTGTATTACGCCGTCAACGTCTGTCTCGATTCTCCGGTGGTAATCAAGGTTCTTCATCCGCATCTCGCGCGCGAGCAGGAAATGCGCGAGCGGTTCCGCCGGGAAGCGGAGTCGGCGGCCCAGCTGGTGCACCCGCACATATGCTCGATCATCGATTTCGGCATTGTCGGCGACCACGTCTTCCTGGTGATGCCCTACCTCGCGCGGGGCACCCTGAGCGACAGGATCGGCGGACACCGCTCGCTCCCCGCTGAGGCCACCGCCGCGGTCGCGGCGCAGGTCGCTACCGGACTCGACTACGCGCACCGCCGCGGCCTCGTTCACCGCGACATCAAGCCCGACAATATCCTCTTCGATGAGGACGATAACGCGCTCGTCACCGACTTCGGGATAGCTACCGGACATTTCAGAAGCAGGATGACCGGGAGCGGCAACGTAATGGGAACGCCCCACTACATGTCGCCCGAGCAGGCGCGGGGCAAGCTGCTCGACGGCCGCAGCGACCTATATGGGCTGGGAGTAGTGATGTACGAGACTCTGCTCGGATTTCCTCCGTTCGACGGAGCCGACAGCTACTCGATCAGCTACAAGCACGTGACCGAGACTGCGGTCTCACCCGATGTCGTTGATTCGCGCATTCCGCCGGCGCTCGCCGCGATCGTGATGCGCTGCCTCGAGAAGCACCCGGGAAACCGTTACGAGAGAGGCAATGCGCTCGCCGACGCGCTGATTGGGTTTCTCTCCGGCGTGTCCGCTCCCGTGGAATTCCGAATGGCCCGCACCGCGCGCGCGCAAGCCGCGGTCGCCGCCGGATGACGGCTGGATGAGGCTGGCGCACCAGACAATAGAGCTCAAGCCGACACATCCATTCGTCATAGCGCGAGGGGGATACGCCAACCACAAGAACGTCCTCGTCCGCGTCACCGATGACGACGGCCTGGAGGGATTTGGCGAGGCCGCACCAAACAAGTATTACGGCGAGTCGGTCGACTCAGTGATCGCCGCGCTCGGCCAGTTCAAGGCGGTACTCGACAACGCGGATCCGCTCTCGCTGGAGTCTACCGAGGCATCGCTCGACCGCCTGCTGCGCGGCAACGCATCGGCCAAGAGCGCGGTGAGCTCGGCTCTCCACGACCTGGTGGGAAAACGAGTCGGGCTGCCTGTCCATCGGATGTGGGGGCTCGACGCCGCCCGCGCGCCGCAATCCAGCTTCACGATCGCGATCGCCGAGAACAGCGAGCTGGAGCGACGGGTTGTTGAAGCGCGGGAATATCCGATCCTCAAGATCAAGCTCGGGACCGATCGCGACGAAGAGATAGTGCGGATCGTGCGGAATGCGGGGCCCGACAAGCGGCTGCGCGTCGATGCCAACGCCGGATGGACGGCCAAGCAGGCGGTGCGAATGAGCGATTTTCTCGCGGATCAGGGTGTCGAGATGCTCGAGCAGCCAGTGAGCGCCAACGACATCGACGGACTGCGATTCGTGCGGAAGCGATCGAAGCTGCCGGTTTTCGCCGACGAATCGTGTCTCGTGGCGGCGGACATCGCCAAGCTCGCTGGCGCGGTGGACGGCATCAACATCAAGCTCGCGAAATGCGGCAGCCTGCGCGAAGCTCTGCGCATGGTGCACGCAGCGCGTGCGCTCGATATGCAGGTGATGGCCGGCTGTATGATAGAGAGCTCACTCGGAATCTCCGCGATCGCGCAGGTGTCGCCACTGCTCGATTTCGCCGACTTCGACGGCGCCGCGCTCCTGTCAAGCGACCCTTTCACGGGCGCTTCGATCAAAGGGGGCCAGGTGAGACTCAGCGACCGGCCCGGCCTCGGCGCTTGCCCGACCAGCGGCGCAGAGCTCGGCGCGGCGTTCGTCAGTGCCTGACAGGTCTCCGCGTCTGGTTGAGGTCGCGCTCCCCAAGCCGCTCTTCCAGACCTTTACCTACCTCGTGCCCGAGGGACTCCCAAATCCGGTAGTCATCGGCTCGAGAGTGGTGGTGCCCTTCAGAAACCGGCGCGAGATGGGCATCTGTGTCGGTACGAGCACCGGCGCCCAGCTTAAGCGGAAGCCAAAAACGGTTCTCGACTCTCCCGACCGGGAACCAGCAATCGGCGCATCGCTCCTCGAGTTGTGCAGGTGGATGGCCGAGTACTACGTCGTGCCGCTCGGTATCACTCTGCGGACGGCGCTCCCCGCGGCGCTGGCGGGCGCGGAGGATCCGACTCCTTCCCGGAAAACGCAGCGGGTCGTGCGCATCGGCGTTGAAATGCCGTCTTTGCTCCAGCGCGAAAGGGTATTCGCGCGCGCACCGCAGCAGCGGGCGGTGTTCGAGCTGCTCGAGTCCCTGGGAGGGCGGAGCACGGCGGCGCTCATCGCGTCGCAGCTGGATTTCTCGCCTTCCGTTCTCAAGGGGCTGGAGAAGCGGGGATTGATCGTCATCGTTAACGAAGAGGTCGAGCGCGACCCGTTCGCATCGCGCGGAGGAATTTCCGCCCACCGGCTCACTCCTACCGCTGCGCAACTGGCGGCGGTCGAAGCGATGGCGGGCGCGAAGCCGGGAGACGTATTTCTGCTGAACGGGATCACGGGCAGCGGCAAAACGCTTGTATACATTGAGCTGCTGCGCCGCATCGTCGATGAACGAAATCAGACGGCCATTGTGCTGGTGCCCGAGATAGCGCTCACGCCGCAGACGGTCGACCGGTTTCGCGCCGCCTTCGGCGACCGCATCGCGGTTCTGCACTCAGCCCTCAGTGACGGCGAGCGCTATGACGCGTGGCTCGCGCTCAAGCGCGGCGAGAGGCGGATTGTCGTCGGCGCGCGCTCAGCGGTCTTCGCGCCGCTCGAGAACCTGGGCGCGATCATCGTCGACGAGGAGCACGAGGCGAGCTACAAGCAAGGTGAGATGCCGCGATATCACGCCCGCGAGGTGGCGATCATGCGGGCGCGGAACGAGGGAGCGATTACGGTCCTCGGCAGTGCCACTCCTTCCCTGGAGAGCTGGGCAAACGCCGCGGCCGGGAAGTCGAGGTTGCTGCGCCTCCCCGACCGGGTCGGTGGCGGGCAGTTGCCGGCGATCGAAGTGATCGACCTTCGCCGGATGGCGGTGGATTACACGGGGATGGCGCGGGTAGGAGTCGACTACGGCGCCGTCATACGCGAGCCCCTCCACGACGCGATCGTCAACTGCCTGAGCCGAGGGGAGCAGAGCATTCTTCTCCTCAACCGCCGCGGCTATTCATCGTTCGTCCAGTGTAATGACTGCGGGTCGGTGGCGACGTGCCCGAACTGCAGCATCACGCTCACGCACCACCGGAATCCGGAGCGCCTTGTCTGTCACTACTGTCTGCACAAGGAAGATCCGCGACCCGATTGTCTCCGCTGTGGCGGCCGCAATCTCAGGCAGCACGGACTGGGGACCCAGCAGGTCGAGCGGCTGCTCTCGGAAAGATTTCCAGCGGCGGGAATCGCGCGAATGGACGTCGACACCACGAGCGGGAAATGGGCGCACACCAGAATTCTCGATCGCGTCGCGTCGGGAGAAATCGACATCCTGCTGGGCACGCAGATGATCGCCAAAGGACTGGACTTCCCCAACGTCACACTGGTGGGAGTGGTCGATGCGGACGTCGGCATCAACCTCCCTGACTTCCGGGCATCGGAGAGGTGCTTTCAGCTCCTGAGCCAGGTGTCCGGCCGCGCCGGCAGAGGAGTCAAGGGAGGGCGGGTTCTGATTCAGACGCGGATACCAGGGCACCACGCCGTACGCTACGCGGTGTCGCACGACTACGAATCCTTTGTGAGGGAAGAGATGGCGGGCCGAGTCGATCCACCGTATCCGCCCAACGTGCGGCTCGCGAACATCGTGTTCAGCGGGCTCAGGGAGGAACCGACGGCGAAGCTCGCGATCCGCGGTGGAGACTGGCTTCGCAAGCTCATAACTGCCCGAGCGGGCGAGGATATCCGCGTCGTGGGCCCGGCGCCCTGTCCCATCGAGCGCATCAAGAACCGGTGGCGGTGGCACCTGCTGCTCAAGACGGAGCACCCGGGCGAGATGACGCGAGTGGGGGGCTATTTCATGGAGAAGTTCGACATTCCCTCGGGGGGGGCGCAGCTGCGCGTGACGCTCGACCGAGACCCCGTCGCGTTGCTCTGATACCTATCTTACTGCAGTGTCCGTTCTCCGCCATCCCGACTTCAACGCGCCCGAGCTGGGCAACGCGCCCGACGCGCAATTCGTCGCCGCGCCCGCGGACGGCGTGCTTCCCGAGAACTTCTTTTCCACCACCAATCTTCCGACGTACGTTCGGATAAACGGCGCGTGGCGGATGCCGCGTGAGCCCCGGATGGATGCCGCACTCGTCCTGAGCGACGACGGGCTCTGGATAAAGGAGGGCCGCCGCGTCAGGAAGGGAGAGATGGTCGCCGTCGGCAGCGAGGAGGACGGAAGCCAGGGCATCTACGTCCACGTCGGCTCGTTCCTGGCCGATGAGGAGGGCGAGTTCAAGTTCATGACGAGCGAAGTGTCCCGGGAAAGGCCGATCGACTACTCGCTGATGGCGAAGATCCTGATCGCCGAACGGGACCGCGGTGGCTATCCGATCTGGGTTACCGGTCCCGCGCTCGTTCATTCACGCGCGCGCGCGGACATGGTCTGGTTCATCGAGAACGGCTTCGTGTCGGCTCTCCTGGCCGGAAATGCAGTAGCGGTGCACGACATCGAAGCTTCCATCTTCGGCACGACTCTCGGGATGACGAAAACGGGTGAAGCGACCACCGGGGGCCATGGACTGCATATGCGCGCCATCAACAAGGTGCGGGCGGCCGGCTCCATAGCGAAGGCGGTCGAGCTGGGGATCATCACCGATGGAATCATGCACGCCTGCGTCGCGCGTCAGATTCCGTTCGTGCTCACCGGCTCGATTCGCGATGACGGGCCGCTGCCGGAGGTGATCACCGACACCCTGGCGGCTCAGGACGCGATGAAGCGTCACACCACTCGAGCGACACTGGCGGTTCTGATCGCGACCGCGCTTCACGCCATCGCCACCGGAAACATGCTGCCGGCGTTCGTCGCCGAGGCGGATGGATCGATGCGCGAGCTCCCGACTATCTGTGTAGACTCTTCGGAGTTCGTGGTCAGCAAGCTGAAGGACCGCGGCACGCACCAGGCTTTCGGCGTCGTGACCAACGCGCAGGACTTCATGCACATTCTTCGGTTGTACGTCGAGCGGGAGCTTACCGACAGGCAATCTCCCGAGAGAGCGCGCGCGACGGCTTCGGGAGCAACGACTTGATCGAGACGACGGAGCGATTCCTAAGGGAAATAGCTGAGCGCATTGGCGTCGGAGCTGTTGATGAAGTCCGGTTGTTCCCGCCGCTGCGACAATCGGGAGTGGAGACTGGGGTCGCGGTGGTCGCGGCGATTCCACTGCCTCCCGAGCCAGAGCACGCTCACGGCAGGGAAGAGCCTCCGGATGCCCTCACCGAAAGCGCCGGCGACGAATTTCTCCCGATCGAGGAAGAGGACCGCGAGATAATCGTGCACCGGCACACCGTCTTCACCGCCCGCTACCGTCACACCCTGAAAGGGCCCGACAGAGGCAAGTGGGAGATGGACGTGCGCGCGGAGGCCGACGCTCCACTCGTGACGCTCGACGCCGTTGTTCGGGGCGTAATGAAACGCGCGGGGGATCCGTTCGAGCCCGAGCGCATATCGGCTGCCGCGTTCAGGACGATCGTCGAGGGACGACCTTCGCCGGGCGCGACGATTTAGTCGCGGGCGGCTTACCGCGTCCTCTGATATCTCTGTATGGGGGAGGCGAGGGTGTCCTCTGCGGCCGCTACGCTCGCTCGGGCGGAGCCCAGAACGCGACCGCCCGCTCCGCGGGGAGGTCGCTGGTCTCCTTGGTCGCTCGCTTTGGAAAGCGTCCTACGAGGACACCCTCACCTCCCTATACAGTATCGCAAACGCGGCAGCGCAACGCGCTGCATCCTGCCCGCGTGTCGGACCCTCGACCGCGGGCGTGACGGCGCGCGACACGGCGCGGACCGAACCTAAGCACGGGGATCCGAGCTTCGCTCGGCGCGCTCCCGCGCGTGGCGCCACGAGGACGGTGGTCGGCAAGCGCTGAACTACGTGGGGACGCACCGGACAGAAATCAGACTGCCGATCGAGGAACCACCGGAGTGAGCCGTGCCGCCTCGGGAGACGCGCCCGGAGCGTTGGCGGCCGCGTACCGCGCGAGCACGGTACGGTGGATGTCGCGCGCGTCTTCGAGCGCTTCACCGGCCAGCGCGAGTGTGCGGGGCGAGATGATAAATGGATAAACCTGATCGCCACCCGCTGAGCCGTGCGCGCCCACCTGGTCGTCGAAAGAGACGATGTCGTGGCCGTCGTAGGCGCCGAAGAGAACGCAGTCGCCCGCGTTCGGCTGCCCCACCAGTGACTCGACCGCTCGCAATACGTATGGCTCCGTGCCGAAGATCTCGAGCGGATTCGTGCCCGAAGTCACTTCGATCCGACCCCCGCGAAGGATCCCCCGCCCGTACTTGCTGGCGAGGCTTATCCCATTGTCTGTGAGCGCGGCGACCAAACCGATTCCCGGGTGAGCCACGAGGTGGGTGTAAAGCCGGCCCCAGCGCGGGTCAGCCGTGATGCGATCGAGAGTCAAGCGCTCTTCGCTGGCGGCGAAGTAGACAAGCGCGAGGCAGGAGCTGTAGGTCACGACAACATCGTTGGTCGTGTCCACCCGGTATTTCTCCGGAAAGATGATCTCGCGAAGCCCGTACCGGCTCCGCAGCCAGTCGCGAAACCGGCGAATGACTTTTCGCGCGCCAAACGAGGCGGGGGTGAGCTGGGCGAAGGCTTCGACCACTTCAGGACCCACGTCCGAGTACTCGGTGCGTTCCGCGTAACTGGCCAGCGCGCGCGGCTTCGGCGCGCCCGTCGAAGGCGCTTCATCCAGCAGCCGCTGCACCGTGGCGCCCAGGGACTCGCCGTACCGGACACGGTAGCTCAAGGCGGGGGTCATCCCGTGATCGGACAGAATCACGAGATCGTAACCCCGGCCGCCGGCCAGCTGCGCCATGCGCCAGATCTCGGAGATGCGCGAATCGGTGCGCCTGAGGTCTGCCAGCGCCTGCCTGCTCGATGGGCCGAAGTGGTGGGCGAGCTCGTCGTACTGCATGAACGTGCTGTAGATGACGGGCACGCCCAGATAGACGTCCAGCAGAATCGCCATTGTCTGCAGCTCGCGGATGACCACGTTGCTGAGGATCCGGATGAAAGGAAAAATTCCCTCCGAATGAGTGACACGCCCGGCGAGCTCGCCGCGCATCCGCTCCCATTCCTCGAGTAACCACTCGAAGGCGCCCTGAAGGATCATGCGCCCCATCCGGATCGGATGCAGAAGGATGAGAAATGCCATGCGCGTTCCGCCCAGCCGGCGGTACACCGACATCTTCTCCCGCGTGGCGACCGTGAACGCGACAGTCTGCGCATCCCCATCCAGAAGGTTCACGTAGCTCGACCCGCCAGCCAGTGCGCCCGGCGAGTGAATGCGGTCGCGTATGTACTGTACGCCGTGCGGGGCGTTGCATGTAATCACCTTTCTCGCTTGCCTGTCGTAAAAACGGAATGCCGGAATGCCGCCATTCTCACCGTGGAACATCCCGGCCTGGCAGTACGGAGTCGCGGAGGGAAGGCCACAGAACCAGCGACGCAGCTCGAAACTCTCGCGCAGCAATCGGGCGATGGTGGGACAGTGTCCGAGCTCGAGCGCGCGTCTCAGATCGGAGTAAGCGAGCGCATCGATCTGCAGCATGATGAGACCGCGCTGGGGCGGGCGTGGCCGCTTCTCGCGAGCGAATGCGCGGTACTTGGTTCGATAGTACCACCGCAACAGCGGTCCGGCCCTGGGGCGCGCGCGGCGCTCCGTCAGCCGAGGAGGCGCTCGATCTGGCGTAGGAGGTCGCGGATGGGGACGGGCTTCACCAGAACATCGGCGCAGCCGGCCTGGAGACAATCGCGGCGCAGGTCCCTGTCCGTGTGCCCGGTCATTGCCAGCGTCGCGCGCGGGAGCCGCCCGTGCTCGCGCAGGGCGTCGAGAACCTCGAGACCACTTCCATCGGGGAGGCTGAGATCGAGAAGCATCAGGTCAATCGGCTGCTCTTTACCAAGCTGAACGGCCTCCGCCACAGTTCGGGCCGAATGGACAGCGTAACCGGCCTCGCCGAACAGAATCTCGAACGCCTCTGTCACGAGTGGGCTGTCCTCTACGATCAAAATATGGGCTGCCACTAATCTTGGGGCGAATTAAGCGGCAGCGTGGGCGAGCCGCTTGCGCATTGCCGCGGAATCGAGGCCGTCTGCCATGCTCATATTGTAGTCGTCGTCGCATCGGTTGCCAACGCATCCGATTCGACGGCGTCCAGCAGCTGCTGTCTCCTCAACAGCGACCAGTATCGGCCGCGGAGCGCCATGAGCTCGGCGTGTTTTCCCGGCTCGACCAACGCACCCTTCTCGAGCACGATTATCCACGACGCATCGCGTATTGCGCTGATGCGGTGCGATGCGATGAGGGCGGTCCGTCCCGCCAGCGCTTCCCTGAGCGCGCGGAGGATTTCCGCTTCGGTATGCGTATCCACCGCTGACAGGGCGTCATCCAGCAGTACGATGCCCGGCTTTCTCGCCAGCGCGCGGGCGAGCGCTGCGCGCTGTTTCTGGCCACCGGACAGGTTGATGCCGCGCTCGCCGAGAACGGTCTCGTAGCCGCCGGGAAACGCCTCGATCGTCGTCGCAAGCTGGGCGACTCCCGCCGCCCACGCCGCCGTGTGCGGCTCAGTGGTGCCGTAGGCCAGGTTCGAGTCGATAGTATCGCTGAACAGCAGACTCTCCTGCGGCACGAAGCCGATTTCCCGGCGAAGCTCTGCGGGCGCGACGTTCCTTGTCGGCACTCCATCCACCAGGATCTGGCCCTCCTGTGGATCGTAGATCCGGGGAATCAAGTCGATGAGGGCGCTCTTTCCGCTTCCGGTAGCCCCAACCACACCGAGCGTGGCTCCGGCGGGAACGAAGAAGCTGATGTTCCTCAGCACCCAGCGTGGCTCGTCGGGAATCTCGGACGGATAGTGAAAGCCGACGTTGCGGAACTCGATCGTGCGTCCTGAAGCGGCCATCGGAAGCTGAGCCGGCGGAACATCAGCCTCGATGGTCGGCTTCACGTCGAGTATCTCGACCAGACGACCCATGGAGGCATCGCCCCGCGCTGAAAGAGGTTGACGACCCAGCCAAGGGCGATGAGCGGCCAGGTGAGCATCGTGAGGTACAGGCCGAACGCGACGAACGAACCGACCGAGATATTGCCACTCATGGTGAGCGCCCCCCCCAACCCCAGAACCACTACCGCACCGAGCCCGCCGAACAGGCCGAACAGGGGATTGAGGGTGCCCCAGAGACGCACCAGCGACATGTTCCTGGACAGATACTCCCCGTTCACCGCGCCAAAGCGCGCTATCTCCGCCGCTTCCTGCCGGTAGGCGCGGACTATTCGCGCCCCCGTGAGGTTCTCCTGAGCGCGCGTGGTGAGAACGGAGAAGTGCTCCTGCACCGCCTCGAAGCGGTCATGGATTGCCTTTCCCATGCGAAGGGTCAGCACGGGGAGCATTATCATCGGCAGCAACACAAGCAGTGTGAGGGTCACATCGATCCGGAGCATAAAGTAGAGCGCGAACAGCGCGCCCGTGATCGTGTTGGCCAGGTACATGACGGCCGGACCAACCGCCATGCGGACGGCGCCGAGATCGTTAGTGAGGCGCGCCATGATGTCGCCCGTGCGGGTGCGCGAGAAGTAGGCGGCGTCGAGCGTCGCGAGATGAGTGAACAGGTCGTTGCGCAGATCGTACTCGATCCTGCGGCTGACGCCGTTCATCAGCTCCCGCATCCAGTACCGTAGCGCTCCGCCGACGATCGCCGCGACGACGATGAGACCGGCCACCTGCCACACCGTACGGGGCGGCGCGGTGTTGCCGATTGCATCGATGCCTCGTCTCAAGAGCCAGGGAATGACGCTCGCGATCCCGGACGACGCGACCACGATCACCAGCCCGATGATGAGCTGTGCCAGGTAGGGCTTGTAGTATGGCCCAGCCAGCCGGAGGTTCTTCATAAAGGTGGCATGTGGATTGCCAACCATAACTCATTGGCCTGGGATCTTCCCAGCCATCGTCACACGATCAGGAGACTTTATGATTCAATATATTCCGCGACTCACCACTGCGCTGTCGCTCGCGCTTGTGCTCGCAGCATGCGGTGACAGCAAGCCGGACGACACGCTCGCGCAGGACACGTCGCTCAACCGCGACATTCAGCTGGCCAACCGTGACAGCGGCGCGCAGCCGGCGTTGACCGACGTCCCCGCGGGGACACCGGCGCCAGCCACTTCCGCGCGGCGCGCGACTGCGCCGAGAACCACCACCCGCACGCCAACTACGGCGACGACCGCCAGCGGGAACACGGTAACTCGTACGAGGGCGGGCTCGTCGGCCAGAGTCGGAACCATCGCTGCCGGCTCCACCCTCAACCTCGCTTCCGGCACCAAGATCTGCACGAATACCAGCAGAGTCGGGGAGCGCTTCAACGCCACTCTGACGCAGTCGGTTTCCGGCTCCAACGGCGCGGTGATCCCAGCGGGCGCAACCGCGACGATCGAAATCACCGAGCTTAAGCGGAGCGAGAACGTCAACGACAACGTCGTGATGGGCTTCCGTGTCGTATCCGTCAGCTTTGGCGGCAAGACCTACCCGGTGAGCGCCACGACAAGCTACGCCCAGGTGAACAAGGTCAGGAACCAGCCGCAGAGCAAGGACATCCAGAAGGTTGTCGGCGGTGCCGCGATCGGCGCGATCGCCGGCCAGATACTCGGCAAGAGCACCAAGGCCACCGTGATCGGCGCGGCGGCGGGTGGAGCGGCCGGGGCGGGGGCTGCAGCGGCTACTGCGAACTACGAAGGATGCGTGAATTCCGGCGGACGGATCACGGCGACCCTCAACTCATCCACTCAGGTACAGATCTAGGACACTTCGATTTGTAAAAAGCCCGGCCATTGTGCCGGGCTTTTTTCTTGTCATGGCTTAACTGAAGACTACCTGCCGGGTGCTGTCGGCCTTCACGGCTGGGGGCGGCGGGCTTCTCCGAACGGTAGCGATCGCCATTCTATTTGTTCGGGTAAGGCCGAGAGTCCCGGGTTGGGCTGAGGGGATCCCTCGCCGAGTATCTCGGCCCTGCGAGGAGTTCGCTCCAACATTTCACGTCAGAATCCCACCGCGGCGCCGGGAGAGCGAGGGTCATCCATCCCTTCGTACCCGCCCTTCACACGCATTATGGAGCTCACGCTGCCTCCGCTACTCGCCGCAAAGTACACGTTGTATCCCATCTGCCCCAATTTGGTGACTGCACCCTCGGTAAAGCCCCCGCGTTCAAGCCGCACAGAGTCAGGAAGCGACTGGTAGTGAACTCTCGGCGCGCTCATGGCGTCGGCCAGCGACATGCGGTGATCGACTACGTTGAGAATTACCTGGGAGGTGTTGGTGATTATTCTGGGCCCGCCGCGCGCGCCCGTGACCAGCAGGAGCTCTCCGGCCGGATCAAGCACTATGGTGGGAGACATCGCGCTCAACATGCGTTTTCCGGGCTGGATCGCGTTCGCTTCTCCCTGAACCAGTCCAAACTGATTCGGCTTTCCAGGTGAGGCGCTGAAGTCGTCCATTTCGTTGTTGAGGAAGAACCCAGCCCCTCGTACGAAAACTCCCGAACCGTAAAGGCTGTTCAGGGTGGTAGTGGTCGCCACGGCGTTGCCAAACTGATCCACCACTGAGTAGTGAGTGGTTTCCGTTCCTTCCCGTAGTCCCGGAGAGAGGGCGCTGGTGGGAGTCGCTCGATCACGCCGAATAGTGAGTGCGAGGCGTTCAGCGTAGGTCTTGCTGGTCAGCGTTTCGAGGGGAACACTGACGAACGCCGGATCCCCCAGCTTGGAATTCCTGTCCAGGAAGGCGCGCTGATAGGAAGCAGCGAGAGCATGAACTCGGTCCGCGCTCCCAAACGGCGAGTCCGACCCATAAGCTTCCAGGATGTTGAGCGACTCCGTGATCGTGATGCCGCCCGACGAGGACGGCGGCATTGTCAGCAGCGTATAACCCTTGTAGGTGCTCCTTATGGGAGTCCGCCACTCCGGCCTGTAACGCGCCAGGTCTTCCCGGGTAATTATGCCCCCACCGTGGCGCATTTCGGCGACGATCTGTTCGGCTATCCTTCCCCGGTAGAATGCGGACGGTCCCTCTTGCGCGATGAGCTTCAAGGTCTGGGCGAGTTCCGGCTGGGCGAAGTGGGTCCCTATTGCAGCCGGCTTCCCGTTAGGAACGAAGAGTGAATCACCCGCGAAGCGTTCCAGCAGCGGCCTCTCCCCAGTAACCGATTTCGAGAATGCGGTATCGACTGAATATCCCGCCGCCGCCAGGCGGATCGCCGGGCCCATCACCGTTGCGAGGGACAGTGTACCGTACCGCCGAAGTGCCTCAGTCAGTCCCGCCACCGCTCCGGGAACTCCGGAGGCGAGGTGTCCTTCGATACTTCGGCGGGTGAGCTTTCCCTCGCTGTCGAGATACATGTTTCTCGTCGCGGCGAGAGGCGCCGTTTCGCGATAGTCGAGCGCAGCCGTCCTGCCGTCCGCGAGTCGGATGAGCATGTACCCTCCGCCGCCGATGTTTCCCGCTTCAGGCAGGGTCACCGCCAGCGCAAATCCCACTGCCACTGCCGCATCGACGGCGTTCCCTCCCTGTCGCAGGATCTCCACCCCAGCCCGGCTAGCCAGTATCTCATTGCTCGCGACCATAGCGTGAGGCGCGAATGTGGCGCGCTCGCCAGCGGGGAAGCGCCAGTCCGCGGGGAAAACGGCGGGCACGCGCGCTGGAATGGCGGGATCGTGAGCGTCTGGCGGCTTCGATGCCTCAAGCCGGATGCAGCCGGCGAGGACAGCCGCGAGAAGCAGATACTGTTTCACATCACCGCTCCGCAAATGGGAGAGCGCAAATTTTAGCAGATGGCGCACCCGCCGGTCAGGCTAGCGGCGTGTGGAACGCGATCCGAATCCGAATCGTGCGGTGAACCGGAGAGTGCGGACAGTATTGGTATTGCTGACGCCGTTGGCGAGACCACTCTTCTCGTGGAGCGCGATCCCATAGTCCTGTACGAGATCGATCTGCGTGTTCTGGCTGAGGCCGTAACCGAAGCCGTAACCAAAGGAAAAAATCGGATCGAGGTTTCCGCCCGAGGGCGCCAGCTCGGCGCCGTCGGAATCACGCGTCAGACTGGAGTACTGCGCAACCCCGGCGCTCGCCTCGATCACCTGGTGAAATCCAACCCCGCCACCAGCATGGAAAGTCGCCGACAGCGTCATCATGTCGAGGTGCGCTTCGCAGCTGCCGCAGGTCGCTCCACCGGACGGAGGGACAACGGCGGTAGATGTATAAACGAAAGGAACCCGCACGTAGGTACCCATCAGCCCAAACGAAGACTGGTTGGCGATCGTTTTCTCGAGCGACGCCCGGTACTGGAAGTTGGTGGAGCTGCCGAAGTCCCAGGTGCTCTGAGTGCGACCGTCGTTGACGCCGTTCCCGGTGAAGAAGCCAATGCCGCCGCTGATCCATGCGGCGGGCTCTCCGCCGCGAACACCCGGAATCCTGCGCTGCGCGGACAACGATTCCGCGCACGCCACAACCATGATAAATCCGATCGCGATACGTCTCATCCAGTTGCTCCAGGTTGTCTTGCCATTCGCGCGAAGCGCCGGGTAAGTTACGACCGTGGCTCACCGCTCGGCAGCGCATTGATGGATACTCGGGAAACGGAACGGCGCAACCCGCGTACCGCTTCGATCGATCTCGCGTCCCCGCTCGAGATCGTAGACCTCATAACCGCCGAAGATCGTCGTGTTCCCGATGCCGTCGCAACCCAGCGCGAGCAGATAGCCCGCGCGATCGAGTTCGCGGAAGCGGCCTTCCGCGCCGGCGGCCGCCTTTTCTACATCGGCGCGGGAACGTCAGGCCGTCTCGGAGTTCTCGACGCGAGTGAAATCCCCCCGACATTCGGAGCCGACCCGGCAATGGTTCAGGGGATCATCGCCGGCGGACTCCCGGCACTGACCCGGGCCCAGGAAGGCGCGGAGGACGTCGTCCAGAACGGCGCGCGCGCGATGGACGAGCATGGTGTGGGCAAGAACGATTTTGTGGTCGGGATCGCCGCATCGGGAACGACGCCCTACGTCCGCGCGGCGCTCGAGCAGGCGGCGACGCTGGGCGCCCGCACCGCCATCGTCGCCTGCTCGCCGCCTCCGGCCGACCTGGTAGCCAGGCTCGACGTCACCATCCTGCCCATCGTCGGGCCCGAAGTGGTAACGGGATCTACGCGCATGAAAGCGGGAACGGCGACGAAGCTCGTGCTCAATACGATCACCACCGGGGCGATGATCAGACTGGGGAAGACCTACGGAAATCTGATGGTCGACTTGCGGGCGACGAACAACAAGCTCGTGGACCGCAGCCGCCGGATCGTGATGGAGGTGTGCGGAGTTTCCAGGGACGACGCCACGAAGCTTCTCCAGGCAGCGGAGAAAAGCGTCAAGCTGGCGATCGTGATGCACAAGAAGGGGATATCCCGCGAGGATGCGGAGCGGCTACTCGCCGCCAACGGCGGCGTGATACGGCGGGTGACCGCGGACCCGCCCCCTCCGATGAAAGAGCGGTAGGTGCCGACGGGTGTCGTCGTCGGACTCATGTCGGGAACGTCGCTCGACGGAATCAGCGCGGCGGTGGCGAGGTTCAAATCCACCGGCGATTCCGCGACGGCGAAGCTAGACGTCGACCTCCTTGCCTTTACGTCGCGGTCGTACACGACCGCTCAGCGCGAGCGCCTGGCTGCCGCTCTCTCCCGCGGTACCCCCGCGGAATACTGCCGTCTCAATTTCGACCTCGGAGGCTGGCTGGCCGAG
>JANMTG010000350.1:0-13718 GCA_031390205.1 Gemmatimonadota bacterium
ACAACGGCCGCTCACGCGGCCTTCACACCTTCCTCCCACTTCGGCAACCAGTTGGGGGGCAGCTCACGACCACAGGGGGGATTGCCAACGTGCCTCGCACATACGAGGCGGTGTACATCTTCGACTCTACGCTCGAAGACGCCGCCATTTCCGACAAGATCAACCGCTTTCACGGGATGCTCGACACCAAAGAGCAGCCCGAGGTAGCGCATTGGGGCCGGCGCCAGCTCGCCTACTCCATCGGCCCGCGCGAAAACGGCTATTACGTCGTTTCCAAATTCGCCACCGAGCCCACCACGCTTCCCGAGTACGAGCGAGCTCTCAGGCTCGACGACGGAGTCATCCGCTACCTCATCACGCTGCACGAGCACGAAGTCGGCGCTCCGCCGCAGTCCGAGGAAGATCTGGCCGCGGCGACGCGCCGTGACGACGATGACGACGACGAGGATTAGCCCATGAGACGACCACAAAAGAGCTGCCCGTTCTGCGAGAGCCGCGTCCGTTGGGTCGACTACAAGGACGATCGAACTCTCGGCCGCTTTATCACCGACCAGGGAAAGATTCTTCCCTCGAGGCTGAGCGGATCGTGCGCGCGTCACCAGCGCCAGTTGTCGACGGCGATCAAGAGAGCGCGGTTTCTGGCGCTCATCCCCTATATCCGCGGGCACCAGGGGTAGATGACGGAAACGGTCACGACCGAGCGGAAGCAGGGATCGTGGCGGCAGCTGGCGTTCGCGCTGGCTGCGTTTCTTCTGCTTCCCCTCATCCCCATCGTGCGCTCGATAGTTCCGATCGAGCAGACGCTCTTGCTCATCGTGCCGGGGGTGGCAGTTTGCGCGCTGGTGGGATGGAAGCTGGGTGGCCGCGCGGCGCTCGCCTTTATCTGGCTGGCGCTTTCGGTGTGGATGCTGGTGCGCCATGCGGGCCCGGCGGGCACCCCGTACGACATGATGGCGCGGGGCTGGGTGCTGCTGCTCGCCGCGAGCTTTGGCGCGGTGAGCCTCTGGAGCGTCGCCACTCCGTTTTTCGTTCGGGCTCTCGCCGCGATAGGCCTCGCCGCAGGGGTGGGATTTGCTATCGCGCTGGCGTCCCCGGGCGGAGTTGCGCGCGTCAAGCACGCCGTCGGCGACGAGCTCACCCGGCGCAGCGGAGAATCGATCGAGGCGCTCCATCAGCTCGCCGCGAGTCCCACCTGGGTCGGCTGGTCGAAGAAATCGCCCACCCTCGACGAGGTAGCCGAGCGGAGCGAGTCACAGCTCCGGGCGGTGCCGGAGTACGCGGCGAATCTGCTGCCGGCCCTCCTCGCCCTCCAGTCGCTGGCGGCGCTGGCGATAGCATGGGCGCTGTACCACCGGCTGTCGCCAATGCCGGTCGGCCCGCCGCTCGGACCGTTCAAGGAGTTCCGCTTCAACGACCAGCTGGTGTGGGGTCTCGCCGTGGGCGCGACCCTCTGTCTTCTCCCCTCTTTCGTCGAGGGAAAAAACGCGGGCCTGAATCTCCTGTTGTTTTTCGGGGCGCTCTACCTGACGCGTGGCCTGGGTGTGATGGCGTGGATGTCGCGCGGCAGAATCCTGTTCACCGTCGTCGTATTGATGGCAGTGCTGGCACCTCCAATTCTTGGCGCGCTGGCGATTGGTCTCGGGCTGGGGGACACCTGGCTCGACTGGCGACGCCGGGCGCGCACGACCTGAATCACAAATAACTCCGGGCGCGGGAAATTCCCGGCCCCAACGATCACTTCAAAGGATTCACCCATGGAAGTCATTCTCAGACAGGCGGTTGAAAAGCTCGGCCACCCGGGCGACATCGTGAAAGTATCCCCCGGCTACGCTCGCAACTACCTCCTTCCCCGCGGGTTCGCCTACGAGGCGACGGCCGGCAACCGGAAGCGAATCGAGAAGGAGAGAAGCCGGCTCGAGCAGGCCGAGGAAGTGCGCCGTGGATCGGCACAGGAGCTCGCCGCCAGGCTCGAGCAGGTATCGCTCACCTTCTCCGCCCGAGTGGGCGAGGAAGGAAAGCTGTTCGGGTCGGTAACCTCATCGGATGTCGCGCACCAGCTCGAAGCCCAGGGGTTCACGATCGAGAAGCGGCAGATCGAGCTGCACGAACCGATTCGGGCGCTCGGAGTTTATCGCGTTCCGATTCGGCTTCACGCTGACGTACACCCCGAAATAAAGGTGTGGGTTATCAAGCAGTAAGCCGTCTGGCCACGGGGGCAATTCCTTGGGGATTCAGCTCCCGGCTGGCGTGCGAAATGCGAATCGGAGCCCTCGCGGAACTTTCCCCCCGCAACTAAGCTACATATCGACTAGGCGACACCGTCGCTTCAACCTTTGCTCAACGGCATGGCTACATCCCTCACTTCCGTTACCGCCCGCGAAGGCGCCGAGCGCGTACAGCGCGCCAGCCAGCTCTGCCTGGACATGAAAGCCAACGATGTCGTGTTGCTCGATCTGCGCGGCGTCACCGACATGACTGACTACTTCGTCATCGCGAGCGGAACCTCCGATACACACGTGAGATCGATCGGCGAGCATGTGATAGCGGAAATGAAGAAAGCGGGATTGGCTGTGCATCATACCGAAGGGTTGCAGCAAGGGCGCTGGGTGCTGCTCGATTTCTTCGATTTCGTGGTTCATATCTTTCATCCGACGCTTCGGTCTTTCTACCAGATCGAGCGGCTCTGGAGCGACGCGGAAGTGGTCGCGCTGGGCCAACAGGAGTAACCGATGATGAGACTTCGTTGTCTTGCTTTCGCGGCGGTTCTGCTCGCCGGCGCACGCCTCGACGCCCAACAGTATTTCGGCCAGAACCAGGTCCAGTACAAGCACTTCAAGTGGCGCGTCATCGAGACGGAGCACTTCCTCGTGCATTACTATCCCGAGGAAAAAGCCGGAGCGATGCACGCCGCGCGTATGGCGGAGCGCTCGTATTCGCGCCTCTCCCGGCTGCTCGAACACCAGTTCCGCGAAAAGAAGCCGATCATCCTGTTCGCTTCGCGCTCGGAGTTCGGGCAGAACAACGTCACTGGCGACCTTGGCGAAGGAACCGGTGGTGTCACGGAAGGCCTGCGTCACCGCCTCATCATGCCTCTCACCGGCGACCTCGGCAGCTTCGAGCGCGTGCTCGCGCACGAGATGGTGCACGAGTTCCAGTATGACATCTTTGCGCGCGGCAAGGCAGGCGCGGGCCTCCAGAACCTGAGTCAGGTCAATCCTCCGCTCTGGTTCATGGAGGGAATGGCCGAGTATCTGGCGATCGGCCCCGTCCACCCGCTGACCGAGTCGTGGCTCCGCGACGCGGCCGTCAACGGGAGCGTCCCGACCATCGAACAGATGACCGAGCGACCTGACAAGTACTTCCCCTATCGCTATGGTGAGTCGCTCTGGCAATACATCGGCGAGCGTTGGGGCGACGCCGCAATCGGCGAGATCCTCCAGAACTCCACTACACTCGGAGTAGCGCGCGCATTCCAGCGCCAGCTGGGACTGACGCTGCACGAGCTGAGCGACGACTGGCGCGAGGCGGTAAACGCGAAGTACCTCCCGCAGGCCGCACAGCTCGATCGCCCGCGCACCTTCGCCCAGCCGCTGCTCACCGAAAGGAAGAGCGGCGGGCAGATCTTTCTGGCCCCCGCGCTTTCCAGCGACGGCCGGCTCATCGCCTTTCTCTCCAACGGTGCGGAGACGAGGGGTGAGGTGTTCATTGACCTCTGGCTGGCCGACGCTCGCACCGGCAAGCGCATCAGGCGACTGGTGGAAAGCACAACGAATCCGAATTTCGAGGAGCTCAGGCTCCTTTACTCGCAGAGCTCGTTCTCGAACGACGGTCGGACGCTCGCCTTCACGGCGCAGCGTGAAGGCCGGGATGTGCTGTACCTCCTTGATGTCGCCAATGGAAAGATCCGGTCGGTGGACGTTCCACTGGACGGCGTAACCAGCCCTGTCTGGTCGCCCGACAACCGGCAGCTCGCATTCAGCGGGACCCGTGGCGGCATCAGCGATCTCTTCATCGTCGATGTGACCGGGAAAAACCTGCGCCAGCTGACCAACGACGAGTATGGAGACCTGCAGCCCGCGTGGTCGCCCGACGGACAGCGGATAGCGTTCGCCAGCGACCGAGGTCCGGAGACGAATCTCGCCGTTCTCCAGCTCGCCAAGTGGCGCATTTCCGTGTTCGACCTGCGGTCAGGCGCCGTCGAAGTGCTCCCGAATCAGGGGGGTCTCAACCTCAACCCCGCCTGGTCACCCGATGGAAGGGAGCTGGCATTCATATCCGATCGCACGGGAATCCCCAACATCTTCCTGTTCGATTTCTCGAACCGCGAGCACTACCAGGTAACCAACGTCCTCGGCGGAGTCTCCGCGATAACCGAATACAGCCCCGCCCTTACCTGGGCGCGACAGGCGGACAAGGTAGCCTTCGCCTACTACGAGCGCGGTGACTACACGGTTTGGACCTTCGACAACCCCCGTGCGCGCAAGACCGTGGCGTTCCGCGCGGCGGGCACCGAGAGAGTCGCGGGGCTCGCCCCGGCGGACACCCCTTCGACGCGCAGCAGGCTCGATTCGCTGACCCTCCGTCCCCGCAGCGGCGAGCCGACGTCGACCTACCGCGGCACGGCGGGAACGCGCCAGTCTTCGGTGCTGCCCCCCAGTGAGACGATCGAAGCCGCGCCCGCAAACGTAGCAGCGCTCAACGCCGATCCAACCTTCGCGCTGCCCGATACGTCGCGCTTCAAGGAGTATCCGTATCGCATCTCCTTCCATCCCGATTACATCGCCGATCCGTCGATCGGCTACACACCGAATTACGGAAACTTCTCCGGTGGGACCGCCTTCGTGTTCAGCGATCTCCTCGGAAATCACCAGATCGCGGTTTCGGCGAACGTCTACGGCAAGATCAGCGATGCGAGCGTCTTCCTCGGGTATGCGAATCTGAGCCGTCGCCTCCAGTACACTCTCGGAGTTTCGCAGGACCCCATCTATGTCCCGCTGAACGGAGGCTGCCAGCAGTTTCCGCAGGGGATTCAGTGCTCGTCCGAGTACCTCCGTTATGTCGTTCGCAATGCTTTTTTGATCGGGCAGTACCCATTCAATCGGTTCACGCGGTTCGAGACGGGCCTCCAGTTCAACAGCATCGGACAGGGACTGATCACTCTGTTCCAGAATTGCAACAACGGCGGTTTCTGCGACCAGGTTCAGCAGGAAAACACGGGAAGTCTGCCGACGATCAACTACCTCACTCCGAAAACGGCTTTTGTCTCGGACAACAGCTTGTTCGGCACCACCGGTCCGATCAGCGGCCGGAGGATGCGGTTTCAGGTATCGCAGAATCTCGGCCGGCTGGTCTTCACGGACTTTCTCGCCGATTACCGGCGTTACGACCCGATCATCTTCAACAGGCTGACCTTCGCCACCCGCTTCCTCAGCTCTGTGTCAGTCGGTCGCGATGAGACCTTTTTTCAGAAGTACATCGGGAGGCCCGATTTCATACGCGGCTACGACCGGGCGAACTTCGGCAGAGTGGACTGCACCAGCACTATCGGAACATCTCTGGACTGCAACAACACGCAGCTGGCCGGCAGCCGCGTCGCCGTTGCCAACGCCGAGCTTCGCTTCCCGCTCATTCGCCGGTTCGATATCGGGACTGCCTTTGGTCTGCCGCCGGTCGATGGCCTGCTCTTCTATGACATGGGCCTCGCCTGGAGCGAAGGGCAGAAGGCGTACCTGAAGAAGCCCGATAACTTCGATCCCGCCACGCAGCGCTTTCCACTCCGCAGCTGGGGAGCGGGACTTCGCGTGAATCTTTTCAACCTCGCGATCCTGCGCTGGGATTACGCGAGACCGCTCGACGCGGACCGCAAGCCGAACTGGACCTTCTCGCTGGGAGCGAGCTACTAACCGTTGCGTCGTCTCCTGCTGCTGGCGCTGTTATGCGGCGCCTGCTCCGATAAGAAAGCAGCGCCGGAAAGCATCTCTCCGGCAGCAAGAGAAAGTCGCGGGGCCGACCATCTCCTCCTTCGCGTGCCGCGCCAGGGAGGAAAAGGTCGGGTTCATGTCTTCCCCAACCTGGATTCCGCGGTATGGGTCGTGGACGAGGTCCCTCGTCTCGCGCGCATCCTCGCCTTCGACCCGCAGCTGGGGACTATAGCCTTCGTCGATGCCAAGGGCTTGCCCGGACGGATAGACCTCAGGGAGACCGATGTAACAACCGCGACGCGCGTCAAGCTCACTTCGCTCTCATCGGCGAATGGCACCGATATTTTCGGAGTCACCGCCAAAGGGGACGTAACGCGCCTCAATCCCGTCGCAGCTGACTGGAAGTTCGAGCCCCCCGTTCCCGCCCGTGGAGTGTTCGCCCAGCCGAACGGCGATTTGATCGTCGCCGCGAACAAGGGCGCCCAGACTATTCTCTGGAAGCTGCGCCCGCCCGACGAATTGGTGGACGACAGCACTGTCCTTCCGCTCACTGGGCGGGGAGTAAGCACCCAGGTTGGTGACCGGGTCTATTTCACCGTGGACAGCGGACTCGTGGGCGTGAAGGCGAGAGACCTCTCACCCGTAGGCGCGGTGAAGTTTGCGAGCCGCGTGCGGGCCCTTGCGCCTACGCCAAGCGGCGACAGGCTGTATGTCGCGGCCACATCCGAGAAGGAGATATCGGTCGTCGACCGTTACTCCGAGCGGGTAACGGCGCGCATACCACTTCCAGCAGCACCGAGCGATCTCAGGATGGATGCGCTCGGCCGCTATCTCCTCGCGCGATTTCCAGCGGCGGATTCGGTCTGGGTGATCGCGATCGGAACCAACAGGCTCGTCGGCGCGCTGGCGACCAGGTGGGAAACCGACCTCCCGGCATTGACTCCCGACGGCAACCTCGCTCTGCTTGGCGAGAAGGATGTGACGTTCGTCGAACCTGAAACGCTTGAGATCAAGGGAACCGTCGCCTCCGGATCGAAGGATTTCTGGTATTTCTTTGCGTGGGATGGTTTCCGCCCGCGCGCGCGAGGCATCGACGATCCGGTCACCTTCGCGAACGACAGCACCTTCGAGGATTCGGCCACCGCGAGCTCGACACCGACGGGCCCAGACACCGCCCGGCGCCCCACCGTTTCCCCTGTCGATTCGATGACGGGGACCTCCTTCACGGTGTCGTTCGCCGCGCTTCTCAGTGAGGAGAAGGCGCGCGAACTCTCGGCTTCGATCACCGTCAACGGTGCGCCCGCGCACGTGGTCGCCACGAACACCGCCGGTTCGCCGATCTTCCGCGTCGTCATGGGTCCCTACGGGACGCGCGGGGAGGCGGACAGAGTCGGGAAAGCGTCGCGGCGCGAGTACTGGGTCTACGAGGGAGCCCCTTGAATGGAAAGGTCGCCGGCGGACGCCCAGTAGCCTGGCAGGATGCGGGTCGTCAGATCGCGCCCATCCTCGGTAGCTACTCGGCGGTCGTAGTTACCTCCAGCGACCCGGTCGCGGCAGCGCACGTCGCACTCGGAATCGCCCGCGCGGAAGCTCCGCGGCGGCGCGTCGTCCTTGGAGATCTCGTCGGTGATCTTGCTCCGCTCTCGTCGCTGCTGAACGACGACGACCCTCATGGAGTGTCCGACAGCATTCTGTACGGAGTGTCGATCAACAAGGTCGCTCGCCCCGTCGAGGGAACCGGGAATCTGTTCGTGGTGCCGAGCGGGACCGAGCAGGTAGTGAGTGAGGAGATTTTCCGGAGCGAGCGGTGGAAACGGCTGGGGGAGGGATTTGCCGGAGCCGGCGCACTCTTGCTGCTCGTATCGCGGAGCGACTCTCCCGGGCTTGGAGTGTTGATCGATCAGCTCGACGGAGCGGTCGTCGTAAGAGACTCCAGTATTTCCGCTGCTCCTTCCTCCCTCATCCTGGCGCGCGTGGCGTCGCCGACGAAGACACTCAAGGTGCCTTTCCTTCGGGAAGTGGACATCACTCCGCTCGGGACTTTGCGGCACAGGCTCCACCCCGGTGCGACGGCGGCAGTCGTCCTCGCGATCGTCGTTGCGGCCGCATTGCTCTTTCGTGCCGGGCGCGCGCCGGAAGAGTCAGTACCGATTCTCGCCCGTACGCCCACAGTGGCGGCACCCGCTCCGCCCCCCGCGGAAACGCTCTTCGTCGGACAACCAGTCAACGCCGCCGACTCGATGACCGCCGCCGCGTTTGCGGTGGAGCTGCTTGTAGCAAACACTCCCGAAGGTGCTAACTTTGTGCTGAGGAAAGACAGAGCGTCGCTACCGTCCGCGACAGTGGCTCCAATACCCATTGGCCCGGAGCGAACGACGTGGTACAAGGTCGTAGTCGGCGCCTACACGAGGAGATCTCAGGCTGATTCGCTCCTGCTCGCGCTCAGAGCGGCGAGAGTTCTCGATGATTCGGCGGGCAGCGTCCTGCGGGTGCCGTTGGCGCTGCTCGTAGACAGCGTCGACAGCCAGGGCGGGATAGGCGACGCGGTTACGGCCGCCGTCGGGAAATACGCGGCGCGGGGACTGTCGGTCTACGCCCTCATGCAGAATGATGGTGGCGCCAGGCTGTACTCCGGCGCGTTCGAGCGGGCCGACGATGCGGCCGGGCTACTGAAGGCATTGCGAGGGGCTGGTCTCCAGCCCGTGCTCGTTTACCGGACGGGGAGAACGCCTTAGTGCGTCTGACAAAACTCGAGATACACGGTTTCAAGTCCTTTGCCGACCATACGGAGATGTTATTCGAGCCGGGGGTGACGGCAATCGTCGGTCCCAACGGGTGCGGCAAGTCGAATGTCTCCGACGCGGTGCGTTGGGTCTTGGGCGAGCAGAAGGCCCGCGCGCTGCGCGGGGCGAAGATGGAAGAGGTGATTTTTCAGGGCTCCTCCGCCCGGCGCGCCGTCAACCTGGCGGAAGTTTCGCTTCACTTCGAAAACGACGACGGCGCGCTGGACATCCCGTTCCGCGAGGTCGTGATCACCCGCCGATTGAGCCGCTCGGGAGAGAGCGACTACTTCCTGAACAACGCACCATGCCGGCTTCGTGACATCCACGACATGGTGCGCGGCACGGGCCTCGGTGCCGACTCCGGTGTGGTGATCGAAGCGAAGATGGTGGACGCGCTGTTGTCCGACAGGCCCGACGACAGGCGCGAGCTGTTCGAGGAGGCGGCGGGAGTCGGTCTTTATCGCGACCGAAAGCGGAGCGCGGAGCGGAGGCTCGACGAAACGACTGCGGATCTCTCGCGCATCGATGATCTGATTGGCGAAGTACAGAGCCAGGTCCGCTCCCTTGCCCGCCAGCGGAAGCGTGCCGAGCGTCATACGGAGCTCATGGCGCGGCGGTTGACGCTCGAAGTAGCGCACGCCTCCCGGGAGATGGACGCGTGGCGCGGTGAGCTTTCCCGGCTCGAGGAGCGTCTGACGGCACTTCGAGCCGATGTCCCCGCCGAAGAGGAGTCCGTCCGAGCCGCCGAGTCGTCGAGAGACGCCGCGCTTGGCGCGCGGACCACCGCCGAGGCGAGACGGGCGGAACTGGCGCGACTGGTGTCGGACCAGCGTGAGAGTACTCAGGCGCTTCGCGGCGAGATTGCCGTTGCCGAAGAGCGTCTCCGCAACGCCACATCACGTCGGGAGCGCGCGGAAGAGGAGCGCCGGGAGGGCGACGCGGTGGCTGGTCGCGTGAATACCGAGCTCGAGCGCTCCGCCAGCGAGCTGGCGAGCCTCCAGGCCGCGCTGACCGCGGCGGACACCGCGCTCGCCGCGCACGCCCGGCAGGAAGAAGATGTGCGGGCCGGACTGATTTCTTCGCGGGCACAGCTCGAGCAGAGTGATCGCGCCTTGCGCGAGCTGCGCGAGGAGCTGCATCGCGCACAGCTGGACCGGCAAGGCAGCGAGCGGGAACGCGAAGATCTCTCAGCGAAGAGGGCATTGCTCGAGGGGGAGCAGCTTCAGCTCTTTGACGCCGCCGAGACGGCGCGCCGGGAGCTGGCGGAAGCGGAAGACGCCGCGGCCATCGCGGCGGCGGGAGTGAGCGCCACGACGAGCGCAGCAGAAATTTCTCGCGACCTCCTGCAGCAGGCTCGCGAGCGCGAGGCAACGGCGCGATCCGACCTGCTTCGCGCCGAGGAGTTCCACACGGCGCTCGCCGCCAGACTGAACGCGCTGGAAGGTCTGGAACGCGAGCGGGTCGGCCTCGCGCCGGCGGCCGCCCGGCTCCTCGCGGAGCGCGGAGTGTTCGGCGACGGCGCGGTCCTTGGGCCCCTCAGTGATTTCATCACCGCGAATTCCGCGTCCGCCGGCCTGGTCGAGAGGTTTCTCGGAGCGACAGTCAATGCGGTTCTGGTTCGTGACCGGGCCGTCGCTGAAGCGGTGCGCGTCTGGCACGCGACGACTTCACCGGGTCCGCTCCTGTTGTTGCCTGTCGATTCCGCGGAAATCGGTGCCGCAGAGGCGTCTGACGCCGCCGGGGATCTCGCGGGACTCGTCGAGACTTCTTCTCCCGCGAGTAACTGGGTTCGCTCGCTACTTGGACGGGTGACCTCGATGGAGAGCGGTACCGCCTTCGTCGATGCGCGCGGTGCGGTCTGGCTTCCAGCCGCCGAATCCGGTGGCGGACCGCTCCGCCGACGCGCGGAGATTGCGGAGCTGCACCAGTCCGTGACGAACAGCGCCACTGCGCGGCAGACGGCGTTCGCCGCGGCGGAATCGCACAAGGCGGCGCTGGCGTTAGCCGAGCGCGCGTCGATCGTCGCGAAGGAGGCAGCAGGCGAGGCGGCGCATGCCAGCGCTCAGGCTGCCGAGCGGTCTGCTGCCCTCGGCAGGCAGCACCAGCGCGCGGCACGCGAGTCCGCCGAAGCGCGGGCACTGACCGACCGCCTGATCGAACGTGAATCCGCCGCCAGCGGCCGAATCGACACACTCGCCACGGCGTCGCTGGAAATTCAGGCGAGAATCGCCGAGCACGAAACAATCGTGGCGGTAGCGCGCGAGACTCTGCTCGCTGCCGAGCACCGTCAGGACGAGGCACGCGAGCACCGCACCGCCAGTCAGATTCGCCGGGCCCAGGCATACGCGCAGCTGGAAGTGGCTTCCGACCGCCAGCGGCATTTGAGCGAAGAGTTCCAGTCCGCCACGGGGCGGATCGAGTCTCTCCAGCTCGAGCTATCCACGTTGTCGAGCGCTGACGCTCAGCTCACTGAGCAATTATCACAGTGGCAGAGCGATCTCGACGCCCGCTTGGCGACGCTCGAAGATGCGGAGATCAAGCTGGCCGACGCGGAGCAGATGGTGAAGCAGGTCGATGAACAGCTCTCGACCACTGACCAGCGCCTCAGCGAGATGCGTCGGCACGCGGCGGCCCTCGGCGAAGAGCTCCACGCCGCCGAGCTTCGCTACACTGAGCTGTCGGGGCGAAAGGCGGCGATCCGCGAGCGGCTCGAAGCCGAATGGCGGAAGCCGGTCGATGAATTGCTCGCCGCCGCCGAGACCCTCGAAATGGCGGACGACGTCCTGCTGGCGGAAGCGGCGCTGGTGCGAGAGCAGCTGGAAGCGCTCGGACCGGTTAATCCGCTGGCGATCGAGGAGTACGAAGAGGAGACCAAGCGCCTTGAGTTCCTTACTGCCCAGCGCGACGACCTCAACTCCGCGAAGGCTTCCCTTCACCAGGCGATCAGAGAGATCGATACCACGGCGCGCGAGCTGTTTCTCCAGACCTTCGTTCAGGTGCGGGAGAATTTCCGCAACATCTTCATGACGCTCTTCGGAGGCGGCGAATGCGATCTTCGCCTCGAGAACTCCGAGAGTCCTCTTGAAGGCGACATCGAGATCCACGCTTCACCGCGTGGCAAGCGCACGCAGCGAATTCACCTGCTGTCGAGCGGCGAAAAAGCCCTCGTGGCGCTGTCGCTCCTGTTCGGGATTTTCCTGACCAAGCCCAGCCCATTCTGTCTGCTTGACGAGGTCGATGCTCCACTCGACGACCAGAACATCGGTCATTTCGTGAGGATGCTCAATCGTTTCAAGGGCAATACCCAGTTCATCGTTATCACCCACAACCCGCGCACCACCACCGAGGCGGCCGACGCGGTGTACGGAGTGACGATGCAGGAGCCGGGAGTCTCGTCGCTCGTCAGCGTACGCATGCGGGGCAGGACCGTGGATGAGACAATCGGTCCGCCATCTCCGACGCACGCTCCCCATCGCCACACGCACATCGCGCCCGCACCTGTTCCCGCTGCCGACGACACGGCTCATGTCATCGCATAAATGCTAGTGGTCATGCAGCGCGGGGCGTCGCCTGCGGACGTCGACCGCGTGGTCAGCATCATCGCGGAAATGGGGTACGAGGCGCGGCCCATGCCCGGCGCCCAGCGTACCGCGGTCGGCCTGGTCGGCAACGACGGCCGCGTGGATTCCTCCCGCCTTGAATCGCTGCCGGGTGTGGCGCAGGTAATTCACATCACCCAGCCCTACAAGCAGGTTTCGCGGGAGTGGCGCGCGGAGAATACGGTCGTTACGATCGCGCCGGGTGTCACGGTTGGTGGGGACGCCGTCATCGTGATTGGAGGACCGTGCTCGGTGGAGTCTGAGGAGCAGATTCTGTCAGCTGCCCGCATTGTGAAAGCGGCTGGTGGAACGGCGCTCCGGGGCGGCGCCTTCAAGCCGCGAAGCTCACCTTATTCGTTTCAGGGCATGGGGCGGCCTGGACTCGAGCTCCTCGCCCGCGCGCGTGAAGAGACGGGACTGCCGATAGTCACGGAAGCGATGGACCCCGAGGGCGCGCGGATAGTGGCCGATGTCGCCGACTGCATCCAGATCGGCGCGCGGAACATGCAGAACTACTCGCTGCTAAAGACCGTTGGCAAACTGAACAAGCCGGTGCTGATCAAGCGGGGCATGGCCGCGACGATCACCGACCTGCTCCTCAGCGCCGAGTACGTGCTGTCGGAGGGAAACGACAAGGTGATACTGTGCGAGCGGGGAGTGAGAAGCTTCGATCCGGCCGCGCGGAACATGCTGGACCTGACGGCGATTCCCATCGTGCACCGGCTGTCTCACCTTCCAATCATCGCGGATCCGAGTCATGGCACCGGCCTGCGGGACAAGGTGATTCCAATGGCGCGCGCGGCGGTGGCGGCTGGCGCGGACGGGGTGCTCGTCGAGGTCCATCCTGAGCCTGACCGGGCGCTCTCGGATGGGGCACAGTCGCTCTACCCGGATCAGTTCACTCAGCTCGTTCGAGAGCTCCGCGCCGTTGCGGCTGCAATTGGGCGCAGTGTTCCGCTCGCGAAATCGGGGAACTGAGCGGGGGACGGTAAGTGCGCGTTTTGCGTTTTCCGTTTTTCCGTTTCCCGTTCATCCGTTATGCATCGCGCGATTCCGGAGTTTTTTGCGCCGCTTCGGAATCCTTTGGTGCGGACGCGTAGCGCTGTTGCCTCTGTCTTGGCTGTATGCAGGACCATCGCCGACTACGAGTAAGACGAAATGCCCATACCCTCGCGCTCAGTGTACGGCAATCGATTGCCTTCAACATCGTTGAGGGTTGCGGAGCAAATTCCCAGAGGGAATTCGCGCGTTTTCTAGATATCGGGATCAGGTCCACGATGGAACTCGAGTATCAACTTGAGCTTGCGAGAGATTACGGAGTACTCACCAATCGGGAGTGCCAATCTCTCAGTGTGGATACAAGCGACGTTCGCCGCATGCTTTGCGGCCTCCGCGCCAAGGTTCTGGCGTTTATT
>JANMTG010000043.1:0-3561 GCA_031390205.1 Gemmatimonadota bacterium
CCCGGCACGATCCCGCCAACTATTGGTCCGAGGGGATCGTCAGAAGCACACCCGACTATCGCGGCTGCCAGGATTGCTGGACTAAGCCGAGAAAAAACGCGCAGAAGATCGGTCATGAAGTTCCCATGGTTGTGATGGTTCGGAAAGAAAAGGACACGCGCCTCAAACCAACGAGGTGCGTGTCTCTTCCAGGTAAGTTCGGCGTCACGACAGCGTCACGATTACGGTCGCTGCTTTTCCGCTGCTACGGCTGCCAGTTGAGGCCGAAGGTGTATACGCGCCCAGCGTAGTAGGATTCTCGTGTGACAGTGCCTTGCCGCTGGACATACGGCTGATCGAGAAGATTCTTGGCGTCAAGTTTTGCTGACACACTCGCGAAGAGCGGAAAGCGAAAGGCGAGATCCAGAACGCTTCTTGCTTCCTCATACGTCACCGGAAGCGGACGCTGACTGGCGCTCACGATCCTTCTGCCGACACGGTTGAAGAGAACGGTGGCGCTGAGGCTTCCGCTGCCCGGAGCGAAGGTGAGCCCGGCATTCACGACTGACGGCGCTTGTCCCACCATGGCGCGATCTTCCTTCGCCACGCGCGGATCGTCGCCGAGGCGAACCTTGCTTCTCATGAACGTCGCGTTCGAGAAGAGCGTGAACGGCTCGAAGAGGCTTGCAACGTGCCCGAGGCCCATGCGAGCGTCGAGCTCGAGCCCAAGATTGTCGCCGCCGTCGGCGTTGATGAAAGTGACGATTCTCGTTCCCGACGTGGCGAGAAAGATGCGCTCGATCGGCTTGTCGAAGCGCTTCGCGAAGAGCCCGACGCTGAAGACCTCACCAGCGTCTGGATACCATTCCCAGCGTGCGTCGAAATTCGAGATGAGCGTGCGCTCAAGCTCTGGATTTCCGATGACGTTCTCGCCACCGATCACATCGCGGTATAGTACCTCAGCCAGCTCGCGATACTCGGGCCTCGATAGCGTTCGCGTCGCCGAGAAACGCAGGTTCTGCGCGTCCGTCACCTTCACGTTGAGGAGCAACGAGGGGAGAACGTCGGTGTAAATCGGATTCACGCGGACGCGCTGACCGACCGTTGGTTCGGCCGAAACGAACGTGCTCGACCGCTCCAGCCGCGCACCGGTAATGAGCCGATACCGGTCGCTGAGCGCCCATTCCGCCGTGGCGTAGCCGGCGCCGAGCTCATCGCTCGCGCCGTAGCTTCCGCCCTGCGAGAGCGGAACGACTCGGAACACGGCGTCGGAGCTTCCGGCGAAGCGGCCGTCAAAGATTTGCTCCGGACTCAGCTTGCGCTCGTCGAGTGTGAGCGAAGGAGCCTGAATGCTGAATACCTGATTCCGAGAAAGCCTCTCCGTGTACCGATGGAGACCACCCAGCTTGAGTTCATGCTGGCGGGCGGGCGATCCGAACTGGAGCGTGTAATCGAGCGTGGTATTGAGACCAGACTCGGTAAGGCGGCCGAATGTGCGAACGGCACCCTCGGTCGCATCGAGCCAGTACGGCGAGTCACCCGGTGCCCCCTCGACCTGAACGAACTCGGAGCGATCCGGCTCGGATCTCTTCACGTTGGACGAGGTGAATGAAACGGCCAGACGTTGTCTCGCTCCGAGCTGGCGCTCGCCCACTATCTGATTGGACCGTACGGTCCGCTCTACGAATCGCAGCCGGTCGATGCGCAGCCTCGTCCCCAGATTCTCACTGAATCCGGTCTCCAATCTGGCTTCGTTGTCGGCGCTTTGGTTGTACGTGTTGTTGAGGCTGATTCGCGTCTTGCTTCCCAGGTTCAGGGTGAGGTTGGCAATGCCTCCCCAGAGAACGCTGGCTCGGCCGGTTGTTCCTTCGAAGCGATCGATCTCCGTGGTTCCGTCCGTCGGCTCGGCGTAAGCGCGCACCTCGCGCTCCCGAACTTCCTGATTGTACGAGTAGCTGAGGGCGGCGATGTAGCCAAGCTGCGACGTCTCACCGAACGGCTTGCTTCCGCCGGTCGTCAGCCCGAGCGACTTGTTCGGCACGCCCTTCTTCGCGACCGGGGACCAGGCGTTGCGAAACGATTGCACAATCGAGTTTACTGTCGACTGCGAGGGCTGCTGGGGCATCGGGCCCGCGAGCCCGCTCGGGAGCTGACGCTCGCTTCCCGCGAATCCGAGCCAGTCGCGGCCGAGTGTGGGCGCCACAACGAGCCCACGATTGGTCGCCGCGTCGTTGTAGCCGAATGACGAGGAAAACTCGCTCTGCTGGCCGAGCGGGAACTCACGAGTGCGTATGTCGACCTGCGCGCCGCTGAAATCGCCCGGTTGATCCGCCGTGAAGTTTTTCGACGTGGTCACGGATTGGATGAGAGCCGCCGGAAAGAGGTCCAGGGGAACAACCTTCCGCTCGGGCTCGGGGCTCGGGATGCGCGAGCCGTTGAGTGATGTCGTCGTGTACCGTTCACCGAGGCCGCGTACGAAGACGTACTTTCCGTCCTGTACGGTCACTCCGCTCACCCGCTGCACCGCCTGCGCGGCGTCGCCGTCCGGGCTCTTTGATATCTGCTCGCGAGTAATCGAGTTGACCACACCAGTGGCCGTCCTCTGCTTGTCGAGCGCGCTGTTGACGGTTCCGCGCTCGACGGAAGCGGTGACGACCTGCGTTTCGAGTGAAACCGTCACTGGCTCGAGCGCAATGTCCTGCTCGATGGTCTTACTCGCATCGAGCGTGATTCCGGTGATCGTCTTTGGAGCGAAACCCAATCGGCGAATGTGCAGCGTCACGGTTCCGGCGCTGACGCGCCCGAGTGCGTACCGGCCCTCGAGGCCTGAGCCAGTGCCAGTGGTCGTCCCAACGACCTGAATGGCGACATCGGTTAGGCCATTGCCCGTCCGGGAATCGATCACCTTGCCAACGATGCGGCCTGTGCCCACGACCGCGACAGCAGAATCTGCCTGAGCTGACGCAACCCGTGGCAGTATGCTCAGTGCGCAGATTAGTGCGAAGATTCCAGAACGCGAAAAGGTATTCATTATGTCGGGGGGTTCGGGTGGATTCGAGGCCGGCACTGCTTTCGAATGCCACTAAACCTGCCAGAGTCGTGTTACGAATCCCCCACGCTCGTGCAACGGTGATGTCACGACCGTGACAGGAAACAGGTGATCGAAGGGCCGCCGGACCGGGCGCCGCCTCCGAGGTAACGCTCGTGACAATCTCGTTACGTAGGGATGCGCGTCGAAGAGAACAGGCGACTCTAACTTCTCTGCTCTACTATTAGGTATCGATAAACCGCAACAGGAGCAGCGCGTGAGGATTCTTTCCGGGGCAGTACTGTGTCTCGCCGTCATGGCTTGTGGGAAAGAGCAGGCAGGCTCTTCGTCCGACACCGCGACCGCAGTCTCGAGCGGCTCAGTTGATCTCACGGGTGCCGGTGCGACGTTTCCTTATCCGCTTTATTCCAAGTGGTTCTCCGACTACGCGGCCAAGACCGGTGTCCGCAACAATTACCAGTCGATCGGCTCGGGTGGCGGGATCCGCCAGCTCTCCGAGGAGACGGTTGATTTCGGTGCCACCGACGGTCCGA
>JANMTG010000250.1:0-3173 GCA_031390205.1 Gemmatimonadota bacterium
CCGCGGGAGTGATGGATGCGCTGCAGAAGCTGCGCTTCAACGTGGTTGGCTTCGGCTGTACGACGTGCATCGGGAACTCCGGTCCGCTGCCGCCGGCAATCGCCGAGGCGATCGAAGCCAACAAGCTGGTGGTCGCGGCGGTGCTGTCGGGGAACCGCAACTTCGAGGGACGAATCAATCCGCTCACCCGATTCAACTATCTCGCCTCGCCGCCGCTCGTGGTCGCTTATGCGCTGGCCGGCCGAATGGACATCGACTTCAACACCGAGCCCATTGGCGTCGGCAAGGACGGGGGGGGCCCGGTGTTCCTCCGCGACATCTGGCCCGCTCCCAAGGAAGTGGAGGACGAGATTCTGCGCTCGGTGAAGGCCGAGATGTTCAAGACGCAGTACGCCAACGTATTTCATGGTGACGACAACTGGCGAAGCCTGCCGGTTCCCGAGGGCGATCTCTACGTCTGGGACGAGAAGTCGACGTATGTGAAGAACCCTCCCTTCTTCGATGGGATGACGCTCACCCCGCCCGGCGTTCGCTCGATAAGCGGCGCGCGAGCGCTCGGCATGTTCGGCGACTCGATCACCACCGACCACATCTCGCCCGCCGGCTCGATTCCGGCCTCGACACCAGCCGGCAAGTGGCTCATCGCCCAGGGCGTGGAGACGGCCGACTTCAACTCCTACGGCGCCCGCCGCGGCAATCACGAGGTGATGATGCGCGGCACCTTTGCCAACATCAGGCTGCGCAACGAGCTCGCCCCCGGCACCGAAGGCGGCTGGACGACGAGGGTCGCCGGCGAGAAAGCGGTGACGATCTACGATGCGGCGATGGAATATCAGTCCAACGGAATTCCGCTCGTCATCATCGCGGGGAAGGAGTACGGCACCGGCTCGTCCCGCGACTGGGCAGCCAAGGGAACGCTGTTACTCGGCGTGAGAGCCGTGATCGCCGAATCGTTCGAGAGGATTCACCGGTCGAACCTCGTCGGGATGGGCGTGCTGCCGCTGGAGTTCAAATTTGGTGAGACGCGCACCACACTGGGCCTCACTGGCTTCGAGACATTCGAGATCGAAGGGATGTCCGACCGGATAAAGCCGCGAGCCATGGTCACGGTGCGGGCTCGGGCCGCCGACGGCTCGGAGAAGACGTTTCAAGCCGTCTCCCGGATCGACACGCCCGAAGAAATGAGCTACTACCGGCACGGGGGAATTCTTCCTTACGTGCTGAGGCAGCTCATGGGTCGCTAGACGCTGTGGAGTTCTCCCCTGACTTTTTTGGATCGGCGCCGGTGCGTCGGAGATCCGCGCAAGCCGCCGAATTGATGTCATCATGCCTCCCGGTTGAGTACCCAGAGAGAGGCAATCATGGAGCCGGGCGCGCGTCTCTTCGCCGCCTCTTCAACCGGAAATGCGGCATGGCGGCGTTGATCTGCTCGGCGAGATCGCTCTCGATGGCACGAGGATCGAGAGGCTCGAGCATCGCTCGCAGCTCGGCATCGTCAGCAAGTTGAAGATTTAGCCGGGAGTACAAGCCGGCGACGAGGTGGAGCGTCTTGGTGATCTCTTCCTCGATGCGCAGATTCACCTGGAGCGTCAGCTCCTCGCGGAGCTCACCGATGCGCGACTCGCGGCTCTGAGTCATCAGCACGAAGATCGAGAGAAAGATCGCCTCGAGCGATACGATCGTGGTGAGCATGCCGAACGGATACGGGTCGAACTGCGGCATCCCCGGCAGCGGAGAATTGATTGCGATCCACGCCAGAAAAGCGATGACATGGAACGCCAGAAATAGCGTCGAGCTCGCCACCCCGATCATGCGGTCAGCGAGTACCTCCATCCGCGTGCGGTTCGCGGAATGCTCCGCCTTGATGGCGCGGAAGGCTGTGTTGAGGCCGACGCTGCGCCTCATCCGACGCTCCCCGGAGACCGGCGTTCCCGGCTTGAGCGGAGGCGGTTCGCTCTCTTCTGTATCCATGTCGCGGAGGTGTTAAGAGTTCTGACCCGACCTCTCAAGTTGGCCCACTTCCTGTACCGACGCAAACGGTTAACCTTCCTCTCATGGCGACCAAATCATCGCGCGGACCCGCTTTCACGGTCGGACTGATTCAGGAAGCGGTCTCGACTGACGCCGCCCGGAACGTCGAGCACGCCGTCCAGCAAGTTCGTGAGGCGGCGAGCCGTGGCGCGAACGTGGTGTGCCTGCAGGAGCTCTTCAACGCTCCATACTTCTGCAAGTCGCAGAAGGCTGACCGCTTCGACCTAGCCGAGCCCATCACCGGTCCCACGATCGCGCGCATGCAGAAGCTCGCCAAAGAGCTCGAGGTGGTGCTCATAGTTCCGATCTTCGAGCGCCAGACGGCGGGAGTGTATCGCAATTCCGCCGCAGTCATCGATGCCGATGGGTCGGTGCTGGGCGCGTATCGCAAGATGCACATCCCCGACGATCCGCTGTTCAACGAGAAGTACTATTTCACTCCCGGCGATTCTCACGCCGACGCCGACGGCAACGGCGATCACAAGAGTGCGGGAGGATTTCGCGTCTGGAAAACCCGCTACGCCGACGTCGGAGTTCTGATTTGCTGGGACCAGTGGTATCCCGAAGCCGCGCGCATCACGGCCCTGCTGGGCGCCGAGATCATCTTCTACCCGACGGCGATCGGCTGGCACCCCGCCGAAAAGTCCGAGTACGGAGAGGCGCAGGTCGAGGCGTGGCGGACGGCGCAGAGAGCGCATGCGATCGCCAATGGCGTGTTCGTGGCGGCGCCGAATCGCGTCGGGCACGAGGATGAGCCTGGTACCGAAGGCATCGAGTTCTTCGGGCACTCGTTCATCTGCGATCCGTTCGGGAGGATTCTCGCCGAAGCTGGAACAGAGCCGGCGGTGCTGATCGCGAAATGCGAGCGGTCGCTGATCGAGACCACTCGTCGCAACTGGCCATTCCTCCGCGATCGACGCATCGATGCGTACGCGCCGATCCTCAACCGCTACATAGGATGACGTCCCGCACTCGTCCGCGCGGTGAAGGCGCCGCTCCGCCAGGGAGCGGCGCTTTGACTATGGATCTCACGCTCGCTCGCACGATGCCCGCCGAATGGGAGAAGCACGAGGCAACCTGGATAGCGTGGCCCCACCACGAGCCGGACTGGCCGGGAAAGCTCGCCCCGATACCCTGGGTCT
>JANMTG010000058.1:0-4374 GCA_031390205.1 Gemmatimonadota bacterium
TTGCCCAATCCAACACTGCCCTCGCGCGCCGCCGAGGCGCGCTGGGGCCTTATCTCAGTCGTCACTCAGTCCCTTCCTTTCGTTGATCCGCTGTTGCGCATCCATCACGGCCACGGCGGCCATATTCACGATGTCCTGTACATCAGCGCCCTGTTCCAGCACGTGTACGGGAAGATTCATACCCACGAGAATGGGCCCGATTCTCGTCGCGCCGCCCAGGTGGTGCAGGAGCTTGTAGGCGATGTTGCCTGCGCTCAGGTTGGGAAAGATAAGCACGTTCGCCCGCTCCTTGAGCACGCTGAACGGATACGACGCCTTGAGGATGTTCTCGTCCATTGCCGTGTCGGCCTGCATTTCACCGTCGACAATGAGGGTCGGGTCGCGCTTGCGAAGGATGTCCACCGCGCGGGCGACCTTCGCCGCTTCGGGATGTCGCACCGAGCCGAAGTTGGAGAAGGACAGCATCGCGATTCGCGGCGTGATCCCGAACGTGCGGACGATGCGTCCGGCGGAGTAGGCGATCTGCGCCAGCTGCTCCGACGTTGGCTCGATGTTCACTGTTGTATCGCCGCAGAAGATCACGTGCTTCTCGAACACCAGCATGTAGAGCCCGGCGACGATCTCGGCTTTCGGGTGCGCTCCAATCACCTGGAGCGCGGGGCGGATCGTTTCAGGATAGTGCATTCCGACCCCGGCGAGCAGCGCGTCCGCGTCTCCGCAGGCGACCATCACCGAGCCGAAATAATTGCCGTTGAACAGCAGCTGGTGTGCTTCGCCGTGGCTCAAGCCTTTTCGCTGCCGCCGCTTCCACAGGAATTCGGCGTATTTATCACGCTTGTCAGAGGTGCCGGGATCCTCGATGGTGATGTCGCGCAGAGAGATCTGGTGCTCGGCTGCGATCCGGTGGATCGCCTCGCGCTGGCCCAGCAGGATCGGCGCGGCAATGCCTTCGTCCAAGATCATGCGCGCCGCGCGGATGATCTTCGGCTCCTCGCCTTCGGGGAACACTACGCGCTTGGGATCGCGGACCGCGCGGTTGATGATACCGCGCATTATCCCGCGCGCGCGTCCCAGTCGTTCCTCCAGGCGCTCACGATAGTGCTCGAGGTCGATCATCTCCTTGGCGACGCCGCTGCTGACAGCCGCCCACGCGACTGCCGGCGCGACCCAGAGTAGAATCCGCGGATCGAAGGGAAAGGGGATCAGATAGTCCGGGCCGAACTTGACCGAGCGCAGGCCGTACAGGCGCGACACGCTTTCCGGCACATCCTCCTTCGCCAGAGCGGCCAGAGCGCGCGTCGCCGCCATCTTCATCGCCTCGTTGACTTCAGTGGCGCGCGCATCGAGCGCACCCCTGAAGATGAACGGGAATCCCAGCACGTTGTTGACCTGGTTCGGATAGTCGCTGCGGCCTGTGGCGATGACCGCATCAGGGCGGACAGCGCGGATGGCTTCCGGCAGGATCTCGGGCTCGGGATTGGCGAGGGCGAAAACAATGGGCTTCTTCGCCATCTTCGCGATCATGTCTCCAGTGACAGCGCCCGCGACGGAGAGGCCGACAAAGACATCCGCTCCCGCGAGCGCATCGCTGATGGTCCGCGCTTTGGTCTGGTTCGCAAACTTCGCCTTGTACGGATCCATCTCGCCGGGGCGGCCCGCATAGATGACGCCTCGCCGGTCGATGAGAAGGATGTTCTCGCGGGGGACGCCGAGCCGGACGTAGTGCTCGGCGGTGGAAATTGCCGCCGCCCCGGCTCCCGAGAATACAACTTTGATACGCTCTATCTTTTTGCCGACGCACTCGAGCGCGTTGAGGAGGGCAGCGCCGGAGATGATCGCCGTGCCGTGCTGGTCGTCGTGGAAGACCGGAATCTTCATCGTCTTCCGCAGCGTCTCCTCGATGTAGAAGCAGTCGGGAGCACGAATGTCTTCCAGATTGATCCCGCCTACGGTCGGCTCGAGGAGCTGGCAGAACTTGATGACGTCTTCCGGGCTTTCGGATCCGACTTCGAGATCGAAGACGTCGAGGTCGGCGAACTGCTTGAAGAGATTTGCCTTTCCTTCCATCACGGGCTTGCCCGCGAGCGCGCCGATGTTGCCGAGTCCGAGCACGGCGGTGCCGTTGGTCACCACGGCCACCAGATTGCCCTTCGCCGTGTACTTGTAGGCGTCTTCGGGATTGGCCTTGATCTCGAGGCAGGGGAGCGCTACCCCGGGCGAATACGCGAGCCCAAGGTCGCGCTGGTTGTTGAGCGGCTTGGTGGGGACGACCGCGATCTTGCCGGGCCGGCCTTGCGAGTGGTAATCGAGGGCATCTTCACGCTTCATTGAACCGGGAAAAATGCCATGCGCGCGACCTAGGTGCTACCCTCACACAGAGTGTGCTGGCCTTCGGGCGGGAGCGCGGCTACACTTCAACTGTGATGACCTTCGATCGCGACGGCCGCGTTCTTTCATCTGCACTCTGGCGGCGGACGATTTATTTCCTGGCCGCCGCTCAGTTGTTTCTCGCGTTTGGCCCCTTGATCGAAGGGCAACAAGGCGCGAACGCCCGGTCGCATGTCGAGGCCGGGGGCACGAGCGCGCACCATGCCCACAACGCCGCAGATTGTGTTGCGTGCGCAACGCGCGGTTTACTGGCGGCGGCAAACCACTCCGCCCATCCCGCGATAGAATCGCGTCAGGCGATACTGCCCGGAATTTCGGAGCGGGATGGGCATCTCGACCTCCTGAGGGGGTCGAATTCGAGGCCCCGGGCCCCGCCGTTCAGACAGGCGTAGCACGCTTTCCCCCGCAGCTGCCTGATCCAAAGAGCAGTGGCGCGCCCCATTCGCCGGGACGAGACCGTTTCGGCGAGTAATGTCTGAAAACCAAAAAAAGGATTCTCCGAATGAGAGGACGCTATATCCTCTGCGCGCTCGGCATCGCCATGCCGACTTTCGCACACGCGCAGGTCACTCCACCGAAATCGAAGCAGGACTCTGTCGCGCGAGCCGACAGCATCGCACGTGCCGATTCCATCGCGCTCGTTCAGCAATTGGAGAAAGAGCTTGGTCAGCCAGCCGGTGATAACGGCGGCACTGTCACCGTGCAGGGGCCGCGGGCGGCTGGCGCTTATATGAACATCGGGTTCGTCGCTCTGATCGACGCCGGTTGGTCGACGGAGCCTGATGTCCCCTCACTCCAGCGTGGCGATCACGACCCTCGGGTGCGGGGATTCACCATTCCCAACACCGAGCTCACCCTCGACGGTGCTGTGGATCCCTACTTCAAAGGCTTCGCCAGCGTCGTCTTCAAGCTCGACGAGAATGGTGAAACAGGGGTCGAGCTCGAAGAGGCGTACGTCCTGACCACCTCGCTGCCCGCCAACCTGCAGCTCAAGGTCGGACAGTTCTTCACCGAGTTCGGCCGACACAACCCTCAGCATCCTCATTCGTGGGCTTACGTCGACCAGCCCCTCGTCCTCAATCGGATGTTCGGGTCTGAGGGCCTTCGCAGTCAGGGGCTCCGGCTTTCCTGGCTCCTGCCAACGCCGTTCTATACGGAAGCCCTGCTCAGCGTCGTCAACGCCACAGGCGGAACGACGTCGAGCTTTCGCTCGGAGGAGTCGCCGGAGATCCACGGCGGAGTAATTGACGAGCGGCCGGTAGAACGCCTTTCGGACCTGCTCGTCGTGCCGCGTATGGCCTTGTCGTTTGATCTGACCGAGACTCAAACGCTGCTCCTCGGAGCGTCTGCCGCATTCGGCCCGAATAATTCTGGACCTTCCGCCAGAACGCGGGTGTACGGTGTTGACGGTTACTGGAAGTGGAAGCCCGCCGCGGCTCAGGCGGGTTTTCCGTTCCTCTCGATGCAGAGCGAGGCGATGTTCCGCCGGTATGACGCGGCGGCGCGCGTTTCCGCAGACGATCCGACAATCACGTTGCCGAACGAGACGCTGAAGGATCGCGGAGCCTACGCCCAGGTGTTGTGGGGGATCAAGCCGCGCATCGTGGCGGGGCTGCGAGGTGAGCTCGCCACAGGCGATGATGCGGCATTCTTGTCGGAGCTGCGCCGCGATCGGTTGCGCGTGTCGCCGAATTTCACGTGGTATCCAACTGAGTTCTCGAAATTCCGTGTGCAGTACAACTACGACGATCGCAATGGTATCGGCACGGATCACTCACTCTGGTTCCAGTTCGAGTTCCTGCTCGGCGCACACGCGGCACACAAATTCTAGAGGTAGAAAAACAAAATGAGATCAATGAATCTTTACAAACCTGCCATTCTCGCGCTGACTGCGATTGCGGCCCTGGGATCACCGGCGTCTGCGCAGCTCCGCGTCGTTGCAACGACTCCCGATCTCGCTTCCGTGGCCAGGGAAATCGGCGGCAA
>JANMTG010000063.1:0-3284 GCA_031390205.1 Gemmatimonadota bacterium
AGATGCGGCGCTGGAGGGAGTGCATTACTTCGGGAACCACGAAGCCGCTGATTCAGGCCGATCTCCAGCGGGCAATCGCGGCGGGAGTGCGATCCACTCCGACTTTCCTGATTGGAAACGAGATGCTCGCCGGCGCACACCCTCTCTTGAGCATCCGCCGAGCAATCGACTCGGCGCTCGTCAGGTCCGCCAAGTCCGGCCGGTAGATGCGGGATTCAAAAAGGTCTGCCTGGTAGGACTCGTCACGCCAACAGCCCGATGGTCTGACCCTTCCGCGGCATGAATGCGCTGTTGCGAATTCCATACGCGCTCGCGGGCGCGGTGGCGCAAGGTCTCACGTACATCGTTCCCGACGGGGAGTCGAAGCTGCAGCGCGGGTTGGCGGCGCGTCGGGGGATACTCAGGCGCTATCGGCAGTGGTCCGCCACAGCGCGCGATCTTTCGCGTCCTCTCGTCTGGTTTCACGCAACTTCGGTTGGCGAGGGACTGCAGGCGCTCCCGGTGATCCAGCTCCTGCGCTCGCGCCGGCCCGACGTCCAGATCGCCTACACCCACTACTCCCCGAGCGCGGAACGATTTGCGCGATCTACCGGCGCCGACTTCATCGACTACCTCCCATTCGACAGCTTCGGCGTGGCGGACGCGGCGATTTCCGCGCTCCGACCGACGGTACTGATTTTCAGCAAGCTCGATGTCTGGCCGGCGCTGACGGAGACTGCGGCAAGCCGCGACGTCAGGATCGGGGTTATCAGCGCCACCCTCGCTCAATCGTCCGCCAGGCGCGGCGTGCTCGCCCGCCACGCCCTGGGCGACGCCTACCGCGCGCTGGATCGGGTGGGTGCGATCAGCGATGACGACGCCGAGAGGCTCCGCGAGCAGGGAGTCCGCGCCGACCGAATCAGCGTTACCGGCGACACGCGCTACGACCAGGTGTGGGCGCGTGCGATCGCCCCAGCTTCCTCTCTCGTCCAATCACTTCGCTCGCCTGCTCCAACGCTCGTTGCCGGCTCTACCTGGCCGGCGGACGAGACCGAGCTTCTCCCCGCATGGATCGAGCTGAGGAAAAGAATCCCCCGAGCGCGACTCATCATCGCAACGCACGAGGTGAGTGCCGCGCATGTGGCAGGCGTCGCAGACTGGGCGCGCTCGAACGATCTGAAACTGTCCCGCATCTCCCATAGCAGTGCGCACGCGAGCGATGTGGTTCTGGTCGATCGGTATGGAGTGCTGGGCGATCTCTACGCTCTCGCTGATGTCGCCTACGTCGGGGGAGGCTTCCACACGGCGGGCCTGCATTCGGTTCTCGAGCCTGCTGCGTTCGGCGCTCCCGTTCTATTCGGACCCCGCCACGGCAAGAGCCGCGAAGCGTCCGCACTGCTGGAGTCCGGCGGGGCCTACGTCGTCTACGATCGGAAGGAGCTGGCTCGTCGCCTCGAGGAACTCCTGGGGTCCGCCGAGGCTCGCGACGCCGCCGGAGCAGCGGCTCGCGCCATGGTCGAAGACGGCCTGGGCGCCGCGGAGCGGTCGTTCCAGCTCGTCAGGGCGCTGATTGGCTCGTCAGCGAGCTGATTGGTCCGTGAGCACCGGGGCAATCCGCAGCGACGGCTTGTGACCTACCGCGTTCGCGCTCGGCTTGTGAACGTAGAAGCCCTGCACCAGGTGGACGCCCAGCGATTTGACCATCTCGTATTCCTCTTTCCGCTCCACGCCCTCGGCGATGACCATCGCCCCGTGCTCATCGGCAAAGCGCACCATCGTCTCGACGAGATTCTGCTTGATGAAATTCGCGTCGATGCAGTTGATGAGCGATATGTCGAGCTTGATGAAGTCCGGCTCCAGATTCGCGATGGAGCCCAGCCCCGCGTAGCCGGAGCCCGCATCGTCAACCGCGAATCGGTACCCGCGGTCACGGAACTCCTTTAGACGGCCGCGAAATTTCGGGTAGTCCTTGATCGCGGTGCGCTCGGTTATCTCGATGACGACGCGCGTGGGATCCTTCACCTTCAGCGTGTCGACGTCGAAGGACGGGTCGGCGAAATCGGCGGGGTCTACGTTCATGAACAGCAGCTCGCCGTCCTTTAGGAGCTTTCCCATGCCTTCGATGGCGCGGTCGCGGCAGAGTCGGCTAAGGTCCCAGATCAGATCCGACTGCGCGGCGATCTCGAACATCACCTCGGGGCTCCTCATGCTGCGCATCTTTCCCCGTGCGAGCGCCTCATAGCCGAACACACGCTGATCGTCGGTGACGACGATCGGGTGGTACTCGATGTAGAGGCCGCGATCGCGCAGGGTCTCGCGCAGATCGGATACTTTGCGCGCTTCCTCCCGGTGCTCGAGGCTTTTGGACGCGTTAGCCGCTTCGCGGATGCCGCGATAGATCTGCCGTTCCAGCCTCAGCTTCGGATTGTACACCACGAGGGCCCGTCCGACGAAGATGTCGAAGAGGGCGGCGATATCTTCTCCGTGCACCTGCTCGATCTGGGCGGCAATCGCCTCCTTGAGACCGGCCATGAGGTCCGTGATCTCCTGATCGGACGCCGCCACGGCATCTTCCTGCGGAATGTGAAAGAAGACGAAGTCATCGTCGTTGGGAAATGCGACCATTAGCCGCGACGAACCGAGGGGACTCTGCTGGAGGAAATCGCGCATCGCCGAGCCGGTGGTCTCGAGTACGCTGTCCAGCTTCTCCCAGCCGTAGATCTCTTCCACCTTGGAGTAGCGGTCGAAGTTGAAGTAAAGGATCACCATCTCGCCGCGATCCTGAACTGCCTTCCTGACGCTGTCTATTGAGGCGGCGACGGTGGGGAGCCGGGTGAGCGAGTCGCGCAGGAGTTGGTGGTAATCCACGCTCAGGAGGCTGATGCCAGAAGCTTCACGTTCCGTTCGACGGTGGCCGCGAGCTTGGGGAGCTCGAACGGTTTTTCCACGAAATCGTCCGCTCCGGTCTGGAGCGCCTGGCGCTTGTTCACCCAATCGTCGAGAGCCGTCACCATCACGATGCGGACGTTCTTTCCGAGGGTGGGGTGCTGTTTCATCTCGCGGCAAACCTGCCAGCCGTCGCGTCCGGGCATCATCACATCGAGGAGCACCACTGACGGCTTCACCTCGCTGAACGCCTTGAGGGCGTCATCGCCGTTATAGGCAACCGTGATCGGATATCCGCGAGATTCGAGATAGTCCCGGATAATGTTGGCGTTATCGGGGTTGTCGTCGACGACGAGGATGGGTGGATGCGAGCTGTCGGCCATAAGCGATTGATTGAGAGGATGTTACGGTGCTGGTCG
>JANMTG010000066.1:0-5687 GCA_031390205.1 Gemmatimonadota bacterium
CCCTCCCTGCCCTCCGCCTGCCCGATCGCGAATACCGCCGCGCGCGCGGCAAGATCGAGGCGGGACCTGTCCCCCTCGATTCCGCTGGCTTCACCAATGTAGGACTCCTCACCCTTCCTCAGAGTCACGCGGCACGACACCCCTTTCGTCCGCGATCCGCGTACCTCCACATCCTCGAAATAAAGCTTTCGCGCCGTGTAGCGCTTGACCCCACCCTCAGGGGTAGGAGACATCTGGAACTGGCTCCTTGGTGTCGGCTGCGCGGGCGTGGGCTTGGCCTTCGCCTCGCTCGTGGTCGCCACCGAGATCTTCCGGTGATCCACCCGCATGGCCAGATGCGCCATCAGCGCGCTCTCGATGTTCCGCACCACCTGCTTGGGCGTCAGCTCCGACGTCGTCAGCACGTGGATCTGCTCCACCGCCCCGCTCTCACTCTCGATGATCTTCGCCGACACGACTCCAGGGAGCGTAAGGATAAGCTCCTCGGCTCGCTTGATAGGCAAAACGCTGCCGGCGATGTTGTTGAGGCTCACTGATTCTATGTGCGGGGATTTGATGCTTTAAACGGGCGGTCCAATATCGTAGACGATTGTCCTTTAAACAAGCAAAATCTCTGGCCTACAAGCGGTTATAAACTTTGCCCGCATCGGAGCGGGACTGTAGGCTCTCGGATCGCGTGATAGGAAAACGACAGTCAGGTGATACGATTCACACACATCGTCAGACCGCCTGCACCTCGATCCCATAATCCCGCAGCTTCCGGTAAAGCGTCCGCTCGCCAATGTCGAGAATCTCCGCCGCCTTTCGCCTGTTGCCGTGCGTGTCCCTGAGCGCCGCCTCGATCGCCGCGCGCTCTATCTCCGCCATCGTCATCCCCGGCCTGATCGTCACCACGCTCGGCGGCGGCTCCACGCCCGGCGGCTCGATCGCGGTGGCGATCGCCCTGCCATCGCTCCCCCCCCCCGCCCCTAGTGTCGCGGGAGCGTGCACCTCGCCGAGCCACTCAGGCGACTCGCGAAAATCCTCGTCCATTCTCCGCCGCAGCTCCTCCACCTGAAGCCTGAGCTCGAGCATGCTCCTCACCAGAAACTCCAGCTCCCGCCCCTCGGCACCCGCCGCACCCCTCACCACGTGACCGACGTGCACGGGCAGAAATCGCGCGGCGCCGCCCTCTCTGATCTGACGCGGGATGTCCTCGGGCCCGATCTCTCGCCCTGGCGACAGCACCACCATGCTCTCGATCAGATTCCTGAGCTCGCGCACGTTGCCGGGCCATGAATAACTCATGAGGATCTGCATCGCCTCCGCCGAGATGCCGTGGAACGGGCGGTCGTGCAGCGAGGACAACTCCTTGATGAAACGGCGCACCAGCAGCGGAATGTCGTCACGCCGCTCGCGCAGCGGCGGAAGATAGATACCGAGCACGTTCAGCCGATAATACAGATCGGCGCGGAAGTGTCCGTCCTCCACGTGCTCCCTCAAGGGGCGATTGGTCGCCGCCACCACGCGCACGTCGATGGCAATCGAAATCGTCCCGCCCACACGCGTGAGCCGCCGCTCCTCCAGCACGCGCAGCAGCTTCACCTGGGTGGAGGGCGGAATCTCCGCGATCTCGTCGAGAAAAAGTGTGCCCGTATCGGCCAGCTCGAACCTTCCAATGCGACGCTCGGCTGCCCCGGTGAACGCGCCCTTCTCGTGCCCAAACAGCTCGCTCTCGATCAGACTCTCGGGCAGCGCGCCCGCGTTCACCGCGATGAACGGCTTGCCGCGCCGGGGACTCAGCCGGTGGATCGCCTGCGCCACGAGCTCCTTCCCCGTCCCGCTCTCGCCCTCGATGATGACGGTGCTCGACACCGGCGCGATCTGCTCGACCTTGAGCAGAACTTCGCTGATAGCCTCCGATTGTCCGATCAGCCCCGTCAACTCGGAAAGCCGCTTGCGATCGATCACCCGCCGCACCGCGAGGTACAGCTCGTCGGCGGAGATGGGCTTGGCGTACACGTCCACGAATCCCAGGGTGCGGAGCTGCTCGCGCAGATTGGGGTCTTCAACATCGGCGAGGCCGATCACCGCGGTCCCGCTCCACAATTGATCGCGCACGATCTGGAGATTTCCGGGATCGCCGAGCGCGCCGGTGAGGACGATGAGGTCGGGCTTGAAGCGCTTTATCTCGCCGCGCAGGTCGTCGAGCGGAGACACGACGGCCGTTTTGGCGCCGTTCGCCTCGAGCAGCGCGTTGAGCCGCACCGCGGGCTCGACGTCGGCGAGGGTGATGAGAACTTTCACGCCCCCCCGCCTCCGGCCACCCCGTGCTCCGTGACTCTCCCCCTCAACACATCACACGCGTGGGCGGCGATCGGATCGAACGCCAGCAGTCCGTCCTTCACTCCGCCCGGCGATCCGGGAAGATTCACGATCAACGTGCGGCCGCGCACTCCGGCCACACCGCGGCCGAGCGCGGCCCGCGAGAACGTCGGCAGCGCCATCACCCGAATTCGTTCGGCGATTCCCTCGGCCTCTCTCTCGATCACCGCGCGCGTCGCCTCGGGAGTGACGTCGCGCTCGGACAGGCCGGTGCCGCCGGTGGTGAGCACCAGCTCGGCGTCGTCCACATCGCAGGCGCGAATGAGGGCGCGGACGATGTCCACTGTCTCGTCGGAGCAGACGGCGGTGGAAACGACCTCGTGATTCCGTGCGCGTGCCCAGTCCGCGATCATGGCACCGGATGCATCCTTGCGCTCACCGCGCACGACGGAATCGGAGACAGTGAGAATGGAGAGGCGCACGCGCGTGACCTACAGCCTGCTGCCGTTTTTGTAGAACGGCATCTTCTGCACTGTCGCCGGAATCCGCTTGCCGCGGATCTCGATCTCGAGCGGCGACCCCTCGGCTGCCGACTCGGGTGGGACGTAGGCAGTTCCGATGGGAACGCCGAGTGTGGGGCTCATCGTTCCACTGCGGATCTCACCACTTGGCTGCCCGCTGGCGAAAACTGGATACCCGTGTCGCGGAAACGATCGCTCGGCCGTCGTGAATCCGACGAGCCTGCGCTTGAGTCCCTGCTCTTTCTGTCGCACCAGCGCCCCGCGCCCGACGAATTCTCCCTTTTTCATTTTGACGAGCCAGCCGAGCCCGGCCTCGAGGGGCGTGGTGGTATCGTCGAGGTCGTTTCCGTAGAGCGCCATTCCCATCTCCAGGCGCAGGGAATCGCGGGCGCCGAGTCCGGCGGGGATCACGTCGCCGGAGGCGGTGAGCGCCTTCCAGATCGTTTCCGCATCGTCGGCGGGGAAGTAGAGCTCGAAGCCGTCCTCGCCCGTGTATCCGGTGCGGGAGATGAGGATGTCGAGCACGCCGGCGATATCACCTGTTACGAATTCGTAGTATTTGATTCCGGAGAGGTCTATGTCGGTGTGCTTCTGCAGAATGCGCGCGGCCTGGGGCCCCTGAAGGGCGAGCAGCGCTATCTGCTCGCTCCGGTCGACGAGTGTGGCGTCGAATCGGTGCAGGTACTGGCTCAGGTGCGCGAAGTCCTTGTCGATGTTGGACCCGTTGACGACCATCATCAGCCCGTCGCCCTCGCGATAGACGAGGCAATCGTCCACCGTCGTTCCGTCTTCGCGCAGAATCGTGGAGTAGTGGGCCTGTCCGGGCTTGAGAGCGGCGACGTCGTTGGTGGTGACGTGATCGACGAATTCCACTGCCTGCGGCCCACGCACGAAGAACTCACCCATGTGACTGACATCGAACAGCCCCGCCTTTTCCCGCACCGCCCGGTGCTCGGCGGTGATCCCCGTCGGATACTGGACGGGCATCTCGAACCCGGCGAAGGGTACGAGCTTGGCGCCGAGGGCGGAGTGGACGTGGTGAAGGGGGGTGCGTTTGAGGGCGGACGGGGGCATGCGGGGCAGGAGAGTTAGGGTCGACCACCCAATATGCGCGAAGCGGGGCTTCTATTGGAGGGGCGACGTGACAATTTGGCAGATTCAATGCGGGGTCGGATTTCACGACACTGAAAACCACTGACACTCTGACACACTCAAAACTGTCCACTCACCACTTGCATCCACCATAAGCGTCCGAGTGGCCAGAGCTCCGGCCAGGTAGCCGCGCGCTGGAAAGGGCCAGTATCTTCGGAGCGTGAAGGACCCAACGGAGCTACTCGAAGCCAGCCGAGCCACCTACGCGGTCGGAGTTCCCTCGCAACCGGGCGCGCCCAGGACCCGGTACGCCCTCTTCTTCACCCACGGAATGGGTCAGCCGATCCCCTTCCAGACCATCGACCAGGTAGCGAATTCACTGCGCGAGCTGGACCTCAGGCTGGGCCACCGGAACCCGAAGCCCGTTGGCCGCACGATCAAGTCGGGCGAAGACTGGCTCAACCGAATCGAGCTGCGGCTCAAGTCGGGGGACAAGGCGGTGGACGTACACCTGTACGAGGGCTATTGGGCTCCGATGACTGAGGGGAGGACCACGGCCCGCAACGTCATCGGCTTTCTCGCCGGCGCCGGGCTCAACGGATTGCGACACACGAAGGGCAAGTTCAGGCGCTGGCTGTTCGGGAAGTTCCCCGAGCTGCCGATACCGGTGCGCACCGTGTTCTACCTCCTCACAGCGCTGGCTGCGGTCGGCTCTCTTGTTGTGATGAATTCGGCCCTCGCAATCGTCGTAGCCGCGCGCGTGCTGCTCGGCGGGCAGGTTCCATGGCTGAGCGAAAATCTATTCGCGGATCTGACCACGACGCTCAACCTGGTGGTGACGGTGATGGGGTTGTTCGGCCTGTCGCTCGCGGCGGCCGCCCTCACGCGCAAGCACGAATGGTCGAGGCGGTTTCGCAAGGCGTGGAGTGCCCTCACAGTTGTCTTCTTCGTCATTGCTCTTTTCGTCGTGATTCTCGCCGGATCGGGCATCCCCTTTCTCTTCTATGGTCACGTCCGCGACATCACCGGCGGATCGCGGATCTGGTATCTGCTCGCCAATGCGCGGGTCGTGGATGGATTCAACAATCTTTTCGACCTGGTGGCGATACGCGTCGCGCTCGCGGTGGCCGGTTTTGTCGCCGGCCGCTGGATGTGGCGAATCGTGAAGGGGCTGAGGCGTGATCTCGAGGATAAAGAGACGGCGCCGTTCACGGCAGCGGTGGCGCTCACCTTCCTCGTCCTGCTCGGTGCCGTCGTGGCGCTCGTCGTCTTCTTCGTGAAGATATTCCTCGCCAATAACCCGGACGGGTCCGCGCTGGCGGAACACATCGCCTGGCCATTGCTGGTAGCCGCGAGCGTCTACATACGGCTCATTCTCGTCCAGTATGTCGGCGACGTCGCGATCTACGTCATGCCGTACAAGCTCGACGCGTTCAACGATCTGCGGCGCGAGATCAAGCTGCGCGTCTACAAGGCGGCAAAGGCCGTTTATTCACAGGCGGAATACGACAAGATCATCGTCGTCGGCCATTCGCTCGGGAGCGTGATCGCCTACGACGCGCTGAACATGCTGATCCTCGAGGATGAGTCAATCAGAAAGGCACGAGCGGAAAAACCGGCGAACAAATCAGCCGACGACAAGCCGGCGGACAAGCCGCTCGATGTCGTCAACCGAACGCCCCTCTTTCTCACGTTCGGGAGCCCGCTCGACAAGACGGCGTTCGTGTTCGCCGTGCAGGCGCGCGGCACCAGCGAAGCGCGGGAGGCGCT
>JANMTG010000071.1:0-17504 GCA_031390205.1 Gemmatimonadota bacterium
GCGCTCGGAATGGGCACAATCCTGTTCGAATCCGCGGAACAGCTACGCTCCGACATGTTACCGCCCATTCGGCCGAGGCCGATCATCGCCAAGCGCATTGCTATGCTCCAGGAAGCTCGAGGTGGAGAACGCGCTCCAGATCGGAGCGTAGCTGTTCCGCGGATTCGAACAGGATTGTGCCCATTCCGAGCGCGCGGGCGGGAGAAATATTCTGCTCCCGGTCGTCGATAAAGAGTGACGTTGCTGGATCGGCCTGCGCGATTGCCAGCGCCCGCGAATAGAACTTCTGCGTAGGCTTGCGCACGCCGAGCCAGCAAGACGAGAGAAAGGCTTCGAACACGTCCGAAATGCCGAACTTCTCGATCCGGTGCCGATTCAGTTCGTCGGCCTCGTTGTTGAGCGTCATGAGCGTGAAGCGGCTCTCGCGCGTGAGGGCGCGCGCGAAGCTCACCACCGGCTCGTTGGGAACGCTCAGCGCGAACATGAAGTCGACGAACTGTTGGCGGGAAAACTCGCGCGGGGAATAAAAGATCGCGATGTCCAGGTACTCGTCGAGCGTGATCCTGCCTTCCTCCCACTCTCCCACCACTTCCTCATGTCGGCACTGGAAGTCGTCGGGCTCCAGACCGAACTGCTCGACGGCGCGGCCCCGCTGCTCACGGTCCCAGCCGTTCGAGCCGAGCACTCCGCCGATGTCGAAGAAGATGTGCCGGATGGTTGTCACGCGATGAGGATAGCCCGCGCCGGCGCGCCGTCGCAGCCCTCGAGCCTGAGTGGCAGGCAGACGAGATCGTACTCGCCCGGAGGCGGAACGGAAAGATCGAGACCCTCGACGATCACGACCGAGCGCTCGAGCAGCGTTCTATGGGTGCGGTGATGTCCGGAATGAAACTGCTCGATGGAGAGATAGTCTATCCCGACCAGCTCGAATCCCTTCTGCACGAGATATGCGGCGCCATCGGGGGCCAGAAACGTGTAGTCGCTGGCGAATTCCTTCGCCGAGAGAAGCGCCGAGTTGCGAGTGCAAAGGAGAATGCGCGTGTGCGAGCCGAGGTCGACCGTCCGCAGCTCGGCTTCCCCGATGGCGCGGACATCGTCGCTGAACCGCACGAGCAGCGCCGGGCCAACGAGCTTCTCGAGCGGAATGAGATCGACGGGCTCACCGTCCATGAAAAAGTGGCGGGCCGCATCCACGTGGGTGCCCGTATGCGAGCCAAAGCGGACGTTGGAGACGTTGGCGCCCGCGCCTTGGGCGATGGATTGCTGGAGCGATATCTCGATGGCCGGGTTACCGGGATACACGAGCCCGCCCGAGCGGACCGGTACCGAAATGTCGTAGATGCGGCGCGGTGGCGGAGTCAGGACGGCAGACTCGTCGATTCGCTCGCGCTCAAGTTGAAGCGCGGAATCTCGGCCTCGAAGGGTGAACCGTTCTGCCTGAGGAATCCGTAGTGCCCCTCCATGTACCCCTCTCCAGACTTGAGAATGCAGAAACTCTGATACTCGTGCACCGCGCCCGGGGTGATGGTGGGCTGCTCGCCGACCACGCCTTCGCCGATGACTTCCGTGTCCACACCGTCACCCACCGAATCATGGATGAGCCAGCGGCGCGTGAGGAGCTGGGCCGTGAGCGTGCCGACGTTCTCGATGCGCACGAAGTACGCGAAGACATAGTGGCTCTGCGAAGGCTCCGAATGGTCGCGCAGGTAAACCGGACGAACAGTCACACGGATTCCTTCCGATTCCCGGTAGTAGAAGCTCTTGGCGGCCATTACCGCAACTTAAGTCGCGTGCCCTTCTTTTTCGAGTTCCCGGGCATACGCCGGGGTTTTTTAGCGGGCTTCATAATGGTGCCTCTACAGCCCGGCGCGCCGCATTTGCACGAGTAGAACTTCTCCAGCTCCTTATCGTTGTCGCCTGTCCGCTCGTACTGATAGTCGTAAGCGAGCTCGGTGCCCGGCTGAATCGTCTCCAGGGCGTGAATGAATATTCGGGTCCCTGTGATCACCGCCTCGCAGTTGGGCTCACACGAGTGATTGATGAAGCTCGCGTCGCCGCCTCCGCGCCCCATCGCGCCGTCGATTACGGTCTTTTTGTCGAGCGTGAACAGGAAAGTGTGATGGCGCTCCATCCCCGTCTCGTCGTACCGGCGATCGGCTTCATCGTTGTCTACGCGCTCACCCTTGTACTCGACGATTCGGGTGCCTCGGCGGATGCGGCGGTCGGCAAAGACACCGCGGCCGTGGATGTGGGAGTTGCGTACGACGTACAGGGGCGCGCGCCCATTTCCAGACTTCGACACCGGATGTGGTTGGTGTAGTTAGCGGGATGGATCGGCCACAACGCGCCCGACGCACTCGCCCAATCCGATTCGCGCCGCGCCTTCGCGCTCAAGATAGCCGCGCATGATCACCTCGTCTTCGTCGTGGAGAAACTTTCGCTCCTCCCCGGTGGGAAGCGCCATCGGCTCGGCCCCGCGCCTGGTGAGCTCGAGCAGACAGCCTTGCGACGCGGGCTCCGGGCCTGAAATGGTTCCACTGGCGAACAGATCTCCCGGCTGGAGATTGCACCCGTTGCTGGTGTGGTGAGTGAGCATTTGCGCGGGAGTCCAGTACATGTCCCCGAGCGAGGCGCTGCTCACACGATGCGGACGCATGTGTCCCTCCCGCATCAGCATCGATCGGATGTACACCTCGATGGTGAGGTCGATGCCGCCTTCGCTCTTGTCCTTTTCCGACCGGAGATACGGCAAAGGAGCGGGATCGGTAGAGGGACGGAAGAAGGCAGGCATTCTGAAGGGCGCCAGAGCTTCCATCGTTACGACCCACGGCGAAATCGTAGTGGCGAAATTCTTGGAGAGGAAGGGGCCGAGCGGCTGATACTCCCACGACTGAATGTCCCGCGCGGACCAATCGTTGACGAGGCACACGCCGAAGATGTGATTCTCCGCATCATCGATGCGCACGGGCTCGCCAAGCGCGTTGCCTCTGCCGACGAAGAACCCCACCTCCGCTTCGTAGTCGAGCAGCTGCGACGGTCCGAAGGATGGAGCGGACGCCGCCGGGGCGAGCGTTTGCCCCCTCGGCCGTGTGACCGCCGTTCCGCTCAGCACGATTGATGACGCCCGGCCATGATACCCGATTGGCAGGTACTTGTAGTTGGGCAGCAGCGGATTGTCGGGCCGAAAGAGTTTGCCGACGTTGGTGGCGTGATAGATCGACGCGTAGAAATCCGTGTAGTCGCCGATCCGGGCGGGCATGTGCATCTCGGCGTCCGCCATCGATATGAGAGCTCGATCGGGAAGCGACTTTATTCCGCCGGAATCCGGATCGCCAGCCAACAACTCGCTCAGACGCGCGCGGAATTGGGACAGCGATTCGGGAGACGAATCCGCCACACGGTTCAGGGTGGGGTCGGCGCACAATCGGGCGACCTCCCGCGCCCCTTCACCCCAGACGTTTCCCTTTTCGCACTCCGTGACGTCGACGATCTGATCGCCGATCGCCACGCCAACACGCCGATCGGCACCGCCTTTCCGTGAAAACACGCCGAAAGGGAGATTCTGGATTGGAAAATCGGCACCGGGCAAGTTCGCGGAGGCCACCCACGAGCGGAGCTCCGGGTCGTGGGTCTGGTTCAACCCTCGTGGCCCGATTGAATGCCAGTGCGGATCGGAATCGCCGCGTGGTGGTCGACCTGCAAATGGCGCCTAAGCATGCGCGGAAATTAGCAGCGTCAGCTCGTCAACGGGCTCGCGGAAGGAGCAGGAGCCAAACGATATCGCGAATGTAGTTCGAGCCGCACGCAGTTCCGGCGTGCTCACGCTGTGCCCCCGCCAACTGATCGCTTCGCCCGAAAACTCGAACGCCCGGGCGTCCGATTCCTCGAGCACCTCGAGCACGGTAGACTCCGACTCACCCTGGCGAAGGAGCGCCGCGGCAAGAAAGAGGTTGAGGAATCCGTACATGGTTCCCGCTTCGCTGTTCGGTTGGTAGGTCAGGTTGTACGACCCCTTGATGGGATGATGCAGCCCCGCCGTCGCCTTGAATGCAACGTTTTCCCTCTGGCACGCGACGAGAAACGAAAGGAGGTCTCGCGCCGCTGGAAAAGCATCCGGCGTGATCCCTCCCGTCCTCACCTTGGCCCGGCCGCCTACCCGGGCGATTGCTTTGATCAGGCCTTCGATGTCGCCGCGAAGCGGGATCTCGAAGTACCGCTGGAAGAACGACGGAAGCTCCCGGTGCCGGGTGTCAATCTCCTCCGCCGTCGCGACCTTGAGCTCGACGGCATCGATGACGGCGTGTCCGTCCCCGGAGCCGGGCCAGTGGTGGCAATTGAATTTGAGCATCTGCTCGCCCGCCGCGCGCGCGTTCTCTCCGACAAGAACACTTAGGCGCCAGGGTTGTGCTCCATCTCCACGCGGTAGCAGCTCACGCGCCGCCGACTCGAATTCGCCCAGGCGCCCGACCGGAACGATGAACCGGCCAAGCGCGTTACGGTCCGAACCGCCAAGGTAAGACGCGTAACTCTCCACCGCGGCGCGCATGTCCTGGCTGGCAGGCGGAAAGAGCCCGGCGTAATCAATCAACCCGTCGAGCAAAACATCGGCGGCTGACAACGTATTCAGTTGCTCTTTCTCGGCGGGATGGGAGGAGTCACACCCGCCTGGTCCCTCCGCGTATCAGACGGAGGATGAGCAGCAGGACAACGGCCCCGATGAACGCGACGAAGATGGTGCCGCCCAATCCGCCCAAGGGGGTCGCAATGCCGAGCGTCGCGAACAGCCAGCCGCCGATGAAGGCGCCGATGATGCCGATCGCTATGTCGCCGATGATGCCGTAACCCGTTCCGCCCATGACGAGCGATGCGAGAACGCCGGCGACGAGACCAACCACTATCCAGGCCAGAAAGCTCATCGTTCCCCCCCTTGAAAAGATTGTGGAGCATTGAGGTCGGTCGCGACAAACTGTCGCGGTGTCCGGCCAGCGTTAGCATAACAAAAAAAGAGCGCTCCGAACAGAGCGCTCCCTATTGGCAGCCGGACCAAGCAGCCTACCGGCGATACTCGTACGACTCGCCGTCCTCGATGTAGTTGATCCTGATGTCGCCGCCCACAGATGTCAGTGTGGCGTTGAGGAAACGTGCCCCAATGCCGTTTTGCGCCGGCGCTGAAAGCGTGACCTCATCAAAGTTGACGTCGTAGGTGCCCCTCGATACAAACGTGATGTTCTGCGACGACCCGCCAGTGGGGGTCTCGGTGTAGTAATTCGTCTCCACGAACCTTCCATCGGCGTAAAGCACCAGATCGCCATCGGTGGCTACGAACGTCCCACCGTTGGGCAGGCTGGTGCACTCGCCGGGGTTGCAGGTGAAGGTCGCCGGTACGCTTCGTCCCGCGAAGACGGTTAGCTGATAGGTCCCGACCGCGTCCCGAGATGGGTCGAATGGATTGTTGCTGTCGCAACTGGTGAGGAGCAGCGGTGCCATCGCGGCAACACTCAACAGCCGCCGTACTTGTTTTGTGGGCATGAATGCCTCGCGCGTTACTGGTTTATGTAAGGGTGCCGCAAGAGCCGCGGCGAATTCAGCCTGCAGCCAGCCGAGGTGATAGCCGCGGGAACTAACTATAGATGTTAACATCCTGTCACACCGATATGTTCCATCCTCGAGTCCGGGTGAAGATCTGTTGCATTCAGTCGCCAGCGGAGGCCGCAATGGCGATTGCCGCCGGCGCCGATGCGGTTGGCCTGGTGTCGCGGATGCCGAGCGGCGCCATCATCGCGCAGCTGCGCCGCTGTCGCGCCAACACGATCCAGCTAGTGGACGAAGTCGAGGCGGGTGCCCGGGCAGAGCTGCGGGAATCCTTGCCCGGAATCTCGATCGTCCAGGTCATACGCGGCGCGTCCTTCACCGGCAGTGGATTGGCGCTCGCCCCACTGTGACAGTCGTCCGCCGGACAGGGGGTCGTCACTGGGCCGGAGCGGGCTAGCTTCCCTCATCTGGTAGGTGTTCATCATGGCAACGACGCCGCAAAACGGCATCGGGGATAGCAGGTACCTCGTCGGCCTGCTATCCCAGCCAACCCGGCCCGAGCAAATTCAACTGATGCCGCTGTTCTCACCTGCCTCCTCGGCGCCACCGCCCAGCCTCCGTTTCCGCCGCGACCGGGCCGAGAGAATTCTCAATGGCGTCCGGGCTGCCGTCGTTTTTCTCCTTACGGCTGCCGCCCTCATGTACGCGCCACACCACCCCAGAGCGCTCAACCTCGTCAATGTGTTGGTCCTGTTCCCGACACTGCTGTGGACGGTCGCGCAATATCTCGTCTGGTACCGCCATGACGAGCTCCCCAGCTGGTTGTCCGCCGTAAATCCGATTGTCGATGTCACCGCCGTCACGGCAATCATCGGTGGTTACGCGGTCGCTCAGTCGGGAGTGCTGGCGCTCCGCTCGCCGATTTTCCTCATGTATTTCGTCGTACTGGCCGGCAGGCCGGTCGCGTCGTCGGTCCGCAAAGCGGCATTCATATCCGCGCTCGCCGTCGCGGAGTACGCCGCACTCCTCATCTGGCTGTGGGGCAGCAATCGGGTGGCGATCGCCGTCGACCCCATCGATGCCGTACAAATGGCGCGCATCACTCCCCTCGACGAGGCAGCGAAGATCATCATGCTCTCGGTGTTCGGGTTTGTCGCCACCTACGCGACTTCCTGGGTCGAGCACCTCGTGCACGAAGCCAGCAAGGAATCCGCCGAGCGGCAGCGAGTGGTGACGCGCCTGGTGCAGGCGGAGCTGGATACCCTCAAGCTCCAGCTGAATCCGCATTTTCTTTTTAACGCGTTGAACAGCGCAATGGCGCTGATCGGGAGCAATCCGGCTGCGGCTGAGCGGATGGTGTCGGAGCTGAGCGATTTCCTCCGGCTCGTTCTCACCACCTCGAGCGAGCAGGAGGTGCCCCTCGAGCGCGAGCTGGAAATGCTCGCCCGCTACGTCGCCATCCAACGCGTCCGCTTTCAGGACCGGTTGACAGTCAGCTGCAACATTGAGGAGGGCGTGCGCGCGGCGCTGGTACCCAGTCTCCTGCTCCAGCCGCTGGTGGAGAATGCGATCCGTCACGGGATCGGTCCTCGCGCCGGAGCGGGATACGTGCAGGTCACGGCGCGCCGCGTCGGCGACAGTCTGTCGATCGCCATCCTCGACGACGGCGTTGGCGTGAGCGCCCGACGATCGCGCGAACGCTCCCGGGGGACGGGTCTTGGGTTGACGAACACCAGCACTCGCCTCAAACACCTCTATGGCGCAGGCCACGAGTTCCAGGCCGGACCGCGCGACGAGGGCGGATACGCCGTGCGGGTTACCATTCCCTTCAAGCTGGCCGGCGTGGCTCCGGCCGGGATCATTTCGGTAGCGCGCCAGGATCAAGTTCCCGTGGAGAACCAATGATGCCCCAGTCGCTGCGAGTGCTGGTGGTCGACGACGAGGCGCTCGCCCGCCAGAGGCTCCGTTCCCTGCTGGCCCGGGTACCCGATGTCGAAGTGGTCGGCGAATGCCAGAACGGCCTGGAGGCAGTGGCGTCAATTCGAGAGGCGCGCCCCGATCTCGTTTTTCTCGATGTTCAAATGCCCGAGCTGGACGGTTTCGATGTCATCACCGAGGTCGGAACCGACAAGATGCCGCCGGTGATCTTCGTTACCGCCTTCGACGATTACGCCGTGTCTGCATTCGAGTTCGGAGCCTTCGACTATCTGCTCAAGCCGGTGGATCACGTCCGCTTTCATCAGACGCTGGACCGGGCGAGGAAGCGGCTGCGCGAATCTCCTCAATCGGGCGTCGCGAGCCAGCTCAGCGCGTTGTTACGGCAGCTCCATCAGCGCGAGGCGGCGTCGAACCGCATTGGGGTCAAAGTCAACGGGCGGATTCTCTTTCTCGATCCGGATGAGATTTATTGGATTCAAGCTCGCGACGACCTCGCCCGCATTCACCTGGCAGAAGTCGCCTACGATGTGCGCGAGCCGCTCAGTCACCTCGAAGCACGGCTTCCCCACGACAGATTCCTGAGAGTGCACCGGTCGACGATCGTGAACACAGCGCAGGTTCGTGAGGCGCAGCCGTTCGATCAGGGCGATCAGCTGCTGGTGTTGCGGAACGGCAAGCGCATCACCACCGGACGGAGCTACAGGAAAGCCGTTCAGGAATTCCTGAAGCGCTCGACGTAGCCTTGGGCTACTGTCGTCCGGTGGCGGCCCCCCTCAGCCTCCTCAGTGTCGCCCCAAGCTGCTCGATTTCCCGGCCGTAATCGGCCCAGTTCCCCGAGCGCTGCGCGGCCATCGCGCGGTCGTAGTATTGCTGCGCTTCGCGGAGCAGCGCGGCGTTCCCCACCGTCGCAGGGACCGATCCCGACGGCGGAACGGTGGCTGGAGCGGCGGGGATGACAGCCGCGGTCGGGCCGCCGCCGGTATCGGCACCGGCACTCCTCGTTCGTCCCGCGGCACCGCTCCCGAAGACGATGTTCAGTCCCTCCTCCAGCGTCTCGGCCATCACCACTCTGTTCTCGTGGGCGACCACCACGCGCTTCAGCTCGGGAATCGACCCGCCCTCCGCGCGCAGATATATGGGCTGCACGTAGATCAGGGATTCCTCGATCGGAATCACGAGGAGCTCTCCGCGAATGACCTCCGATCCACGCTGGTCCCAGAGCGTGATCTGTTGCGAGATCTCCGTGTCCTGGTTAATGCGGTTGGCGATCTGCTTCGGGCCGTATACCAGGCTCTGCTTGGGAAAGCGATATACGGACAGCTTGCCGTAGTTCTCACCATCCATGCGCGCGACCATCCATGCGGCAAGGTTGTCTTTTCCACGGGGCGTGAACGGCGTCATGTAGATGTATTCCGCGGTCTGTTCCCCGGGAAGGCGCATTATCATGTGCCGCATGAACGGGTTGTCGGTCGTCTGCCGGCCGAGGGAGCCGGGTATCTGCCACTGATCCTCGCGGTGGTAGAACGTTTCCGGCTCTATCATGTGATAGGTGGCGTGCAGCGCGCTCTGTATCTGAAAGATGTCGGCGGGATACCTGACGTGACGCCTCAGGTCCGCCGGCATCGCGCTGAGAGGCTTGAAGATCCCCTCGAATATCTGCGCGTAGGTCCTGACCACGGGGTCGGCCGCCTCCGCGATGTAAGCGTCCACCGTGCCGTCATAGGCGTCGATCACAACTTTGACGCTGTTGCGCATGTAGGTCGTGCCGTTGGAGGTGCGCTGGGCGTACGGATAGGTCGCGCTCGTCGTGTAGGCGTCGAGTATCCATTTCAGCTGCCCGGCGTCGTCGATCACCAGATACGGGTCGCCGTCGAAATTCAGGAAAGGCATGGCGGTGGCGGCGCGCTCGATCACGTTCCGGCGATAAAGAATTCGCGCGTTCCCCTTGATGTCGTCGGAGAGAAGGATTTTCAGCGATCCCAGCTGCCAGGCGTAGAGCACCCGCCGCGCAAAAGATCCGAGTGGAACGCCACCCTTCCCCGTGTAGTTGGTGTACATGTTCGTGTCGCCCGCGGGATAATCGAACTCCCGCTGCCCGGTACCGACGAACACGTGACTGTTGGTCAACTCGCCGTAGTAGATCTGCGGGCGGGTGAGCTTGAGCGACACCGACGATGCGGGCGGCAAATCCTTGATGAACAGGACGGGCAGCCCTTCGGTCGTCACCTGATTCACCGGCGCCATGGTTACCCCCATGCCGTGCGTGAACGTCAGGCGCTCGTTGATGAATGTTCGGGTCGGAAGAGACTGGTTGTTCAGCTCGCGCGCGGCGAGGTGGACCTGGCGGTACTTCCCGTCGATCATGTAGCGATCGTCGTCGACGGAGACAAAATCGTAATAGGTGCGAATCTCCTGGAGCTGGCCGAAGGTCTGCTTGAGCAGCTCCCGCTCCCACAACCGGACGTTCTCGACAGTCGCGGCGTTGGCGGCGACGTCGGCGCGGGTGAGCGTGGCTTCGCCCGAGAGGTCGCGCGCTTCGACGCTATCGAGCCCCCATGCTTTCCGGGTGGCGGCGATGTGATGCCGCAGATAAGGCGCCTCTCGCGTAAGCTCGTTGGCCGAGACCACCAGCTTCTGAAAGGCCGCCGGCACGAGGCCTCGCGCCAGTACGCTGACGGCAATGTAGACGACGATCGCGGAGACAGCAGACGCCGCGAGCCGGTCGCGCGCTATCCCAACGACAATCCAGACGGCGGCGAGCACGGCAACGATGGCCGAGAGGTAGATCCCGCGCAGAGTGACGTGCACGTCGGTGTAGCTGGCACCGACGAGCGGACCGGTGTTGGAGTAGAGGAGATTCGACGTGCCAACGAGCCACAGGCGCACCGCGACGATGAGAAAAAGGAGCGCCAACAATCCGCCAAGGTGCCGCGCCGCACGCGGCTTGGCCGACGCGCGTTTGGGCGGGAGCGTGATCTCGTTGCGCATCCAGTAGAGCGCCGCCGCGGCAACGAGAGAAAGGAGCGTGAGGGTTACCAGGGTATTAAGCACCGCGGAGATGGCCGGAAGCTGAAACAGGTAGAACCCGAGGTCGCGGCCGAACAACGGATCCTGGGTTCCGACCGTCACGCCGTTGAACGCTTTCAGGAAGACCATCCAGAGGGCGGCGGCCGTGATCGCGCTAAGAAACGACAGCACCAGGGCGGCGGGGAAAAACACCTTGCTGAATATTCTCGACACGTCGATCGAGACACCGTCACCGCGATTGACGTAAAGGACGGGGAAAGTCTTCCCGGGTCCGCGGGCGAGCTTGACGTTGCCGTAAAAGATCGCAAAGGCGAGCGCGCCACCGATCAGGAACAGGCTCACGCGCCACACGAGCGACGTGGTGAACACCGTCTGGAATCCGATCTCCTGGAACCAGAGCCAGTCGGTGGCAAAGCTCGCCAGCCAGGGTAGAACGATCAGCGCGACAAAGAAGATGGCGGCGATCGTGAGGGCTACTTTGCGCGCGCCGGGGGGCATTGGCGGCAGCGAGGCGGGTGCGGGGCGTTCGAAGGGGTGACTCATGTGACCGAATCTACCGCATCACGGTCGGCTCACCAACGGCCAATGGTCCCGTGTTGGGCTGAGGGGACTTGCCAGTTACTGCGAAGCGGCTTGCTTGGTCGTAATCAGAACCACACCGTAAGATGCGTCTGCGCCAAAACGCTGGAGCGCCGTGCGTCCCTTGACGATCACTACCGACGCGATCTGACGGGCCTCCAGGGCGGGAACCTGGTCCCGCTGCATGCGGACGCCGTCCACCACATAGAGGAGGGGAAGGAGTGCCGCCGTCCCCGAGACACCGATTGGGCGTGCGGCTCGCTCCGGCGCGACCATCCGCTCCGTCGCGCACGCGGTGGTCAGGGTCAGTATTGCGAGTGTGGCGGTCAGACGAGCAATTTTCACGGTTACCCCCGAAACGTTGTCTAGCTCATCAGTAGCATTAGGCGTGCCAACTGACTTAACCTCGCCGCCGGTCGCTTCAAGCTAGCCGCCGGCAGCTTGTCGGTTCTTTTCCCCGTTCTGATGTAGAAGCGACACCCCACTAGGGCCTCCACGTCCCCTTTCCAACCTCCGGGACGAAACTGTCGAGGCCACGCGGCGGGAACTCCAGAGTTTCCCCCTTTTGGGCGCTCATGTACGCGGTCATGAGGATCTGCATCACCTCCACCCCGTCCTCGAACGTCAGCATTGGCTTCTCTCCGCGCAGAAACGCCCTGGCAAAGTGGCGATTCTCGCCGGTATATCCGTACGCTTCGGGCTCGTTGGAGATGACTGGCATGAGGCCCATCTCCGCGTTCTGCTTCTCCACCAGATCCTCCCCCGCACTGCCCTTCACCTCGCGGCTGAAGAACAGCTTGAGCCCGCTGTCGAGGGTGTTCCACGACATCGCGTACTCCGGCCCCAGCAGCTCGGCCGACAACCTGAGCCCCGCGCCGACGAAGCTCCACGATGTGGTGACCTCCCCGATCAGAGTCTCACCGGATTCCCCCTCGTACTCGATGGTCGCGCGCGCGAAATCTTCCGACGGTCGTTTGGTGTAGTCAACTTCCTTCCCCATTGCCTTCGAAAGTTTTTTTGCGTAGGCAGGCCGCGTCCACTTGAGTGACGCGATGTGGGCGCTGATGCGCTTGGGCGTGATCGACGACCGCGGCTCGCCGGGCTTGGTGAGAAGATGTCGAACGACCTCGACGGAGTGACACATCATGTCGTTGAGGACTCCCCCGCCCTGCAGCGTTCCCTGCCAGAACCAGGGCATGTGCGGACCGCTGTGTTCCTCCGCCGCGCGCGCGAGATAGGGGCGACCCGTGAGTGCAGCGCCGCGCGCCCAGATCAGCTCGCGGCCGCGAGTGATGTCGGGCGCGAAGAGCTGGTTCTCGAGGTAGCCGGTGTTGAGCCCGACGCTGTTCGCGAGGCTCGCCACCTTCTTCGCTTCGGCGACGTTCCGCGCGAGCGGCTTCTCGCAGGCGATTCCCTTCAGCTTGCCCACGCCATCCTTGATCGCGCGCACGATCTCTTCGATGTTGGAGATCCGAGCCTGGTTCGGGCCGCACACCCACAGCGCATCGATGGCCGGATCGGCAACCATCTCCCGGATGGACTTGAACGGCCGCGCATCGCCGACCTCCAGCTCTCGCGCGAACTTGGCCGTCGCCGCCGCGTTCTTGAGATTCGGGCTCCAGACTCCCGCGACATCAGCATCGCGGAGACCGGCGAAAGACTGTATGTGGAAGCGGGCGTTGAATCCGCTGCCCACGAACCCGATACCAAGCCGATCGCCACTCATGCGTGTTGCCTCATTGTCAAGCCCCGGCGGGAGGGGGAGTGAGCCGCAGATCCTTTCGCTCGAATTTCGCGTACGAAACGCCGAGCTTGTTGAGAGCGGCGCTCGGGCACCCGTTCCATTCGGGAACGAAGGTGTTGCCGACGTAGCGCAGATCCTTTACGCCGACGCGACTCGTCCAGAATCCGGTCGCTGTGAGATCGCGGAACCCGTTGAAGAACGAGACTCCCTCCGCCATTGACGCCGGCGCTCTGGCCGGCCAGGCGATATCGTCCAGAATCGCCTCACGCTGCGAAGGCGTTGCGCCAGTGAACGGCTTCGAAAACCGTGAAGCCGATTGCGCATCGAGCCACGTCAGGCCGTCGCGCATCCACTTCTGATCGCCGGGACGGTCCACCATCATGAAGTCCATGAATTCCGGGACGCCCGCGTCGCTCGCGCTCCCGGAGCGGTCGTCTCGCGGAATTATCGTGTCGGCAAGGACGCGCACGGTGCGAAACTCGCTGGCCGTGAAGAACCTGGGCGCGAACGCGACTCCTTCGTCCAAAGCGGCGTCGACGAACCTCCGCGCCCTCTCCTGATCGGCGGCGGGCAGCGTGAATACGGCGGCGAAGGGGAGCGCGGCAAGGAGCTGGACCGCATCGCGGCGGCTCATGTCCTTCGCCGATTCGCCCAGGGCGTCCAAACCTTCGTTCGCCTGTTCCTCTCCGCTCGTCGTCACAAAGTCCCCCGCTTGCGCTCGGCTGTTATGTAATCGCTCGTGCGCATCGCGAGCGCCATGATGGTCCAGGTTGGATTCTTGTCCGCCTGCGACACGAAAGGTCCGCCGTCCGTGACGAAGAGGTTCTTCACGTCGTGCGCGCGGCAGTTGCCGTCGAGGGCGGATTTCGCGGGGTCGTTGCCCATTCGGACCGTGCCAAGCTCGTGGATGATCTCCCCGCCCTTGGCGATGCCGTACCCCGTGTTCACCGTAGGCATCGAGCCGAAAACCTGCCCGCCCATTTCCTCGATCAGCGCGCGGAATGTCTGGTGCATGTGCCGGACCTGGTTGTACTCGTGGTCGGTCCACTTCCAGTGGAAGCGCAGCACGGGGATTCCGTAGCGATCCTTCACCTGGGGATCGATCTCACAGTAGCTCTGCTCGTTGGGGATCATCTCGCCCCGTCCCGCAAAGCCGACGGTCGCTCCGTAATAGCGCCGGTAGTCATCCTTCAGCTTCTTCCCGTAGCCGCCGCCCGAAGGATACTGCTGGATTCCCCCCATCACTCCGTAGCCCGGTTGACCGCTCACTCCGCCGCCTACCTCGATGTGATATCCGCGCGGGAAGTCGAGCTTTTTGTTGTCTATCCACCACGGCATGTAGATGTGGGCGCCGCCCGCACCGTCTTCGTTGTGCGGAACGTGGTCCATCATTTTCGGAATGAACCCCGAGACGCTGATGCCGGTGGTGTCGGTGAGGTACTTCCCCACCACGCCGCTCGAATTGGCGAGGCCGTTGGGGAACTGTGAGGACTTCGAGTTGAGAAGGAGCCGCGCCGACTCGCAGGCGCTCGCGGCAAGAACTATTACCCGAGCGTGGGCTTGTCTCTCGGTGCTGGTCTTCTTGTCGATGTAGGTGACGCCGTTTGCCAGCCCCCGGTCGTTGAGCGTTATCTCGCGCGCCATCGCGTTGGTGAGGAGCGTCAGTCGCCCCGTCCTGAGCGCCGGCGCAATCAGCACGTCGGTCGAGGAAAAGTTCGACTTCGTCATGCAGCCGCGGCCGCATTGCCCGCAATAGTGGCAGGGGGCGCGTCCGTTGTGCGGCTTCGTGATGAGGGACATACGGTTTGCCACGCACGTGATGTTGAGTCGGTCAGCCGCATCCTTGATCATCAGCTCGTAGCACCGCGGCTTCGGCGGCGGGTGAAAATAGCCGCCAGGATGATTGTGGAGATTGTCGTTGTTGCCGAAGATTCCGATCAGCTTGTCGATGCGGTCGTAGTACGGAGCGAGGTCCGCGTATCCGATCGGCCAATCGTCGCCGAGGCCGTCGCGACTCTTCGCCTTGAAATCGTCGGGGCCGAAGCGGAGCGAGATGCGACCCCAGTGATTGGTTCGGCCTCCGACCATCCGCGCTCGCCACCACATGAAGTCGGTGCCTTCGGCGTTAGTGAAGGGCTCACCCTCCAGCTCCCAGCCGCCAATGCAGGCGTCGAACTCGCCGAACGGACGGTCGCGGGTGGACGCTCCGCGACGCGGAGAGTCGTACGGCATCTTCATCATCGCCGAGTCGCGCGTGTTGTCCCAGTTGCCTCCGGCCTCGAGCAAAAGAACATTGGCTCCTGCGCGCGTGAGAGCGTACGCAGCCATACCGCCCCCGGCTCCAGAGCCGATGATGCACACGTCGTACGTCGTCTTTCGCTGCCCTATAGTTCCCACGCGGCTCCGGGTTTGGGACACGAGAAAATAGAGCTCTCGCGGATTATGTTGCAACCGCGTTATGCGTCCTTCTGCCATGTTACATCATATTTGTGAGGTTTTCGCCCGAAAACACGTGGCGTTGGCCCCCAAAAACACGTGACGATGGCCCCTACGGATGAGTCTTGATACGAGTGCAGGTGTCATCTCCAACCCCGTTCGCGCGAGAGTATGCAACAGACCAGTAAAAGCGCGAACCCGTACCGCATCGAGACTGTTAGAAGGGCGGTCGCACTCACCTTGATCGGCGGCGAGGAGTTGCGGGGGAGCGTGTTCATACACTCCTCCTCCCAGCGCCCGTTCGAGCTGGAGGACGTCTCGGAATTGTTCAACTCCGAGGAGCAGTTCTTTCCGCTCGAGCTGGAGACCGAGGAAGTCATTCTGGTCTCGAAGGCGCGCGTCGCCGAGATCACGGGGACCGGCGGGGAAGATGCCGGCGACCAGCCAACAACCGGAACGCCTGCTCCCACCGCGCTGCTACAGGTCCTCCTCATCGGAGGCGAAGTCCGCGTCGGATCCATTCGCCTCGACTCGAGACCCGACCGCGCGCGCGTGCTCGACTATCTCAACCGCCTCCATGCGCGGTTCCTGACTCTCTATACCTCAAACGAAGCGCGCCTGATCAATCGCTCCCTGATCGATCGCGTACGGCCCCTCGACTGACATGGCACAACTTGATCGCTTTCTCTCCATCCTCGTCTCGAACAAGGCCACGGCGCTGGTTATGCCGGAGGGCGACCTCGCGACGCTCACCATAAATGATTCCTCGCGCCCGGTGATGAAGCAGCCGCTCACCGGCGCCCAGATCCTCACCCTGGTTCGGGAGATCGCGCCCCAGGATTCGCCGCACGGGCTCGATGCGAAGGGTGGGGTACGATTCACGTATGCGTCAGCGGATGGCACTTTCGAGGTATCGCTTTCGCAGAATGGCGGAAAGGTTTCGGCGCGAGTCGAGCCGACCAACGGAAGCGCGCACCGCTCACCCGCGTCCGCGCCCACCGTCGTGCCCGCGACGCCCATCTCTGCTCCCGCCTCGATGCCGGCGGTAGCGGTGAGCGCCCCGACGGCTGTCGGCAAAGTCAACGATCGCGCGCTCGACAGAATCGAGGACCTGCTGCGCGGTCTCGTCACCAGGAAGGCCTCGGACCTTCACCTTCGGGTTGGCTTGCCGCCGATGTTCCGCGCCAGCGGCGAGATTGCGGCTGTCCCTGACCACGCGCCTCTCACACAGGCAGATATCGAGGCCATGCTCGGGGCGGTGATGCTCCAGCAGAATCGCGATGAGTTCGCGGAGATCAACGACACCGACTTCGCCCACGAGATCAAAGGCATCGGCCGCTTTCGCGGCAACGCGCTGCGCGAGCGAAAGGGCACGGGCGCCGTGTTTCGCGCCATTCCCGCCGCGGTCGTGACGGTCGAGCAAATGGGACTCTCGACGGAAGTGCAGCGCCTCTGCCAGCTGACGAAGGGACTGGTGCTGGTGACGGGACCCACCGGCTCCGGAAAGTCCACTACTCTCTGCGCGCTCATTGACCTGATCAATCGCACGCGGAACGATCACGTCATCACCATCGAAGACCCGATCGAGTTCGTGCACGAAAGCAGGAAGTGTCTCATCACCCAGCGCCACGTGGGCGTCCACACGTCGTCGTTCAAGCACGCCCTGCGCGCCGCACTCCGTGAGGATCCCGACATCGTTCTGGTCGGCGAGCTACGCGATCTGGAGACGGTTTCCATGGCGATCGAGACCGCGGAAACGGGTCACCTCGTATTCGGCACGGTTCACACGTCGAGCGCGGTCAGCACCGTCGATCGCGTCATCGATCAGTTTCCGCCCGACCGTCAGGCGCAAATCCGGGTGATGCTCTCCGACTCGCTCAAGGGCGTCATCTCGCAGGTTCTATGCAGGAAGATCGGAGGCGGCCGCGTTGCCGCGCGCGAAGTGATGCTCTCGACCCCCTCGGTCTCCAACCTCATTCGCGAAGGAAAGACTTTCCAGCTGCCGTCTGTCCTTCAGACCTCGCGGCGCTTAGGGATGGTCACGATGAACGACGCCTTGATCGAGCTGGTGGACGGCAATCTCGTCGAACCCCAGGAAGCCTATCTGAAAGCGACCGACAAGGTCGGCATCGTGCACATGCTGAAGCAGCGGAACAAGGATGTGAGCTTCGTCGATGCCCACGAAGTGAGCGTCGAGAATCCGGCGAAATCGAACGGCCGGTCACCGGCCGGGAAATAGCCGCCTTAC
>JANMTG010000141.1:0-1805 GCA_031390205.1 Gemmatimonadota bacterium
ATAAGCGGGGGGAATACGCGGAGTACTCCATTGGCGGCGATATTCGCTTGCCGTTCCTGGCGAAGGCGAAAAAGGGGTCCCTCGCCGTGTTAAGCGCTGGCGCGGGCTACTACGCGCGGTCTTATGATACCCCATTCGCCGTTCGAGACCTGAGTGGCCCGACGGCTACGCTCGGTCTTGCCTTCGGCCAGAAGTCTCCCGTGGGACTGGAGCTCACCTACGAGCTTGCGGCGCTCTCGGCCACTCAGGGCAGGCAGGTCGTGCTGCTGGACGAACCCGTCTATAACGTCGACTTCAACGGAAATGGCAATGCGACCGATCTGTTCGCGCGCGCGTCGGTCGACATCGACCGATCACGCTTGGAGCAACAGATAGGCGGCGCGCTTACGTTCGGCACGGGCCGCAAGGCCTCTGCGTCGGTAGGATACGACTACAGGCTGCGTTCCTTCCGATCGAAGCTGCCCTACGACGAGGCCGATGCGGGGCGGCGCGACGGCCGCAGTGGGATCCGCGGATCCGTCCGAACAAAGTTGGCCAAGGGTATTGCCATGTCGGCTGGAGCGCGGTTTCTGACGCAAAGCACCAACAGGCCGCTCGGCTCGGCGTTTGGCGAAGAGGCTGATTACCGCAATCTCGTTGCATCGGTAGGTCTTCAGGCCGCATTCTAGCAGGATGTCGAGACGATCTCCGAGGGGCGCAGCCGGACCGAAGCGGATTCTCTTCGCCGGTTACGCCCCGGTTCACTTTGTCTGCTTCAAGCCGCTGTACGACCGACTCCGCAGGTCGAGAAAGGTCGAAGTCTGGCTCTCAGGCGGGCGTCAGGCGCTGCCCGACGGAACGCCGGCGCTGACGGCCGCGCAACTCTATGCTCCCTTCCGGGTCCCGAAGTCGCGCATCCTGGAGCTGGAGGAGATCGACGAGCAGTCCTTTGACGTGGTCTTCTGCGCCCACGTGTCGGGCTATTTCCCCAAGGAAGATCGCGAGCGGATTCAGCTTTTTCACGGGGTCTCGTTTCGCAACATGGCGGTTCGGCGGGATGTGCTCGTATACGATCGCCTGTTCCTCGTGGGGCCATACATGCGTCGCCTCTTCACCGAGGAGCGGATGCTCCGCCCAACCGACCCGCGGCTGGTGGACATCGGCTTTCCGAAGCTCGATCGACTGGTCGATGGCTCCATCGACAAGCCCTCCATGCTCCGGCGAATCGGATTCTCGGGCCGTCGTCCGGTAATTCTCTACGCGCCAACCGGACAGGCGGACAACTCCCTCGAGCATACTGGCGAAGCCGTCGTCGAGAGATTGCGAGCGACCGGAAAGTACGACGTCATGATCAAGCTTCACGATCATCCGCGTGACCGCACGACTGACTGGCCAACGCGGCTGCGTCCACTTCTCGACAAGCATACACGACTCGTGAAGGGGCTGGATGTGGTGCCGTACATGGCGGCCGCTGACCTGTTGATATCCGACGCGTCGTCCGTTTCGAACGAGTTCTCGCTGCTCGACCGCCCAATGGTCTTTCTCGACGTTCCGCAGCTCCTCGCCAACATGCGGCGCAAGGGAGTCGCACTCGACCTCGACACTTGGGGAAGAAAGGGAGGAATCACAGCGCGCTGGCCCGACGATGCGGTGCAAGCCGTTCGCTGGTCGCTGGCTCACCCGCGCAGCGGGAGCCGCTTACACAGGGAGATGGCCCGCGACCTCTTCTTCAATCCGGGACGTGCCACCGACGCCGCTCTACGCTGGCTCGAACAGCGGCTTGGAATCACAGGACTCGTCTGACGGCAAAGCCGATGCGGAAGAAG
>JANMTG010000151.1:0-2120 GCA_031390205.1 Gemmatimonadota bacterium
CGCCCGAAGGACGTTGATCCGCCCATGGCGCCAAGGCTGTGCTTTCCTCAGGGTTTAGTGGTCATCTCCTCGGTGAGCCGGAGCGCGCAATCGATGATCCCCGCCATCCCATAGGTCTGGACGAAGTTTCCCCACTGCTCGTGCGTGTGCGGGTCAAGATCTTCCGCCAGCAGGCCGTGCCGGTTGCGCGCCGACAGAACCTTTTCGAACAACGCCCTCGCCTCCTCGCGCCGCCCCATCTCCGATAACGCGGCGATGTACCAGAAGGTGCAGGCGAGAAAGGCGTTCTCGGGGTGCCCGAGGTGGTCGCGCTCGACGTAGCGGTAGACGAAATCTCCGTGCCTGAGACCCTGCTCGATGGCGCTCACTGTCCCGACGAAGCGCGGATCGTCCGCCTTCAGGAATCCCAGCTGCGGCATCAGCAACAGACTCGCGTCGAGCGTGTCGCCCTCCATCGCCGCCGTGTAGGCCTTGAGCTTCTCGTTCCACGATCTCCGCTCGATCGCCTCCCGAATCCGTGACGCGCGGGCGCGCCAGTGCTCGGCGCGCGCGAGCAAATCTATCGACAAGGCGTAGCTGGCCAGCCTGTCGCACGCGGCCCAGCACATGAGGCTCGAGAAAGTGTGAACACGCTCAATGCCGCGGAGCTCCCAGAGCCCGGCGTCGGGGACTTCAGAGAGTTGCGCCGCGTGCTCGCCGAATTTCTCGAGACGCCGGAAAATCTTTTCGTCGGCTCGCGCGCCCGTCTTCGCGCTCAGAAACATCGGCTCAGCCGTGAGGACGGCCTCACCATATACATCGTGCTGGAGCTGATCGCGCGCGCCGTTTCCGATGCGGACCGGGCCCATCCCGCGATATCCGCCCAGGCATTCGGCCTCGCGCTCCTCGGGAACCGGCGTACCATCGATACTATAGATGGGCTTGAGGCGTGCGTCGTCCGACTGGTCCGCGACACTGAGAAGGAAGCGGAGGTAGCGCGGAGTAGTACGCAGATCGCCGAGGCGGCTCAGAGCGTCGACGACGAACCAGGCGTCGCGGGGCCAGCAGTACCGGTAGTCCCAGTTGCGGGCGCTGGCAGGCGCTTCGGGAATCGAGGTGGTCATGGCGGCGATGATCGCGCCCGTCTCCTCGAAAACGTTGAGCTGGAGCGTGATCGCCGCGCGGACCACCGCGTCGCGCCATTCTCCCGGAAGCGACAGTGACCGGACCCAGCTCTCCCAGTGCTCCAGCGTCTCCTGGTGCATCCTCGTCGCGGTGCTGGTCACATCTCCTTCGACCGGCTCGTTGGCGCCGAAGACCAGGGTCACAGTCTCCTTGAGCGGGAACGGAGATCCTTCGACGACCGCCGTCGCCGGCGCGTTGGTAGTGAGTCTCAACGGGAGATCTCCGCCATAGCGGATGTCATTCGCCCCGAGCGTGTGCTCCCGGGCGCGGCAGCCGTATTGATCCGCGGGATGAACGCGCAAGCGGATCGTGGGTTTTCCCGAAACCGGCCTGATCTGCCGCACCAGGATCATCGGGCAGAACAGTTTTCCATGCTGTTCGAAGCGGGGGGCGAAGTCCGTGATCTCGATCGATCCGCCAGCCGCGTCGTGACAACGGGTGACGAGAATCGGCGTGTCGGCGACGTACTGCTGCTCGGTCCTCACCATGCCGATGAGATCCACGGCGAAGGTTCCGCGGTCAGCAGGGGGGGAATCGCCCCGCAGGAGGGAGCAGAACACCGGATCTCCGTCGAAGCGCGGGAGGCAGCACCAGACGACATCTCCCTTGCCATCGATCAGAGCGCCGACGGTCCCATTGCCAACCAAAGCGAGATCGAGGGAAGTCACTCGCGAGCAGCGCTCACCATGCTAAATGATACAGCCGCCGCTCCTCGGCTGGCGGTGAGCCAGTTGGGGGGTTCGCCGGGAATTGCTTGACATTTAAACTTCTGAAGCGGATAATGGGTGCCAGAGCATTTCCCTTTCCCGCTGCTTCCGCCGTGGGAGAGGTCGTAACACGCTCCCGACCCTGTGGAGGGCACCGCTTATGGTAGTGGTCCGTCGCTTCTCTCTCCTGCTTGCCGGTGCTCTTTTGTGGGCCGCAGTAACGCCCCTCGCCGCCCAGGCACCAAGTGG
>JANMTG010000205.1:0-1589 GCA_031390205.1 Gemmatimonadota bacterium
CAGTGCCCGGGTGGCGGAATCGGTAGACGCAGGGGACTCAAAATCCCCCGGCCTATGGCCTTACGAGTTCGAGTCTCGTCTCGGGTATCACCTCTCATGCGCGGGCCGCGTTCGCGCAGGTGGATGTCGCCGACGCGCAGGTAACGATCGCGAGCGGCGGGCCTGCCGCAGCTCCGACTCAATGGAAGCCAGTCTCACGTAATGCAAAGCGCCTGAGATTCGGTGCGGATGGCGGCGATTGGGGTGTGGTCGCTCCGCGCCGCATCGGCTACATTTGGTGCTCCGAACGACGCACAGGACGTGAATGGCGAAGTACAAGCTCGCGAAGGTCCCGTCGAACGGGGAGAAGATCACGTTCGAGAAAGGATCGCTGAAGGTCCCCGAGACGCCGGTGATCCCCTTCGTCGAGGGAGACGGCACCGGCCCGGACATCTGGCGCGCGTCGGTCCGCGTTTTCGACGCGGCGGTGGAGCGCGCGTATCAGGGTCAGCGGAAGGTCGCCTGGATGGAAGTTTTCGCGGGCGAGAAATCATACAAGCAGTTCAAGGACTGGCTTCCGCAGGAGACTCTGGACGCGATGCAGGAATTTCGGGTCTCCATCAAGGGCCCACTCACCACTCCGGTTGGTGGTGGAATACGCTCGCTCAACGTCACGCTTCGTCAGGTGCTCGACCTCTACGCGTGTATCCGTCCGGTCCGATATTTCGAGGGCGTAGGCGCCCCAGTGAAAGAGCCGGAAAAGGTGAACGTGGTCATCTTCCGCGAAAACACGGAGGACGTATACGCGGGCATCGAGTGGAAAGCGGGCTCCGCCGAGGCGGAGAAGCTCGGCGCGTACCTGCGTAAGGAATTCGGCAGCGAGATTCGCGAGAAATCAGCGCTCGGCGTGAAGCCCATGTCGGAATTCGGATCAAAGCGCCTCGTCGAAATGGCGATACGCTATGCGATAACGAAGTGCAGGGAATCGGTCACCCTTGTGCACAAGGGCAACATCATGAAGTTCACCGAGGGCGCGTTCCGTGACTGGGGCTACGAGGTCGCGCGCGAGAAGTTCGGCGACGACACGTGCACCGAGGCAGAGCTGGCGCAGGGCGGGGCAACCGCGAGAGCCGACGCGATCATAATCCGCGACCGCATTGCCGATTCGATGTTCCAGCAGCTCCTGCTCCGCCCGTCGGAATATTCCGTGATCGCGACGCCGAACCTGAATGGAGACTATCTCTCCGACGCCGCCGCCGCGCAGGTTGGCGGACTCGGCATCGCGCCCGGTGGAAACGTGGGTGACGGCGTCGCCGTCTTCGAGGCGACGCACGGCACCGCCCCTAAATACGCCAACCTCGACAAGATCAATCCCGGCAGCGTGATCCTTTCCGGAGTGATGATGCTCGAGTACATGGGATGGAACGAGGCCGCCGATCTTATCGTGAAGGGAATGGAGCGCGCAATAAAGTCAAAGCGCGTCACTTACGATCTCGCCCGCCAGATGCCGGGGGCGACTGAAGTGTCCACCTCCGCGTTCGGCGACCAGGTCATTGTCGGGATGAAGAGCTAGCCGTGCTCAGCGTCAGCATCAACGCCGTCAATCCGGT
>JANMTG010000222.1:0-4822 GCA_031390205.1 Gemmatimonadota bacterium
GTTTAGGGCCGCATTATCGGAGGAGTCGGAGACTTGATCAACACGAGATGAGTGGCCGATTCCTCGAATCTCCATCGAAAAACGAAAAACGGGCACCCCCGAAGGAATGCCCGTTTCTGTAAATCGATGCAACTAAGAGTGTTAAACCAGCTCCCGAGGAGGGACTCGAACCCCCGACCCGGTGATTAACAGTCACCTGCTCTACCACCTGAGCTACTCGGGATTAGCTCCGAAAGCTAGCCGGGCCGCGAAGCGGAATCAACCGAGCGGAAGCTCGACTTCTCGCCACCTCGCATCCCTCCGCGGCTGGGCATAGCTATGTTCCAACCATGCGCTCAAAACAAGATGGATCACCGCGCCACACCGCTCTCGTCACCGGCGGATCCGGTGGCATCGGGCTCGAGATCGCCAAGGTCCTCGCCCGGAAAGGCTTCGATCTGGCACTGGTCGCCCGACGCCGCGACACGCTCGAAGCGGCCGCGGGACAGCTCGAAGGCAAGTTCGACATCAAGGCGCACGTCTTTGCCGCCGACCTGAGGCGGCCGGACGCGCCCGAGCAGATATTCGACTTCCTCCACAACGAAGCGATTCCCATCGAGGCGCTCGTGAACAACGCCGGCTTCGGCCTGGGCGGGGAGTTCTCCGAGACCGAGCTCTCGCGCGAGCTGGAGATGATCCAGGTGAACATCGCCGCGCTCACTCACCTCACCAAGCTTTTTCTCCCTCCGATGGTGAAGCGCAAATCCGGCCGCGTGCTGAACGTCGCCTCGACCGCTGCCTTTCAGCCTGGTCCGCTCATGGCGGTGTACTACGCCACCAAGGCGTACGTGCTCAGCTTTTCGCAGGCGCTGGCCGAAGAGCTGAGGAACAGTGGCGTCACCGTCACCGCCCTATGCCCCGGTCCCACCCAGACCGACTTCGCCGAAGCCGCGGAAATGACGAACTCGCGCCTGTTCAGAACCTTCGGCGTAGCGGACGCGGACGACGTTGCGCGTTACGGAGTCGACGCGATGCTCAAGGGGAAACGGGTGGCGATTCCCGGCATCCGGAACAAGGTCATGGCGCAGGCGAATCGTCTCGCGCCCCGCGCTCTCTCGGCGAAGCTCGCGCGACTGGCGCAGGAGAGCCGCTCCTAAAGACCGTGCGATTCGGCGGGACCGAGAAGCTATCAGGCTCTCAGCTCCAAAGCGTTTAGCTCCCTGCTACGGTATTCTGGAGGGCTTCGCACCGCCGCGATCCCGGTTGCCTGGTTGCCCCGTTCGAGCAGAGGTGCGAGCCACCGCCCGGTGTGCGATTCCTCGACCTTCGCCACGTCCTCCGGCCGGCCCATGGCCACTACTCTCCCGCCGCCGACCCCGCCCTCGGGACCGAGATCGATCACCCAGTCCGCGAGCTTGATCACATCCAGGTTGTGCTCGATGATCACCAGCGTGTGACCTTGCTCGAGCAGCCGGTCGAACACTTTCGCCAGCTTGCGAATGTCCTCGAGGTGAAGACCCGTAGTAGGCTCGTCCATTACGTACAACTTTCTTCCCGATTTTCTGCCGGCGAGCGCGAGCTCCCGCGCGACCTTTGTCCGCTGCGCCTCGCCACCCGACAGCGTCGTCGCCGGTTGGCCCAGCCGAACGTAGCCGAGTCCGACCTGCTGTAGCTGCCAGAGCGCCTGACCGAGCTTTTCTTCGCGGGGAAAAAACCGGATCGCCTGGTCCACGGTGAGATTGAGCACCTGGTGGATGTTCCGGCCGTGCACCGTCACGTCGAGCACCTCGGACTTGTAGCGCTTGCCGCCGCACTCCTCGCACGGAACGTAGACATCGGCCATGAACACCATCTCGATCTCCAGCGCGCCCGCCCCCTCGCACCCCTCGCAGCGTCCGCCCTCGACGTTGAAGCTGAAAGTCCCCGCCTTGTATTTCCGCTGGCGGGCGAGTGGAGTGTCGGCGAAGATGCGGCGAATCTCGTCGAACGCCTTCACGTAGGTGACGGGGTTCGACCGCGGCGATTTTCCGATCGGGCTCTGATCGATCAACACCACGTCCTCCAGCGCGTCGAACCCGGCGAGGGTGTCATACTCCCCGACTTTTTCTCCGAGGTGGACTTTGGCCGAATGCTCGCCCACCAGGTGGGTCTCCAGCGCGCGGTAGAGAACATCATGCACGAGCGTGCTCTTGCCCGAGCCGGAAACTCCGGTGACCACGGTCATCGCACCCAACGGAATGCGAACGTCAACTCCCTGTAGGTTGTGCTCACGCGCTCCGGTGAGCGTGATCCACCGCGGTCCCAGCCGGCGCCGCTCGGCCGGAAGTGGAATGGTGCGCGCGCCGGTCACGTACTGTCCCGTGAGAGGACTCTCGCTCACGCGCGACATCGGTCCGGCGAAAACGATCTCGCCGCCCGCTTCGCCGCTGCCGGGACCGAGCTCGACCATGTAGTCCGCCCGTTCGATCGCCGCCAGGTCGTGCTCCACCACGAGGACGGTGTTGCCGGCATCGCGCAGGCGCTGCAGCAGTTTGAGCAGCCGGTCCATGTCGCGGGAATGCAAGCCGATCGATGGCTCGTCCAGCACGTACAGCGTGTCCACCAGTTGCGAGCCGAGGGAGTTGGCGAGGCCAATGCGCTGGGCCTCTCCGCCCGAGAGCGTTCGCGTCGCGCGATTCATCGAGAGATAACCGAGCCCGACATCGCGAAGGAATGTCACCCGATCGCGCGCCTCCTTCAGGATCATCTCGGCCACACGGCGATCAAATGCGGTGAGTTCGAGCTCGTTGAGCCAGATCGCCAGCCGGTCCACCGGCAGCTCGGCCACCTGCGCGATGTTGAAGCCGCCCACCCGCACGTTCAGCGCTTCGCGTTGCAGCTTCGTGCCGTGACAGAGCGGACATTCCTGCGCCGTCTGGTATTGCCGGAGAAAGACGCGGATGTACTGCTTGTATCGCTTCTCCTCGAGATCGCGGAGGAAAGGAAAGATTCCCTTGTACCCCCGTGCCTTTGCGTGCAGCAACTGCTGGCGATGCGCGGCTGGGAGCTGCTCCCAGGGCTTGTCCAGCGGAATTCGCTCGCGCGTCGCGAACTCAGCGAGCGCGCGCCGCTTTTTCTCGTAGCGTGGCTTGGTCCACGGGTCGATAGCCCCATCGCGCAATGCGCGCGCGGGGTAGGGAACGATCAGAGCCTCGTCGTACTCGAGAATCGCGCCGAAGCCGTTGCAACGGCTGCACGCGCCCCGCGGGTTGTTGAACGAAAACAGCTGCGGGGAGGGCGGCGGCGCCACGGTGCCATCGTTCGGACATTCGAACCGCTCCGTGAATCTCAGCTTCGACGTCGTGAGACCATCCAGCGGAGAGACGATCGGGTCGGCGAACAGAATTACGCAGTCGCCTTCTCCGTCCCTGAAAGCTGTCTGGACGGCGTCGCTCAGACGCCCGGCACTGTCGGCGGAAACCGAGAGTCGATCGACGACCACCAGCAGGTCTGTGGCGCGGGTGATATCCACCTTCGGAGCAGCCAGATCGTCGAGGTGGTGGACGAGACCGTCCATCGCTACGCGCAGAAATCCCTGTGCGCGGAGGTTTTCGACAACGACGTCGTGCGTGACTTTATTGGAGAGACGAAGCGGAAACGTGACGTAAAAACGGTTCCCGCCGGGAACCGCGAGAACCGCATCGCTCACCGACTGCACGGTGTCGGGCCTGATCTCGCGCCCGCATTGCGGGCAGAAAGTGTGTCCGACCCGCGCCCACAGGAGGCGGAGGTAGTCGTAGATCTCCGTCGCGGTACCTACGGTGGAGCGCGAGGTCTTGGTGGGATTCTGCTGCTGGATGGCAACGGCGGGCGAGAGCCCCTCAACCGAATCTACGTCCGGCTTCTCCATGCGCTCGAGGAATTGCCGCGCATACGAGGAAAGCGACTCGACGTATCGGCGCTGACCTTCGGCGTAGATGGTATCGAAGGCGAGCGAAGACTTCCCGGATCCCGAGGGGCCCGTCACTACCGTAACGGTGCGCCTGGGGATCTCGACGTCGAACCCTTTGAGATTGTGCTGTCTGGCGCCCCGGACGACTATGCTCTGCTTCACGACTGAAATCTAGTTTGCTGACCGAACAGTTGCCGAAAAGGCTGTAGTGTAGCTCTACGGTTGGCTTTTGCGTTTTGAGTTGACCGTTTTTGGGTTGTCCGTTTTTGCGTGCAGGCGCCCGCGGCAAACTTTTGCGCCCGGGTCTGGCTGACTGATGACGCACGGGGAACGCGCTGACGTCTGTTTTTGCCTATGCAGGACTATCGGCAGCTGCGAGTTCACGCGAATGCACACGCTCTCGCGATCGCAGTAAGGGCGGCGACGCGCCGCTTCCCGCGAACGGGCTACGCGTCGCTCAAGGCCCAGATGACGAGCGCGGCCGAGTCGATTTCGTTCAATATCGTCGAGGGCTGTGGTGCGGACTCGCAGAAAGAGTTCGCGCGCTTCCTAGGCATCGGAATCAAATCCGCGATGGAGCTGGAGAACCAGTTAACGCTGGCGAGAGACTACGGAATAGTCCACACTCGCGACTGGGAGTCTCTCAGTGAAGCGACGGTAGATGTCCGCCGGATGCTGTACGGTCTCCGCAAGAAGGTGCGGGCCGATATTCCATCGGACGCCGCAGGCACGCGAAAACGGACAACACAAAAACGGTCAACTCAAAACGCAAAAGAGAGCCAGTAAACCCGAGCCAGCCTATAGTCGCCGAACGAGCCTGCCGAGGAGTAGCAGGATTATGGCGCCGGCGGTCGCGATCCCGACCGAGCGGAGATCAAGCCGCCCGGCGGTCACCTGTCCCCACCCGAAATA
>JANMTG010000252.1:0-4521 GCA_031390205.1 Gemmatimonadota bacterium
GCAACGATCAGCGCGATGATTCCAATCAGCACGACTTTCAGCGACAGATCCCAGTTGGTTCTGAGCGTGCTGGGCGCGTTTGGAGTCTTCGATGCGTTGAAGTCACGCATGCCGCCGCGGATTCCGTGCAGGATAGTCGGAAGCGAGCGGAACACGCTGATGAGACCGCCGGCGGCGACAGCGCCGGCGCCGATGTAAAGGATGTAGGCGTTTCTGATGTCGCCCGGGCTCATGTCCCGGATCAGGGTCGCGCTCTCGGGAGCGATCGGCGTTCCCAGCGACTGGCCGAAGAAGCTGATCATCGGAATGAGCACCAGATACGCGAGCACTCCTCCCGCGCACATGATGCCCGCGATGCGTGGCCCGATGATGTAGCCTACACCGAGCAGCTCCGGGGAAATCTCCGCAGAGACGGATGCGCCTCTGAACGGCGCGCCGAAGATCTTTTCAGGTACCTCCTTCCACGAATGGAAGGCGACCATTGCGGTCTTGTACACGAGTGCGATTCCGAAGCCCGTGAAGATTGTCCTCGCGCTCATCGCTCCCCCCAGGCGTTCGCGCTCGCGCCTCGCTTCGGGCGATGCAGCTGCCTGCGATTCAGGAGATGCCCCAGCCTTGAGCACCTCGGCGCAGGCGGTGCCTTCCGGATACTTGAGGAATCCGTGTTGCGCCACGATCAGCGCCCGCCGGAGCGGAATCATCATGAGGATTCCGAGCAAGCTGCCGAGGATCGCGACGAGCATCACGCGCGTGATCTCGAGGTCGAACCCAAGGATCAGGATGGCGGGCATGGTGACGCCGATGCCGAAGGCTATCGATTCGCCAGCCGATCCGGCCGTCTGTACGATGTTGTGCTCGAGAATCGTCGCTTCGCGCGCGCCGAACCGGGCTAACAGCTTGAAGACGGTGAGCGAGATCACCGCTACGGGGATCGACGCGCTGACGGTGAGGCCGACCTTGAGCACCAGATACAGCGACGAGGCGCCGAAGATGAGGCCGAGCACCGCACCAACGGCAAGTGGGAGCGGCGTCAGCTCTCTGAGCTTGGTCTCGGCCGCAATGTAGGGCTTGAAGGGTTGCGGGCCGTCGGGCTGGAACCCGATTCTGTCGGGGAGGCCTTGAGCTGGAGCAGTCATTCGGTCGCACCTCTCTGTGAGCGTTCGTTGCGCATGCGCTTGGGCGATGGACATCGCAAAGGTGAAGCCGTCCGGGCGTGGTAAATGTAGGTCCGCCTTTAGCCGTCCGTACAAGACAGATGTGTGAAAGTTTGCAAGCGGGAGCGGCGGGTCATACCTTGGACTCCCGCCTGGGACGCCGACCGGACCGAATCGCCGGGCGGAATCACTCTCACCTGGAGTCATCCATGAAACGCATCGCACTGCTCCTGCCGTTCATCCTCGCCGTACCTGCTGCCGGGCAGCAATCAGCGAGCGCCAATCCCGCATTTGCCGTTGGGGCGGCGAAAGGAATGTGGCAGCAGATGACCAACCACATCACCACCGCAGCCGAGCAAATGCCCGAGAAGGACTATGCGTTCCGGCCGACGCACGACGTTCGCACCTTCGGTCAATTGATCGGGCACGTTGCGGGCGCGCAGACGTTGATCTGCGCGATGGCGCTGGGAGAGAAGGGCGGCGCGGAGGATGACATAGAAAAGACCGTCACCACCAAGGCGGGACTCATCGCCGCGCTCAAGACTTCGACGCAATCCTGTCAGCGTGCGTACGCCCAGTCGGATGCGGCCAGCTCGGGCGCGATTTCGCTATTCGGCTCGCCCTCCATCCGGCTGAACGCGCTCGTGCTCAACGCCACTCACAACGCGGAGCATTACGGAAACATCGTGACTTATCTGCGCATCAGGGGAATGGTGCCGCCGTCGAGTCAGCCAGCGCCGCCGCGCAGCTAAGTCTCGCAAGTAGTCGCTCGGCCATCCAGCCAGCTTCGGCCTGACTGCCATGCCTGAAAACGAGGCAACCCCATGTTCCACGAGTTCAAGACATTTCTGATCAAACAGAACGTGCTCGCCCTGGCGATCGCGGTGGTGATCGGCACCGCCCTCAACACTCTCGTGAAGGCGCTGGTGGACGATTTCATCATGCCGATTGTCGTCGCTTTCGGGCCGGGGGGGGAGTGGCAGACGGCGACCTGGGATGTCGGCCGGGTGAAGTTCGGAGTAGGCGACTTCCTGGCGGCGCTCGTGAACTTCATCATCATCGGCTTCGTGGCCTGGCGCATATCGAAGGCTCTGATCAAGCCGGATCCGGAGATCCCGAAAAAGGACTGCCCTCACTGCAGAATGTCGGTCGATGCCGCGGCGACGCGCTGCGCGTTCTGCACGAGCGACCTGATGAGAGCCTGAGCGTCACATGCGCTGTTCCTGCCACCGGCCCCGAACGCGATAGAGCGGCGTCGGCTCGCTTGAGCCGTCAGCGGACGTCGATGCGCTGTCGCCGCTTCACCCCAGCCGGTCCCGCGAGGCTCTCGATGGCAAGGTTATAGGTCCCCCGCTCCAGCGGGTCGAACTCGAAGTCGTATGTCTCGCCGACATTGAGAACCTGAACCGCCCGCCGTACCGTCGCCTGTACTGCGGGGAGGTCAGCGCCGTCCTTGGCGATCGCCTTCCAGCTCACGAGTGTGGTGTCGCGCCGCAGTGAGAATCGTACGAGACCCGCGGCGCCGATGTTGATAAATCTCAAGCGGTGCGTAGTACCGAACGCCATCTCGACCGGTGGAGGTGCGGAGTCACCATTCACCAGCACGTGAGGCGGTATGCCTTCACCATCCCAGCCGGCCACGTACAGGTGGTCGGTTCGGGGATCGAATCGCTTTCCGGGCTCGAGCACGACGATCCCGCCAAACAGGCCCGAAGTCAGCTGCTCGAGGTCGTTGAGATGGGTGTGGTAGATGAACGTCCCCGCCCGTGGGAGGGAGAGGTGCGCGGTGAAAGAATCGCGTGAAGCAATCAGTGGGGCGACGCGCTTTCCCATCCCGCTCCAGCCGACCACGCCATCGGAGTAGCTCTCCAGCTCTATGCCGTGCCAATGGACCCCGGTGGGCTCCGCTAGTCTGTTGACGACCGTTATGTCGGCGGGCTCGCCGCGCGTGAGCACAAGAGTGGAGGCGACAGGTTCCGTCGAGTCTGGAGCCGGCGCAATCGAATCTCGTTGCAGGACAAAACCCATCGAGCGAGGGGCACGTGCGCGTCTCGGCCCTTCCTGCACAAAGAGCCGGAGCTTCCGAGCCGGCGGCTCCGCCACGGGCTTCCAGCCGCGCCCTGGCTGGACCGTTATCCCCATCACCAGCCCCGCCATGTGGTCAGCCGGGTTGTGAGCATAATTGAAGTGGTGGCGAGAAGGAGGGGGATCTAGCCTGGCCTCGGGAATCACATGAAAGCCCAGATGACAGTGCAACAGCCAATTCCCTGGACGGTCGGGAGACCACGTCATGGCGAACGTCCGGCCCTGTAGAATCTGCTGCGTGGCTACGAGGCGCCGCTGCTCGGGAGCGTACAGCGTGTCACGGCGTATGTCGCCTGCCGCATCTACCCGGAAGTAGAACCCGTGCATGTGCATCGGGTGCGCCCGGGCGCTCGCATTGATGACGCGCCAGCGGAGGGTATCGCCGACGGTAGCTCCCAGTCGTTCGGTGTGGGGCCATGATTTTCCGTTGATGGCCAGCGCGTTCTGGTAGTGGGTGGAGTCCTTCCACTTCCCCCAAATGTTGATCACCAGTATGCGATCGCTTCTACGCGGCCCGGCGGAGTCGATCACGAAGGCACCCGCGAGCTGCTCGCGCTCGCGAGTGTCGCGATCACCCCCTCCGATCCGGTCGCGGTATTTCCCAATGATGCCCCGGTAGAGGTAGGTGCCAGGCTCTCCCGCAGAGAAGCGCACGGTCCGCGTCTCGCCAGGTTCCAGGCGTATGCTGTCGGACATTTCGGCGGGGCGAGTGTGGAAGCCGTGAAGAGTGACGGCTGAATCGAGTACGTTGCGGATAGTCGCCTCGACGATCGCTCCGGTGGGGACGCGAATCAGTGGAGCGGGAATCGTCGGTGTCCGTCCCTCCTCGGCGAACGTCTCCACATCGACGAATGGTCCGTTGCTGGCCTGTGGATACCAGCGTGCGATCCCCACAACGAGCTTGATGGTGAGGACGTTTCCGCGAAGCTTGCCGGCGGCGGAGCGATTGTCGTTTGCCTTCACGACGGGGAGGTCCGGCGCACGTGCATCTCCGGTCAATCCCAGGAGCGCGGGAGCCAGCAGGAGCAGCGTGAACGGAACTGCGGATAACCGGGGCAGCCGGAGCATCGTGTTTTCCCTTGAATCGAACGCCTAACATAGGGTTTCCGGCCGCGTGAGCAAGGAGCCGGGTTACTTTGTCCCCATGCCTCCACAGTTCATCTATGTAATGAAGGACCTGCGCAAAGTCGTCCCACCATCGCGGGAGATTCTACGCGGCATCTGGCTTTCGTTCTATCCCGGCGCCAAGATCGGCGTCCTTGGCGCCAACGGTGCCGGCAAG
>JANMTG010000275.1:0-18849 GCA_031390205.1 Gemmatimonadota bacterium
GGATGTACACGTCGGCGAATGCAACCCAGAAGAGACTCGGCCACGCCCACCGCATGTGTCCGCGGTTGAGGCAGCTCACACAGTCATAGGTCTTCCTGCGAACCGGTGCGCGCGACAGACGGTCGAGATATCCCCCGACGAGGTGACGCAACGAGTGACAGCCGAGGGTATAGCCGGCGAGGAGCACGACGTTCACGGTCAGGACGATGGTGCCGACACCGATTCCGAATGTTTTCGCTCCAGTAGCGGGGTCGGTGAACCACATCGCCTTGTATGCATCGATGCTGAGGATGACGAGAAATGCGAGCGCCGCGTAGAGGAAATACCGATGGATGTTCTGTATGGTGAGCGGGAGAAATCTCTCCCCGCGATAACTCTTTCGTGGCTCGCCGACGGTGCAGCTCGGTGGATCTGCCCAGAAGGACTTGTAGTAGGCTCCTCTGTAGTAGTAGCAGGTGAAGCGGAAGCCGGCCGGGAACGGAAGAATCAGGAGCGCGGAAGAAAACGGCAGGAAATCCGGGATCCAGCCTGGCCTGCCGCCCCGGATCCAGGCATGCGGCGAATCGGCGAAGAGCAGCGGCGAGTAGAATGGCGAGAGGTAGGGACCAAACTCGTAGTGGGCGTTCTCGAGCGCTGCCCAGGTCGCGTACACAAGAAAGCCGCTCAGGACCAGGAAAACCACGACCGGCTCAATCCACCATGCGTCGCGGCGCATCGTTTCACCGAAGCGGCGGCGCTTGAGCTGGACGACTTCAGTTGCCATCGATCACTTCCTCTTGGAACGAATCTCCGTGCAAAGTTAGTTTTTCGCGCCTGACGGGGATAGTCTCTGGCCGGATCGATCGCACCGTTAAAGCGTCCGCAAAAGAAAATGCCTCCGGCGATTTTATCGCCGGAGGCATTCGACTGCTGAAGCCGGTGTTGCTAGCTGATCGTCGCGCTGGTCGCGGGGCGGGCCTTTCCCGTCTTGCCGCGGCGACCGCCTTCAGCCTTCATCTTCGCCCGACGCTCGGTCTTTTCCTTCTGACGCGCATCGAACTTGGTGCGCTGCTCGGCCGTGAGGACGTTGCGGATCTCCGCCGTTTCCTGAGTCCGGATCGTCGCGCCACCGGCCATTACCTGGCGGGCACGCTCGGTGTTCGTGCGGAAGCCTACGCTGTCCCAGTTCTGACGGGCCGTGCGAGCGGCTTCATTGAACGGTCTCGCGCGGTCGCGGAGCGCCTGGTGCTGCGGCTGGTACTTCCTGTGGATCGCCGTGATCTGTGTGCGCTGCGGTTCCGTCAGGTTCATGTCGCGGCCAAAACCGAAGCCGCCACGACCGCGGCCAGCCTTTTGGCGAGGTCCGCGCTTACCCATATCGCCGTGGTCGCGGCCATAGGCTCCACCGTCGGGGGACGGGCGCGGTGTCGGAGTGGCCTGCGCCTCAACGATCGTTGCCACGCCCACTGCGATGAAGGCGCCAAGCGCCAGGGTACGAACTTTCAACATTGAAAAACCTCCACTGCCTGGTATGCGCCGCACGCGGGAATGCGCCCGGGTCAACTGGTAGACGCGGCGGTACCGGTGGCGTTAAGGGCAACCGGAAAGAGTTCTGTGGCATAGCGGGGCCGCTACCCGACCGGAGTCATCGAATACCGAAGCAGGGAGCGGATAGCATCCCGGACGCGACCGTGTAGTTTTGCCTACATATCGAGCGACGGACCCTCCCCTACTGGACTCCGCTCGCCGGGCCTAACCCTCCTGCGGGACGTCGAATGCATTCAGCTATCTCAACACCTCGCCCAACCCGGGGCCTCTTCACGATCGCGCTCGCCCTGCTGCTGGCATCGTCCGCTCAGGCCCAGAATCCGCCGGATGCCTCGCAAGTAACGGTCAAGATCGTGCCCATCACGGCCGGCGTTTACATGCTGGAGGGGATGGGTGGGAACATCGGACTCTCGGTGGGCAAAGACGATGCTTTCATCATCGACGACCAGTACGCGCCGATGACGCCGAAGATCAAAGCCGCCGTGGCGACCGTCACCTCGAAGCCCGTGCGCTTTGTCGTGAACACCCACTGGCATGGCGATCACACCGGCGGCAACGAAGCGATGGCGGGATCGGGTGCGATCATATTCGCGCACGAGAACGTGAGGCGGCGCATGAGCAGCGAGCAATTCATCGCGGCATTCAACAGCAGGGCTCCAGCGTCACCCCGAGCCGCGCTGCCCGTTGTCACCTTTTCCGACACCATCAGCTTTTACATCAACGACGACACGGTGCGCACGTTCCACGTCGGCAATGCCCACACCGACGGTGACGCCATAATCTTCTTCCGCAAAGCAAACGTCGTTCACATGGGGGACACTTTCTTCAACGGTATGTACCCGTTCATTGATGTGTCGACGGGCGGCTCGGTGGTCGGCATGATCGTGGCGGCGAACCAGGCGTTGGCGATGACGACCGCCAGCACTCGGTTCATTCCTGGACACGGACCGCTCGCGACCCGCGCGGATCTCGTGCGCTACCGCGACATGATGGTCACCGTTCGCCAGCGAATCGCGAGACTGGTGTCGCAGGGAAGAACGCTCGGGCAGGTTCTCGCCGCGAAGCCGCTGGCCGATCTCGACGCGCAATGGGGGAACGGCTTTCTCAAGCCCGATCAGTTCCTGACCATCGTCTACGGAAGTCTGAGTCAGCGGCAGCGGGCACGGTAACAGCGCCGCCTTCAGCTCGCCAACTCAGAATCAACCGGCTGCCGCCTCGGGTACAGTGCCGAATCTCCGCTCGCGTGAGTGAAAGTCCGCGACCGCCTGCTCCAGATCGGTAGCGGTGAAGTCCGGCCAGCGGCGATCCGTGAAATAGAGCTCGGCGTAGGCGCACTCCCAGAGCAGGAAGTCGCTCAGACGCTGCTCGCCGCCGGTGCGTATCAACAGGTCCACGTCGCGGCGCTGGCCCGTCCAGTGATCCACCTCGCCCTGCGCGCTCGCAAACTCGTCGCGAGTAATGTTCTCCGCGCGGCGGAGGCTCTCCGCCGCCCGAACCATCGCATCGCGGGCGGAGTAGTCGACGGCAATCCGGAGATCGAGGGTCGTGCCATCCCTGGTCGCCTCCTCCGCGGCGTTGATCGCCCGAAGCAACTCGCCCGGAATACGGTCACGACGTCCGATGATGCGCATGCGCACGTCGTTGGTGACGCAGCGGTCCACTTCCGAAACGAGGTAGCGCCGGAAAAGCCGCATCAGGAGTGCGACTTCACGCGAAGGCCTCAGCCAGTTGTCGGCGGAGAAGGCATAGAGCGTGAGCATGCCGATGCCGCACGACGGCGCCGCTTCGACGATCTTCCGGACCACACGCGCCCCGGCGATGTGTCCAGCCGTGCGCGGGCGTCCTCTCGCGTTCGCCCACCGGCCGTTGCCGTCCATGATGACGGCGACGTGAATACCGCGCTCTGCCGGTGTAGGTTGCGGCAAGAGGACGTGCGAGTGTTTCGACGCGTGATGGGAGTGGGACACTGCTCAACGCTCCCGCGTCGCGCGGATCAGCGCTTCCATATGGTCGAGATATCGCTCCAGCGCACGGCGTCCAGTCGCGGTGAGGCGATACTCGGTCTTCGGCATCCGGCCTTCGAACGACTTGGTGCACGCGATGTAGTCGGCTTCCTCGAGCTTCCGCGCGTGGACGCTCAGGTTGCCGTCCGTCGTCTTCATCAGCTTTTTCAGGTCGCTGAAACTGAGCGAATCGTTGACGGCCAGCGCGCTCACGATCCCGAGGCGAAGCCTCTCGTGAATGAGCCGGTCCAGCGCATGCGGCGTGCGCCCGAAGGGCGTAGCCTTCGCCGCGGATCTTCCCCGGAGGGAACGCAATCCGCCACCCACCGCGCCCCCGGGACCCTCGTCGTCGCGCGCGGTACCGTGCTTAGCCACCGTGCCTCCGCGCGATTGGAATCCCGAATCCGATGTGAAGACCCCCGAACGCGGCGCCCATGATCCAGCCATTGAATGACGGCGGTGAGAAAAGCGCGATGGTGCCGGCCAGCATGAAGCACAACCCCATTACCGGAACCACGCGCACCGAGAACGCCCCGCCTGCCACCACACCGGCGCCATAAAGAAGCAGCCACACGCCGGGAATCGTCATCACCATTCCAGCGTGGTACAGAACGAACGTGAGCAGCGCCCCAACTACGAGTGGCGGCGAAAAGCTGAGGAGAAATTTGCGCCCCGGCCCGGAGAGGAGCGGCACGTGCGCGTTGCGCGCTTTCCGGACGATCGCCCACAGCATTACGGCGGGGGCGAACACGGCGGCGGCTATCCAGATGTAGAGGGCTTCGACCGGAGTGGGCTGTACGGCGGCGAGGACCGCGGCAGCCGAGGCGATGATGCCGACGGCGACCATTCCCCAACCGGATACAGCGGTAAATGACCCCGCCGCCTCCATCGTGTCCCGGATGAACGCGAGGTTGTCCATCGCCCGCACGTGTAGCGCGGGTGGTTCAGGAACCGGGGCGCGATGAAGGGGGGTAACCGAGGCCATAATTTTAAAGTTAGCGACATAGGTCAGAACGGTCAAGTACTTTGCTACGCAAAGTGTTGCCCTTCTCGTCGGTGTTTACCCGATCGAAATCGGCCCAGGCTCCACCTCCTCGACACCGTCGGTGGCGAGGAAGGCGACCTTGCGCCCCTTAAGCTGATTGGGCATGACTGTCTCCGTTGCGGTTTGGCGTGAATCGAGCGCATGAGAACAGGTCAGAAAACGTGCCAGACGCGAGGGGCATTCGCCATATTTCGGCGTGCCCCTTATCGACCTGTACGGACACGAATCGCTGCGCCAGCGGCTGGCCGAGAGTGTCGAGGCGAAGACACTTCCATCGAGCCTGCTGTTTCACGGGCCCAGGGGGATCGGCAAGCAGCGGCTGGCGCTCTGGCTGGCGCAGAGGCTGCTCTGCACGGCCGAGAGCCCACCGCCACCCTGTGAGAAGTGCACGAGCTGCCGCTACGTACGCGCGCTCACCCACCCCGATCTCCACTGGGTCTTTCCACGACCGAGACTCAGGGATGCGGATCCGGACCTCGAGCAGGTTCGAGATGATTACGCTGACGCCATCGCGGAGCGCGCCGGCGCCAACGGGCTTTATGCCGCGCCATCGGGAAGCGAAGGTATCTATGTGGCAACCGTACGATCGCTCGTACAGCGCGCTTCGATGTCTCCCGCCATGGGGGCCCGGAAAGTCTTCATCGTCGGCGATGCTGAGCGCATGGTGCCGCAGGAAGGGGCAGACATGGCGGCGAACGCGTTTCTCAAGCTCCTCGAGGAGCCACCCGCCGACACCACTATCGTGCTCACGTCGAGCGAGCCCGGGGCGCTCTTGCCTACGATCCGTTCGCGCGTTGTCGCGGTGCGCGTGCCGCTCGTGGCCGATGCGAGTATGAAGGCGTTCCTGTCGAATCCGGTCGTCAAGGCGGCGTTGGATAAAGACCGTAGTGGGAGCGCCACGGAGCAGCTTCGCGCTGCCGCGGGCGCGCCCGGACGGCTCCTTTCGGGCGAGAGCAACGCCCGCGCTACTCTAGCCGCGCGAAAGATCCTCGATGCCGCGGTTGGCGATAAACGAGGCGTGCGTTACGCCGCGGCGTTGGCGCAGGGAGCCGCCAGCGCGCGGGGAGCGTTCGCGGATACGCTCGAGGCGATAGTAGAGCTGCTCGGAGAACAAGCCCGGGATGCCCTGCACCGCAAGGACGACGCGGCCGCGGCGGCGGCGAGCAAATCGGTTGACGCCGTCCTTCGCGCCCAAACCCGGGCTACCGGAAACGTCAATCCGCAGCTGATAACCGCGAAGCTCGTTCGCGAGCTCGCTGCGACGCTCCGATGAAAGAGCTGACGCATCTGGACGCCGAGGGGCGTGCCCGAATGGTGAACGTCGGCGGCAAGCCCGACTCTTCGCGTCTCGCACGCGCGGAGGGCTCGATCTCCATGACCGCGGAAACTCTCGACGTGATCGTTCGCGGGTCGCTGAAAAAAGGCGATGTCGTGGCGGCTGCCCGCATTGCCGGAATCATGGCGGCAAAGCGAACTCCGGAGCTCATTCCCCTCTGCCACTCGCTGGTTTTGAACGACGTCAGGATCGAGATCGAAGTGGATCGCTCCATCCCCGGTCTCCGGGTGACGGCATGGGCTGAGGCATCGGGCAAAACCGGAGTCGAGATGGAGGCGCTCACCGCCGTAACGGTGAGTCTGCTCACCATTTACGACATGGCCAAGTCCGTCGAGCGGGAGATGGAGATCTCGCAGGTGCGCCTCGTCGAGAAGCGCGGCGGAAAGGGCGGAGACTGGAAGCGCCAGTAGGCGCGAATGCTACGCGGGAGGTGGTGTCACGAGAGCCGGATCAGCCGGAAAATCTCGCGTCTGCCTGTATGGCTCCATGTGGACGAGCACGTTTACCGCTCTTGGAATGGCCTCCCGTATAGCGTACTTCACGCGGGCGCCGATTTCGTGCGCCGCCTCGAGGGACAGCGCCGGATCGGCTTGCACGTGAAGGTCGATGTAGTACCCGCTACCCGAGCTCCGCACGTTCAGCTTCTCCACGCTTCTTACTCCGCCGACGCGGCTAGCCGCGTCGAGGGCTCTCTCCCGCACGGTGCGGTCGGGCGCTTCATCCATCAGGCCGGATAATGCGGGTTTCAGCGTTCGCACGCCATTCACCGTGATGAGAAACGCCGCGACCAGTGCCGCCCAGTCATCCGCTGCTTCCCAGCCGCGGCCGCCCAACAACGCGATACCTATTCCGACGAATGCGGCCCCCGAGCTGATCGCGTCGCTGCGATGGTGCCAAGCGTCGGCGGCGACCGCGGTGCTGCCCGTCTCTCTTCCCACGCGCGCTACGCGCCGGTAGAGCCATTCCTTGATTACGATCACACCGGCAGCCACGAATAACGTGAAGAGCGCGGGGGCCTGGTGCGGCCGGAGAATCTCGCGAACCGCCATGATCGCGATCCCGACCGCGGCGCCAAGGAGCATGAGCGAGACCACGGCTGCAGCAATCGGCTCCGCCTTGCCGTGACCGTAGGGGTGGTTGTCGTCGGCGGGTCGGGCGGCAATGCTCAATCCCGTCCACACGATCGCCGAAGAAAAAATGTCGGCCGACGACTCTACGGCGTCAGCGACGAGCGCATTGGCGTGTCCGACGATTCCCGCGATCAGCTTGACGAGCACGAGCACCGCGTTCGTCAGCAGGCCTGCCTGAGCCCAGCGGATGCTCCGGCTGGTTCCGCTCGTCACGCCGTCGTCACTATCCTCTAGAGATCCGCCTTCGCGAGACGTGCCGCCGCCGCGAGGATCCGCCCGGCGTAGACATCGACGTCCTCGCCGGGCTCTCGCCGCGGAATGACGAAGGCGGGGTTCTCCGGCTCGGATGAGGTTGGCATGTTGATCATGAGATCCCCCCCGCGCGCGATGACCGCGGCCTCGAACCGGTCGATGGCGGTAAGCAGATCATCGAGCTGGGCAGGCGTCTCACGCCCATCGAACAGCACGCCCTTCTGACGGATGCGGCCGGCGAGCTCCACCCGGGCGGCGTCCCGCTCCTCACGGCGGTGCGGATCGAGTGTCTCCTGCTGTTCCTCAAAGGCGTCCGGCGTCATCCCTCTCCATCCTTGTTCGAGTTGGCAGTCTCAATCTGCAAGTCCCGTGATACGGCGCGAAAGCTGCGACATTCCTTTGCTCCTGTCGAGGGCGAAACATGTCGCGTGCGTTTGTAAAGGAGGATGCGGGCGGGAGGGGTGACCCTGGAACGCGTTACTCGCTTCCCGCCCGCGATGACCCTGGCTATGACGAGGCCGCCGCGGAAGCGCTGCTCGGCGGCGCGCGCTCGGGCGATACCGGTAGCGCGGAGAGTGCTACCGGTTACTATTGGGGCGAGCAGAAGCTGCGTCCGTTCGTGGAGAGCATCCGCGCCCGGGCGGAAGAGGAAGGCGACGAACGAATGTGTCAGCTCGCGGAGCGATTCCTTCGGTAGCAGGAGGACGATGATTCCCCGCCGACAACTTGCGAGAACATTTCGTGCGCCCTGGTTGATCGGTCGCGCGCGGTTGGCGGTGGCCGCGCTCGCCCTTGTCGTTGCTTGTCGCGGCCAGGAGGGCACAGGGGCGAGCACCACCATCACCGTCATCGATTCCGCGTTTGCTCCGAGCTGGGACGCGACAGAGGACAGCGGCCTCGTGTATACGGTGGAACTCGCCTCTCCGTTGGGCGCGGACACCATCCGCGACGTGATCGCCCCATTCCCGATCGTGGTTGGTGATACGCTGGTAGTGGGACTTATCCAGGCGTCGGAAGATTCTTCGGCGCCCCATCGGAAGATATTCCGGCTGCGTCGCGGCCAGCAGGCGCTGGAAACACAGCCGGTGCCGCACGATGTATGGGCGTTCTTTCAGGACTTCGTATTCTCGCCCGACGGAAGGTACGCGGCGTACGTGGCGGAAGATCCGCTGCCGGGCGACCTGGGAACGTTCGCCGTGGTACGCGATCTACTCTCGGGTGAAGTAGTTGCGCGCGGCCCCTCCGGCGGCGGCTGCGACTGCGACATCGATTCCAATTACGCGCGCTGGATAGCCCCCGACAGCTTCGAGATCGTGGTTTCGCACGCCGCGACCGGAGCGGGATGGCAGCGGGTGTCAGGACGGTCGTCGGCGCGTCGTGTACACGTCGACACCCTCACCCGGGAGCCGGAATGGGAGTGAGCGACCCGGCGCGAAGGCAACTGCCGTTGCCTGTGCGGTTTCTCCCCTGGATCCCTGCATCGTCGCCGGTGCGTCGGAGTACAGCGTCCAGGAGAGTTATCCCGGTCGACGCGGACAGCTGGCCGCTTCAAGCTGGCGGCTCGTAGGAGTTCGACTGTACGGGCTTTAGAGTGCATCTTACCGCGGAGGCGATTGGTCCGCCCGTGTAACCCAACAGCCGTCCAGCGCGTAGATATCCCATGCAGGCACCACAGTCCGCTCCAACGCCCGTACCTCCGGTGAAAGCGGTGATCACCAATGAGGCGGGGACCGACCTCTACACGGTCACGGCACCGCTCACAGCGCGCGACGTAGCAGCCATCAAGGTTCGTCGCGAAGAGCTTTCCGACCAGCTCACATCCGCAAGCGGCCGCCGCTCGCGCCTCATGTCGCAGCTCAACGCGACCAACAACGAGACTGCGCGACGGGGGATCGAGGAAAGGATCGCCGTCCTGGACAAGCGGATGGTCCAGCTGGAGACAGACATCGCCACCACCGGAACGCTGCTCACCAGCGCGCCGGCCGGGCTCCTCGCCACCACGGAATCGTCTCCTGTAATTGCCGGACTCGGCTCGGGTCAGATCACGGGCGTGTCCATCGTGTTCACCGTGGTGGTGCTCGCCCCGCTTGCTGTTGGCGCTGCCCGAATGATGTGGAAGAGATCGAACCAGCCGCCGCTTCCTCCCGCCGTTTTCACCGAGACGGCGCAACGCCTCGAGAGACTCGAGCAGTCGGTTGACACGATTGCGGTCGAGATCGAGCGTATCTCCGAAGGGCAGCGCTTCGTGACCAGGCTGCTGTCGGAGAGGCAACAGGTGCCGGCGCTCGGAACGGGAAAGCGAGCAGAGGCCCTCCCCGCGGGTGACCGGTAGTGATGCAGCAGCCATCCGGAATTCCGCCCGCCACCGCTCCTCCATCTGCGCCCCCGGTTGTCGCGGGTGGGACCGGGAGTAACACCTACACAATCACCGTACCGCGCACTCAGCAGGATCTGGAGGCGCTCCGAGAGCGGCGAAGCGAGCTGTCCAACCAGCTCGAGTCCGCGGCGTCACGCCGAGGGGAAATCGCGAAGGATCTGATAGGGGCTGAGGGTGCGGTCAAAGCCGGACTCGAGCAGAGATTGTCCGTTCTCGACCAACGGATACTCCAGCTGGAAACCGACATCGCGGAAACCGGCCGGCAGCTCACGAGCGCGCCCGCGGGATTGATCGCGGCTTCGGAGTCTCCCCTTGCCAATCTGGGGATCAATCCGCGCACGGTCGAGAAGGTCTCCATCATATTCACGATGTTCGTGCTCGCACCGCTCGCGATGAGCGCCGCGTGGGCGATTTTCAGACGGACGATGAGACCCTCCGCTCAGCGGGGGCAGCGCGTCGACGGCGGCGAGCGCCTGGAGCGGCTCGAGAACGCGGTGGATGCGATAGCGCTCGAGATCGAGCGTATCTCCGAGGGCCAGCGGTTCGTCACGCGGCTGCTCACTGAGGCCGCGCCACCTCACGCGCTCGCCGCCGGAAAGGTGGGCCAGACAGTGGGCTTGCAGAATACCCCCTAGGGGTATAGGTTGCGTCCTGCCAGTCAGTGACGCGCAATCGCCCTCCACACAGCAGGAATCATGAAGCCGGACATCGAAAAGGCCGGCCCGGTCATCGGTCGGAAGGCAGTAGCTGTTGACCCGGACGCCAAAGAAAGAAACCTCCAACGCCTTCGGCGCATCGAGGGTCAGGTGCGAGGGCTTCAGAATATGGTAGAGGAAGAGCGATACTGTGCGGACATAATGATTCAGATCTCGTCCGTCCACGAAGCGCTTCGCGCCGTCGGTCGTGAGCTCATGAAAAATCACCTCAAGCACTGCGCGGCGGTAGCGATTCGCGCCGGGGAAGGCGACGCAAGCGCGATGTACGACGAGATCGTGGATCTCATGTATCGGAGCGGCCGATGACCGCCCCGCTGCGCCATGACCATTCAACGCCTGACGGTCAGGCTGAGCGCATCGATCTTCCCATCACCGGGATGACCTGTGCCGCCTGCGCCGGCCGCATCGAGAAGTCGCTCAACAAATCCGAGGGGGTGCGGAAGGCGAGCGTGAACCTGGCGACCGCCCGGGCTACGATCGAGTACGACCCTGCCGCGACGAGCATCAAGCAGCTCGCCGCTACCGTCAAGGATGTCGGCTACGGCACCACCGGGACGACCAGGGCCGACTTCATCGTCGATGACTCGGCCCGGCCCTCAGGCTCGGCACAGCCACTCGAGAAGCATCTCGCCTCCCTGCGAGGCGTAGTCGACGCCTCATTCAACCTCGCCAACATGCGGGTACACGTCGAGTACCTGCCTGGCGCAACTGACATAGAATCGATCCGTCGGGGCATCGAGGAATTCGGCTATCAGGTAAGGGATGCATCAGGCAGCGGTGAGAGCGGGGAAAGCTCCGAATCTGCAGCCAGGACAGCCGAGTACGAGAGTCTGCGGCGAAGGTTCTGGATTGCCGCGATCCTTTCGCTTCCTGTCCTCGTGATGGCCATGTCGCACGGTCGAATTGCCGCGCTCAACTTCTCCGGGGCGAACTGGGTTCAACTGGCACTTACGACGCCGGTTGTATTCTACTGCGGCATTCACTTCTACCGCGGCGCATGGGCTGCCTTGAGACATCGGGCTGCCGACATGAACACGTTGATCGCGATCGGAACCGGTACAGCGTATCTGTATTCCATTGTGGCGACCATTGCTCCGGAGCTGCTCGCCACAAGCGGGGGAGTAGGCGCGATGCAGGGAATGTCGGGAGCGGAGGGCGGCTTGATGGTGCCCGTCTACTTCGAAGCCACGAGCGTGATCATCGCGCTCATTCTTCTCGGGCGAATGCTGGAGTCACGTGCAAAGGGTCGCACGTCCGAGGCGATACAGCGACTCATGAAGCTCCAGGCGAAGACCGCCCGCGTCGTGCGCGATGGAAAGGAAATGGAGATCGAAGTCGAGCAGGTCGTGCCTGGCGACGTTCTGCGCGTCCGGCCGGGCGAGAAGATTCCCGTGGATGGCGTCATCACCACGGGTACGTCGGCTGTCGACGAATCCATGCTCACCGGAGAAAGCCTGCCGGTCGAGAAGACGCCGGGTAATGAGGTGTTCGGCGCGACGCTCAACAAGACAGGGTCATTCGACTTCCAGGCGACGAAGGTGGGGAGGGAAACCGCACTCCAGCAGATCGTGCGGATGGTGCAGGATGCTCAGGGATCCAAGGCGCCAATCGCGCGCCTGGCGGACGTGATCAGCGGGATCTTCACACCTGTCGTTCTGTGCATCGCGGTGGTCACCTTCGCGGCGTGGTTCATCCTTGCGCCCGCGGACGCCAGGTTCACAATGGCGCTGGTGAACTTCGTCGCAGTGCTCATCATCGCCTGCCCATGCGCGCTCGGTCTTGCCACGCCAACCGCGATCATGGTTGGCACCGGACTGGGGGCTGAGCATGGTGTGCTCATCAAGGGTGGAGAGAGCCTCGAGACGGCTCACAAGCTCGACACGATCGTGCTCGACAAGACCGGCACGATTACCAAAGGCGAGCCGGCGCTCACCGACGTCATTCCCTTCGGCGATGCGAAGGAAGATGAGCTTCTCCAACTTGTGGCGAGTGCGGAGAGAAACAGCGAGCATCCTCTCGGCGAGGCAATCGTGCGCGCAGCCGAGGCACGCGGGCTGGTGCTCGAGGCGCCATCATCGTTCGAGGCAGTTCCGGGACATGGCGTGGAAGCAATCGTCGCCGGCCGGCGGGTGCTGCTCGGAAATGCGAAGCTGATGAGAGATCGCGGAGTAGCCGGCGGCGATGCAGAGTCGCGTGCCGAGTCGCTCGCACTCGCGGGCAAGACTCCGATGTTCGTCGCGATCAACGACCAAATTCAGGGAATCATTGCGGTCGCAGACCAGATCAAGCCCGAATCGCGTGTCGCGATCAAGGCAATGCGCGATATGGGATTGGACGTGGTGATGATGACTGGCGATAACAAGCGCACTGCTGAAGCTGTCGCCAAAGAGGTGGGAATAGAGCATGTCCTCGCCGAGGTACTGCCTGAGGCCAAGGCCGACCAGATCAAGCAGCTTCAGCAGAGAAAGGCCCGGGTCGGCATGGTTGGTGACGGGATCAACGACGCGCCCGCTCTTGCCCAAGCCGACGTCGGAATAGCGATTGGAACCGGCACCGATGTCGCGATCGAGGCGTCAGATGTCACCCTGCTTCGCGGGGACCTTCGGGGCGTGGTGACTGCGATCGCTCTGTCGCGTGCGACTATCCGCACAGTCAGGCAGAATCTGTTCTGGGCGTTCGTCTACAACATCATCGGCATTCCGATCGCCGCGGGCCCGCTCTACCCCGTAACCGGCTGGCTCTTGTCGCCAATCATTGCGAGCGCCGCGATGTCGCTGTCGAGCGTGTCGGTTGTAACGAACAGTCTCAGACTTCGCGCCTTTCGGCCGCCCCATTCTGTTGGACTCAAGGAGGCTACCTGATGGAAACCATCGAGCTCGTGGTGCTGGCGGGCTCCGCGGCCCTCGTACTACTGATACTGTGGTTTTTCTTTGGGGAGCGAGAGAAGGTCTCGGCGGCGGTGTCGGAGGCGGGCGTCCAGCAAATCAAGGTGACCGTCAAGGGCGGCTATTCGCCCGACGTCATCGTGGTGAAAGAAGGCATTCCGGTAAGACTGGAGTTCTATCGCGACGAGGCGTCTTCCTGCACTGAACAGGTCGTTTTCGGGGACTTCGGAATAGCGAAGGATCTGCCAGCGTTTCAGACTACGCCGATAGAATTCACTTCCGACAAAATTGGTGAGTTTACATTTGCCTGCGGTATGAACATGGTGCGGGGCAAACTGATCGTAGAGCCCCGCCTGAGAGAGTCTCGGTGATCTTCAGCCGAGTGTCACGGAATGAATCTTGACGGGTAGCCTCTGCATCGAGGAGGCAGGATGGCGATGTCGGAAGGATCGGACGTAATGAACACGGATTCTCCGTTCGAGCACTGCACTCTCGCCAAGGCTCTGGCCGAGAGGATGCGCGCGAGCCGCGACGACCTCACCCGCCGCTGGCTCGACCGTATCAGCGCGCGCGTCACGCTCGACGAGAATCGCATATTCCCAACCGAGGCCCTGCTCGACCACATGCCGCTGCTGATAGACGGGATCGCTGACTACATCGAGAATCCCCAAAAAGTCGTTCTCGCCGAGATACCCGTCGTCGCCAAGGCAATGGAGCTCGGAGCGCTGCGCTTCGAGCAGGGCTTCGACGAGTACGAGCTGCTCAAGGAGTACGAGATTTTCGGGGGAATCCTGTTCTCGTTTCTCTCGCGCACCGTGGACGACATCGACCAGCCCTGCAGTCGCGGAGAGCTGCTCGCCTGCGGACACCGGCTTTTTCTCGCGGTGGCGATGATCGAGCAGGCCACGGTGACGCATTACCTCAGCCTGGTGAAGGAGCGGCTGAACGAGCGCGAGCAGCGGCTGCGCGGATTCAATCGCGCGCTCTCCCACGAGCTCAAGAACATGATGGGAGCGATTGGCGGAGCGGCAGAAGTTCTGGAGCTCGAGAATCTCCCGCGCGAAAAGCAGCAGGAGATGACGTCCGTCATCCGGCGCAACACAAGGGAGATGAAGGCAACGCTCGACAATCTCGTGGAGCTCTCACGGCTGGGGCAGGACTCGCGGCAGGCAAGACACGTCGCGCTGCCCGAGGCCGCGGCCGAGGTCGCGCGCCAGCTCCGTGAAGCCGCGGACGCGCGGGGCGTCGAGGTCAGACTGTCACCGGATCTCCCCAGGGTCGAAGTCAGCGCCGCCGCGGTAGAGCTGTGCCTGTCCAACCTGATCTCGAACGCGATCAAGTACGCGGACCCCATGAAAGGAAAGCGCTGGGTCGAAGTGAGCGGCTATCAGACTCAGGCGGACGACAGCAAGCCTGCCGAAACTGTCGTGAAAGTACGTGACAACGGGCTCGGCGTTCCCGAAGAAAAACGCGCGCGGCTCTTCGAGCGATTCTTTCGCGCGCACGAAGCCACGCAGACGAAAGTCGAGGGCACGGGTCTCGGACTCAGCATCGTTCGCGACACTGCCGAATCACTTGGCGGGTGGGCCTGGGCAGAGTTCACGGAGGAGGGGTCTGCCTTCGCCTTTTCGATGCCGGCGCGACGACTGGCCAGGGATCAAACCAGTTCGCCTACCGAATCGGCCAGTCAAAGCGAAGACCGTTCGGCACTGTGAAGCTGAAGTGCCACCACTCCTGGGGGTAGTTCGCGAACCCCTCCCGCTCCATCGCGCCCTTGAGTGTCTGGCGGTTGACGGCGACTGACCCGGATGCGTTGGCCGTGTGTGCCGCCGACGAGAATGTGTCGAACGGTGTTCCCATCTCCAGCTCCCGCCCCGTCGCTGCATCGACGACAGTCAGGTCGATGGCGACGCCGAGGTTGTGCCGAGAACGGCTGGCGATATATCCGTCTCGGAGGAGGTCACCGCGATTTACCCGCGCCGTCCAGTCGACCATCGCCTGCGTCGCGCGCGCCGGGCGATAGGCGTCGAACACCTTGAGCCCAAGTCCTTGTTGGCGGAGGCTCCGTTGCACCCTCGCGAGCGCGGCGGCCGCCTCACGACGAAGATATGCGCGGTTGGCGAGGTATCCCGGGAGCCGCGCGCCGGTGAAGTTGTTGACCGTTGCGTAGCGCAGATCCACGATGATCTCCCGGTCCAACGCGCCCACGTCAACGAGGAGAGAATCAGCCGCGCGATCGGGAGCGATCTCCGCGCTCGCCGTATTGATCGGCTCCGCGCTGACACCCGCGCCCGGTCGGCCGCCGGCTTGGGCGCAGGCCGCGCCGAGAAGCGCCACGCAAATCTTCGCCGCTCTCATCACGCGTCGTTCTCCTCGCTCGGGCCTCAGCCCTCGATGAGTCCGTGCTGTCTCACGAAATCCGCGAGCTCGCCTCTAGAGCCGACGCTCAGCTTGAGGAAGATGTTGGAGAGGTGCGTGCTCACCGTGCGGGCAGAGATGCGAAGCGCTCCGCCGATCTCCTTGTTCGACTTTCGCGTGGCGACCATTCGGGCGATCTCCAGCTCGCGGCCGGTGAGTCCAGCGGCCCCGGTGGCAACGGAGCGCGGTGGAGGACGGACGCCGATCCCGCGCAGATCCTCTCGCGTGAGGTCGAGGGCAACGGTCTGTCCAAGCCGGGCAAGCACGTCATGCGCCTTACGGAGCTCGCGCATTCCCTCTTCCCGCTCGCCGGTGACGAGCAATGCGCGCCCCAGACGGTGGCGGATGCGCGCGGCCCACGGTGGAAACGGAATCTCCTCGAGCTGCTCGGCGCACGAGCGAAGCAGTTGAATTCCGCGGGGGTAGTCGTGATCGCGGTGGATCGCAAGCAAGCCGTCGCAGCCGTCGGCGCACGCGATACCCAGCCGGTGGTTCACACGCAGAGCATCGCGGCGCATCCGCTCGGAATGCTTCGCAGCGCGTTCGTGGTCGCTGGCTTCCATCGCTGCCTCGCAGACCGCCGGGAGCAGCCACTGCAGCGCCCATACCACATACCCGGTACGGTCGGCGATTTCGAGCCCGGCCTCCGCTATGCGGACAGCTTCTCGCGGATCTCCGTTCACCAGATGGTATGATGCCATTCCCAGATGGGCCGGCACGATTGATGGAACATCGAGCGCGCGATTTATCTCACCGCCCGCGGGCACGGGCGTGTCGCCGCCGGCGAGCTTCCAGGCGAGATCGAAATACTCCTTCGCCTTCTCGTTCTGTCCTCGCCACAGGTAGATGAGCCCCGACCACACATAGAGGCGCGGCAGCAGCGTGCGCTGGTTGAGGCGTCGCGCCAGCGAGATGGTCCGCTCCGCGGTCTCCAGCGCGCGGTCCCAGTCGCCGGTTCCCGAATCGTACTGCACCCTCAGCTCGGCGGACCATAGCGGCAACAGCGGCGACCGCATCTGGTCCGCCAGCTTGTCGCTCTCCTCGAGGTGTTCCACCACCGCCGCCGCGTTGCCCGCCACGCCCTCAAGGAGCGCCAGTCCCCAGTGCGCCGTCCATTCGAGCATGCATTGTTGCGACGCCCTGGCGTACGACAGCGCCTGATGCCCGTGAGTGCGGGCCAGGTCGAGAGGGCCCGTCCAGGCATACAGCAGGAGGAGGGCACGATGTGCGCGCGCAAGCAATGCCGCATTGTCCACTCCGCTGACCGCAGCTCCGGTGAGCGCGGTCTCTACCTCGGTCTGCGCCTCGCCCAGGCGGCCGAGGTCCTGAAGGCAGATTGCCTTGGCCAGACGCAGCCGCACGCTCAGTGCGGCATCGCGAGGGGAAGTCGCGGTGACAAGTCCCGCCTCGTAATGGCCAAGCGCTTCGACGTGCTTACCGCTCCAATAGCATGCCAGGCCCATGCGGTGCTCGATGCCGGCCAGCTCGCCTCGTTCGCCGCGAGTCAGCGCTTCTTCGCGCGCCCGGGTCCAGAGCTGCATCGCGACCTCGTATTCACCGAGGCGCTGGCGCGTGCGCGCGAGCGTGGTGAGAATCTCCTTGCGCGGCACGTCGGTGATTGCCTCGTTCTTGTCCAGATGCTCCAGCGCTGCGGTGAGGTAGGTGGCCGCTTCGCGGTTGGCGTATTTTTTCAGCGCGGTACGTCCGGCCGCGGTGAGATAAGTGACAGCCTTGCGCGCCAGCGCCTGCGAGTGAGCGCGCGCGAAGTGCAGCGCCAGCTCGCCGGCGTGATCGAGCGTGGCTTCTCCGTACAGCTCCTCGAGCGCCTCGGCGATCGTCGCGTGCAGCAGCCGCGCTCGCGCCTGACCCAGTTCGGCGTAGATCACCTGCTGCAGCAGGGGATGCGTGAAGTCGTAGCAGATGCTGTCCACGCTCCCCGTTTCATGGAACACCCGCTGTGCGAGCAGCTCATCGAGCGCGCTCACGATCTCATGTTCGGAAAGGCGCGAAACCCGCAACAGCGTATCGTGCGGAGCCCGCGTGCCGATCACGGCCGCGAGATTGCCCACCAGTCGGGCATTTGGCGACAGACGGTCTATGCGCGCCTTTACGACATCGCGGATCGTCGGCGGCAGGTGCAGGGTCTCCATCTCCCAACCCGTCCATCGTCCATCCTGCTCGGTGAGCGCGCCCGACTCGACGAGAAACTTGAGCGTCTCCTCGACAAAAAACGGATTACCGCGTGTCGACTGGTAGAGCAGCTCCGAGAATTGGCGCGTCGCCGCGCGATCGGCTCCGAACATCTGGTGGACTATGTCGGCGGTATCATCCGGCGACAGAGGCGTGAGACGCTGGACCGTCAGCGCTCCGATATGAACCAGTGACTGCTCGGTGCCGCGGAGCACGCCGTTCAAGTCGCTCTCCGCTTCGTTGTATGTCCCGAGCAGAACGATCCGGTGGCTCTCGAGCTGGCGCGCGACGAAATGAAGGAGCTCGAGTGAAGATGCGTCGGCCCACTGCAGATTCTCCAGCAGGATGAGGAGTGGCTGCTTGGCGGCGAGGCGCCCGAGGAACTCGGCGAAGGTTCCGAGGAGACGAGCCTTGATCTCGGAGGGGTCCGCATCACTCGATGCGCGCTGGGGGTCGACGCCGGTTGCCAGTGTCGGAAAGAGATATCCCAGCTCCGCGCTCCCGCCGCGGGTCAGGATCGAGAGTGTCGCCGGCTCGAGCTTGCGTAAGAGGGGGAGCAGCGCGTCGGAAAACAGCGCGTATGGAACACCGGTCTCGACCGGGTAAGCGCGCCCCACGGCGATGGTCCAGCCGCGACTGGCCGCACGGTCGGCGGCGGCGGTGGCGAGCCGCGTTTTTCCAATTCCGCCTTCGCCGACGATGAACACCGAGCGTCCCGCGCCCTCGGCCGCTTCGTCGATAGTCCGGGAGAGGATAGCAAGCTCCGCGCTCCGCCCGACAAGAAGCGCTTCTTCACGGCCTGGCATGCGGGCCTAATGTACGACGATTAGGCTTCCCCGCGGCGGTTTGTTAACTTTTGACTGTCGGCAGTCGCTCGTTCCCCAGTTGTGAGGAGATTCCAACCCTGTCCAGGAATGCGCGTCTCGAGGACGCCACGAAGACGGCCGGTCTCGGGTACGCGGGCTGAGCG
>JANMTG010000277.1:0-16850 GCA_031390205.1 Gemmatimonadota bacterium
ATCGAGCCTCGCCCTTGGCGCGGGGCTGGGACGGGTGTCGGGCGAGTCTCGTGCTACGCGAGTCGCGGCTGCGTCCCGCCCCCCTCCGACTCCCCACGTAGTTCAGCGGCGAGGAACACTCTCCTCGTGGCGCCACGCGCGGGAGCGCGCCGAGCGAAGCTCGGCACCCCCGTGCCAGTTGCCGTGCGACGCATAGCCGGCCACGCGGCGGCAGTCATGCGAGGCAACAGTGCACGCGACGCCCACGACGATGCAGCAGGGAGTGCTGCCGCGGCAGCGAATATTGTCAGGGGAGGTGAGGATACCCTCGCCTCCCCTTACTGTGATACAAGTCGAAGCGGACAGCTTCAAACTGTCCGCTGACCTCGTGTCCAGTTGCGGTTGTAGTTCAGCCTCTAGTTCCGCCGACTGCCGAGAAGTCGGAGTATCGCCATGAACATGTTGAGCAGATCGAGGTAGATCTGCACCGCCGCTCTGACGTACTCGTCGGGCCCGTAGTGGTTGCGCAGGCGCCAGGTGTCGAAGATGAGCATGCCGCTGAACAGAAGCACTGTCACACCGGCGAGCCAGACATCGGCCATTGCGTTCCGGAAGAACAGGTTGAGAAGCATGGTTCCGATCAGCACCCAGAGGCCGACCGTAAGAAAGCTTCCCCAGGCGCTGAAATCGCGGCGGCTCACGAACGCGTAGAGCGTGAGGATGCCGAACGCGCCGAGCGTGAGCGTGGCGGCCTGCGCGATGAGGCCCGGCTGAGTCCTGCCGTAGATGAAGATCGCCGGGGAAATCAGCACGCCCATCACGAAATTGAAAAGGAGGACGAGGCCGATGTTCATCGGGAATTCGGCTTTCTTGCGCGTCGCCAGCAGGAGTGGCGCGAACGCGCAGAGCATGGCGATGATCGGGTGAGCGGCCACCGCCTGCATGAGGGCAGGCTGTGATAACCCGAACGAAGTCCCCACCATTGTCACTATCACGCTGACCAGAACCAGGGCATACGTGCGGCGGACGAGCGTCGCGCGCTCCTCTCCCGTGCGTACGACAGGCCCTGCTATCCCGGTCTGATATGAAGCTCCCATCTCAACTCGCTCCTTTAAGGGTCGAACCCGTGAAATATATTACCCCGCGACTCCTGGGGTGATTCGGTCGAGCAAAGCCGGAAGGTCACTCATTCGCTCGAGAAAATGCGCGGGCTTGTAAGGCTCGAGCTGCGCGCGCGTGAAGGGCCCCCACAGTGCGGCCACCGTGATAACGCCGGCGGCGTTGCCGGCTTTGATGTCGTGCGGAGAGTCTCCGACGAAGAGTGCCTCTTCGGGAGCATATCGGAGCTTCTCGAGCGCCATTCGCACCGGAAATGGATCCGGCTTATGGATGTGGCACGAATCGTAGCCGATGGCGACCTCTATGAAGTCGTCGGCGTCGATGAACTTGAGACCGCGGTCCATCATCGCGTTTCCCTTGCTCGTCACCACTCCCATCGGATGGCCGCGCTGATACAGGAGCGCCAGCGTATCGATTACGCCTTCGTAGCTCGCCATCATCCGGTCATGGTTCTCGAACTGGAACGCGCGGTATCGGTTTACGAGACGCTCGCGATCTTCGTCCGACTCCACGTAGGGAGTCAACTGCCTGGGAAGGGGCGTTCCCAGGCCTTCGATCCACTCGCCTTCCGTCGGCCGGCGAGGCCGTCCCTCGAAAGTGTGGTTCATGCACGCCAGCAGCAGCGCGATCGAATCGACCAGCGTTCCGTCGAGATCGAACAGCACGGCGAATGGGCGAGACTCAGCCATGATTGCAAAGTAAACCCCGCGTACGCGGCGTTGTAATGGGGGATTCCCGGCGCGATATTAGAAGTATCATGCGCCCTCCTCAAGGATCGACCTTCAGCAAGCTGTTCGACGAGATCGGCACCGTCGATCAGGTCGGAATCGAGGAGCGCGCGGCCAAGTTCACCACGCGGAGCATAAAAAAGGGCTCCAAGCTGTGGGGACTGAAGACGGCGGTGTCGATGGTGGACCTCACCACCCTTGAAGGCAAGGACACTCCGGGCAAGATCGCCTCTCTCTGCCAGAAGGCGCGGCGGCCGAGCTCCGATCCGGATGTGCCACCGGTAGCGGCGGTGTGCATCTATCCTTTCCTCGTCAGGCACGCGGCCCGATGGCTCGCCGATACGGCGATCAAGGTGGCGTCGGTCGCGACATCGTTTCCGTCCGGCCAGAGTCCGTTGTCACTGAGGCTCGAGGAAGTCAGGACAGCCGTCTCGGACGGCGCCGACGAAATCGACATGGTGATCAACCGCGGACTCTTTCTCTCGGGAGAGTTCAACGCGGTGCAGGACGAGATAAGCGCTGTCGTCGAGGCGTGCGGTGATGCCCAGCTCAAGGTCATCCTCGAGGTGAGCGAGCTCGACACCTACGACAACATCCGCGCTGCTTCGTTCCTGGCGATGCAGGTCATTCGCTCGGGTGATTTCATCAAGACCAGCACTGGTAAAGCCTCCGGCGCGGCGACTCTCGCCAACACCCAGGTGATGATCGAGGCCATTCGCGATTTCTACCTTGCGACGGGTATCCCAATCGGGATGAAACCAGCGGGGGGAATTCGCACCGCCAAGCAGGCCTTGCACTACCTGGTTGCGGTCAAGGAAACGCTGGGCGATGGGTGGCTCAACTCTTCACGCTACCGCTTCGGGGCCAGCTCGCTCCTCAACGATCTCCTGCGCCAGATAGAAAAGGAAAAGACCGGCGCGTATCAGGCGCCGTACTACTTCACGGAAGCCGCGGAGAGCTACTGACATGACATCGACCAGACCAATGGTGCGTCCCGGCGCCGCGAGCAGCTCGATACCACAGCTCATATTCGGGGATCTCTGGGAATACGATCCGGCGCCCGAGACGGCGGACCCCAGGCTCAGAAAGCGGTACGGCCTCTTCATCGGGGGCAAATTCGTTGCTCCAAAGTCTGGCAAATACTTCGACTCCGTCAATCCGGCCACCGAAGAAATCCTCGCCGAGATCGCGCTCGCCGATGCCACTGATGTGGACAAAGCTTATCAGGCAGCGCAGAAGGCTTTTTCAGGGTGGAGCAAGCTGTCCGGCCGCGAGCGGGGAAAGTATTTGTACCGTATCGCCCGCCTCATTCAGGATCGCGCGCGCGAGTTTGCGGTGGCGGAAACGATGGACGGCGGCAAGCCGATCAAGGAATCGCGCGACTTCGACGTGCCGATGGCCGCCGCGCACTTCTTCTATCACGCGGGCTGGGCCGACAAGATCGAGTACGCGGTGCCCGGCGCCACGGTGGTTCCGCTCGGAGTAGTCGGTCAGGTGATTCCCTGGAATTTCCCGCTGCTGATGCTGTCCTGGAAAATTGCGCCGGCCCTGGCGATGGGAAACACCGTCGTCTTGAAGCCGGCGGAGACGACATCGGTCACCGCCCTCAAGTTCGCGGAGCTGCTGCTCGAGGCGGAGCTGCCACCGGGCGTCGTGAATTTCGTCTGCGGCGCCGGTGATACCGGCGCCGCCCTGGTCGGGCATCCGACCGCGGCAAAAATCGCCTTTACCGGCTCGACTGATGTAGGCAAGCTGATCATGCGGCAGCTCGCCGGAACCGACAAGAAGCTCACCCTGGAGCTCGGCGGCAAAGCGGCCAACATCGTGTTTGACGACTCACCCATCGACCAGGCGGTGGAAGGAGTAGTCAACGGAATTTTCTTCAATCAGGGACACGTCTGCTGCGCGGGCTCGAGGCTCTTGGTACAGGAATCGATCGCAGAGTTGTTCGTCACCAAGCTGAAGAGACGCATTGACGTGCTGCGCGTCGGCGATCCGCTCGACAAGAACACCGACGTCGGCGCCATCAACTCGCGCGCGCAGCTCGACCGGATCTGCGAGCTCGTCGATTCCGGAGTTACCGGCGGCGCCGAGATTTATCAGTCCGGCGGGTGCCAGCTACCGACCAAAGGCTACTACTTCAAGCCGACGGTATTTACCGGCGTCACCCAGAGCCACCGAATCGCGCGCGAAGAGATCTTTGGTCCGGTGCTGAGCGTTCTCACTTTCCGGACGCTCGAGGAAGCAGTTGAGAAGGCCAACAACACCATGTACGGTCTTTCCGCCGGTGTGTGGACCGACAAGGGCTCGCGCATCCTCAAGATGAGCACGCTGCTCAAAGCCGGCGTGGTGTGGGCCAACACGTTCAACAAGTTCGACCCCTCGTCTCCGTTTGGCGGCTACAAGGAGTCGGGTTTCGGGCGCGAAGGCGGCCGACAGGGCCTCATGGATTACGGGAAGGTGGTTTAAGATGGCGCGTATCCCCGTCACCAAGACGCCCAAGGTATACGTCGGCGGTCAGTTCATTCGCTCCGAGAGCGGGCGCGTGTTCCCAATCCAGAAGAAGAACGGCGGAACGGGACACGGCGCTCTTCTCGGAAATATTCCGCAGTGCACGCGCAAAGATCTGCGCAACGCCGTGGAGGCCGCGGCGAAGGCCGGGCCGGACTGGGCGCAGCGCACTCCCTATAACCGCGGACAGATCATCTACCGCCTCGGCGAGATGCTCGAATCGCGAAGCGCGGAGATGGCGGACGCTCTGGTAATGTCGGGTGCCGCGACCAGGAGTGCCGCTACCAAAGAAGTCGCCGCCAGCGTCGACCGCCTCATTTACTACGCGGGATGGGCCGACAAGTACGAGCAGGTCCTGGGCAACACCAATCCGGTTGCCGGTCCGTTCTTCAACTTTACGGTGGCGGAGCCGATGGGAATCATTGGCGTCATCGCGGACGACAACTCTCCGCTGCTTGGCTTGCTGAGTCAGATTGCGCCGGTGATTCTCTCGGGAAATACAGTAGTCTGTCTCGCCTCCGAGGCGTACCCGTACCCTGCCATCGTGCTCGGCGAAATGCTCGCGGTTTCCGATCTTCCGGGCGGAGTGGTGAATATCCTCACCGGCTTCAGAAAGGAGCTGGTGCCGACGTTCGCTACGCACACGCACATCCGCGGCGTGAGCGCGATCGTGAACGCGGAAGAGAAGAAACGGCTACAGCTGGGGGCCGCGGAGAGCATCAAGCGAGTGCGCGCGCGAAAGCGCGAAGAGAGAGCGGGGATCGATTGGGCGTCGGACAAGGCGCAGAGCCTGTACGAGATCCGCGACTTCGTCGAATTCAAAACCACCTGGCACCCCATCGGCGCCTGAGCGAGTACTCAGCTGATGGCGCGGGCATTGAGAATGCCCCCGCCATTGAAATCCGCGCGCTGCGAAAAGTCTATCAGGGAAGCGGGAAGACGAAGCACCGCACTCCGCCCAGCGCGGCGCTCGGTCCGGCCGGAGCGCTCCGCCCGGCCAGCGACGTAGTCGCACTCGACGCGCTCGACCTCGACATCCGCGCCGGGGAGTTCTTCGGTCTGCTCGGTCCGAACGGAGCCGGTAAGTCGACCACAATCGGCGTGCTCACCACACGAATTCGGCCCACTTCCGGCCGCGCCCTCGTGGCCGGCGCCGATGTCGCCACCGAATCGGTGCGGGTGAGACAGCGGATCGGCGTCGTGCCTCAGCGTCCAAACGCCGACCTTAGCCTCAACGTGCTGGAGAATCTGCAGTTCCACGCGGCGTACTTCGGGATCTCCACCGCCGTCGCCACCCAGCGCGCCCACGAGCTGCTGGAGCGGCTCGGATTGTCAGACAAGAAGGAGGCGACCGTGGCGCAGCTCTCGGGCGGGCAGCAGCAGCGCCTCATGATCGTCCGCGCGCTGATGCATGAGCCCGACATCATCTTTCTCGACGAACCCACCGTCGGCCTCGATCCCCAGGCCAGGCTCGACCTCTGGGAGATCCTCCGCGATCTCCACGCTCGAGGGCGGACGATCGTGATGACAACGCACTACATGGACGAGGCCGATCGCCTCTGCGACCGTCTCGCCATCATCGATCAGGGTAGACTGCTCGCGCTCGATACCCCACGTTCGCTCAAAGCAAAGGCGCCCGGCGGAACTCTGCTCGAGCTGGTGCTGGATGGCGATGCGTCAACGGCAGTGGAGAAGGCAAGGGCAATCGCGGGACTGAGTCGCGTCGAAGCACGCGACTCAACGCTACGCGCCTACAGCGATCAGGGTGGACGGCCGCTCCCGGTATTCATCGAAGCGGTCGAGTCGAGCGGCCGCACAGTTAAAGACATTCGCCTCCTCCAGCCGAGTTTGGAGACACTGTTCGTGTCGCTGACGGGGAGAAAGCTGGAATGAGCGCGGTTCTGGAACCCCGCTTGGATGTTCGTGCCTCGTCGGTTTTCATCGCGCTACTCCGGCGTGACATGCGAGTGGCGCGGCGCGAGCTGCCGTTTTTTCTGCTGCGCACGACCATGCAGCCGCTCATGTTCGTAGTGGTGTTCGGCTATCTCCTGCCAAAGATGGGATTCCTTGACAGCCGGTACACCACCGCGCTCCTCCCCGGCGTGCTGGCAGTGAGCCTGGCGCTGTCCAGTATTCAGTCGGTGGCGCTGCCGATGGTGCAGGACTTCGGCTGGACGCGGGAAATCGAGGATCGCCTGCTGGCACCCGTGCCGATCTGGCTCGTCGCGGCGGAGAAAATCCTCGCCGGCGTGTTGCAGGGAGTGATCGCCGCGCTGTTCGTGTTGCCGATAGCGCGTCTGATCATGGGCCCCATCGAGTTCCTCAGCTTCGCCAACGTCGGAGTCGTGCTGTTCATCACCGTCCTGGGCGCCGCGGCATTCTCGGCGCTCGGTCTTTTTCTCGGAACGGCGATCTCGCCGCAGCAGATCGGGCTCATGTTCGGCGTCATCGTGGCGCCGATGATCTTTTTCGGGTGTGCGTATTATCCCTGGCAGGGACTGAGCGCGGTGCCCGTCATGAAATACGCGGTGTTGATCAATCCACTCGTCTATGTCGCCGAGGGCATGCGTGCGGCGCTCACTCCGGCCGCGCCGCACATGTCGCTGCCGGTGGTGATCGTTGCGCTCGTAATCATAACCGCCATTTTCTGGATTCTGGGAATGAGATCGTTTCTGCGCAGGGCGCTGGGATAGTCATGTCAGGTATTGCTGTGCGTTTTTTGGAGAGTCCGGAATGAGGAAAGAAACTCGAGTATTGTTGGCGATGGTATTTCTGGGCCTCCCTGTGTACGCCGTTCCTGCGACGGGGCAGACCAAACCACGGGCGAGGGATGTCGGTGTTCCCTTCGACGGTACTCCCGGCACGTTGAACGCAATCACGGATGTCGGCGGTGTCGAAGTCGGTCATGTGACACTGATCTCCGGAGAAGGGAAACTCGTGGTGGGAAAGGGCCCGGTGCGCACCGGTGTCACCGTCGTGCATCCGCGCGGGCGCACCTCGACCGACCCTGTGTTTGCCTCGTGGTTTTCGCTGAATGGAAATGGCGAGATGACGGGGACGGCGTGGGTCGAGGAATCGGGGTTTCTCGAGGGGCCGGTAGCCATCACCAACACCCACAGCGTCGGAGTGGTGCGCGACGCGGTGATCGAGTGGATGGTGCGCCGGCCCAGCGCTCAGCCGTGGGCGCTCCCGATGGTAGCGGAAACGTTCGACGGACCGTTGAACGATGTGAATGGATTTCACGTCAGGAGAGAGCACGCTTTCAACGCGCTCGACGCCGCCCGCACCGGCGGGGTAGCGGAGGGATCTGTCGGCGGCGGAACGGGAATGAGGTGCTTCGGGTTCAAGGGCGGGATCGGGACCTCATCGCGCCGACTCGCCGTTACCAGCGGCGGCTACACGGTTGGAGTGCTGGTGCAGTGCAACGCGGGCCGTAGAGCGGAGCTGCGGGTAGTGGGTGTGCCTGTCGGCCGCGAAATCTCAGATCTGACTTTGTGCGTGACGGCACCCGTTACCGGCTCCGGTTTGGCGAGCGGGCTCGGGGTCTGCGACGCGACCGCATCCGCGCCGGTTGATGAGCGGCGCGAGGGAATGGGCTCCATCATCGTCGTCGTAGCTACCGATGCGCCCCTAATGCCGCAGCAGCTGCGCCGGCTGGCGGTGCGTGCCGCGCTGGGGGTCGGCGTCGCAGGTGGTCGGGGCGAGAATTCCTCGGGCGATCTGATCGTCGCCTTCTCCACCGCGAATCCAGGCGCGCGCCGGGATACGGGGGTGGTGAGTCCGCGAATGCTTTCCAACGACGCGATGAATCCCCTCTTCTACGCCACGGTCCAGGCAACGGAGGAGGCGATTATGAACGCGATGGTCGCGGCTGAGACGATGACGGGCGCCGACGGAGTGCGCGTATACGGGATTCCGCACGAGCGGCTGCGCGGCGCTCTCAGAAAGTACAACCGCCTGGAGGCGAGGCAGTAGCGAGCGTGTCATACATCAAGTCGCAGCTACTCCCGGGCGAACAGGTCAAGTACAGCGGTCATCTGCACCGCATCATCTTTGCGCCCGCCTGGTTCTTCGTTCTTCTCGCGCTGGGAATGCTGATAATCGCGATGTCATCGGGCGACTGGCCGGTGTTCTATGCGCTGGCGGTCCCAGCGGTGATCGCCTACGCGTGGGCGAAGATCATCTACACGACGTCGGAATTCGCCGTGACCAACAAGCGCGTGGTGATCAAGGTTGGTTGGCTTCGTCGCCGCACGGTCGAGACCATGCTCAGCAAGGTCGAGGGAATCAACGTCGATCAAAGCTTCATCGGACGGCTCATGGGCTACGGCTCGATCATCATCACGGGAACGGGCGGAACGCAGGAGCCTTTCAGAAACATTGGAAGCCCGTTCGAGTTTCGGCGGCAGGTGCAGGCGCAGGTGAGCGCGGCTGAAGATCAACAGAAAGCTCCTGCCGGGAGCATCGAGAACGCAGTTCCTCCGATGAGGGAGGAGCGCGACTGCCCATACTGCGCCGAGCGGGTTCTGGCACGCGCGCGCGTGTGCAAGCATTGCGGCAGGGAGATTGAGCCGCTGGTCAAGGCCTGAGCAGAAGCAGCGCGCGGAGCTGAAACTTCGCGCCGCCTTCGGGTTTCTCACGTCCCGGATGCGCGGCGAGCACGGCGAGAGTACGGAGCCATTCATCGTCGGACAAGAGTGAGGTTGAGAGCAACTCGAGGTCCCGTTCCACCGCCGCCCCGTGAGGCATGCTCGCGAATCTCCGCGCCGCTGCTGCCGCGGAAGCGCGGGATGCGCGGAGATGTGGCGGTGCGCTCTGTAGCGTAGCGTCGATCCGGTTGAGCAGCTGCTTACGGCGGGCAGGCGGAGCGGCAGCCGCGCCTGCGGATTCCGAAGCCTCATAACGCTCTGCCCACTCTCGAATCACACGGAGTGCAGCGTCGTAATCGGAGCTCTCGGCCGCCGCCGCACGTCCGCCCGCAAGCAGACATGCCGCGATCTGCGCATCGAGATCAATGGACAGTGTCGCCCCCCGGCAGGTCAGCAGCAGTGGCCAGTTTCCGAGGTATCCCGTGGCGATGAAACCGGTTTCCCCGACTGCGATAGCGGCGGCACAGACGTGTCCTTGCGGACGACTCTTGGCTGGCTCGTCGATCGTCCACCGCTCGAGAATCGCGCGCAACCGCTCAGCGCGAGATGGGACGCTGGACGGCAAATTTCCGACGTCGTTCCCGTCTGGAAGAGGTCCGAATCGACTCACCCCAACCGCTCTGCGCGCAATGTGCCACTTGGTCGACACTAGCGCTTGCCCGCGCAGAACACATTCGGCGCTCGCGGGCGGTCGTAACTGATAGACCCGGACGCGCGAGTGACCGGAGCCCATCCGGGCTACCCGGCCTACCCGCTGTTCCATTCTCGCCGCCGTCCACGGAACGTCGAGATGAACCACTACTTCCGCGTCCTGGAGATTCACACCTTCGCTGAGGAGATCGGTGGCAAGAAGAACGTCAACGACTTCAGCCCGCGGCGGGGTGCGAGCACCGTTGGCGAGCGGCGCAAAGCGCTCGATCGCATCCTGGCGCGACAGCTTCCCCCCGGCGACGCGCGCGCCATTGGCGGAAAGCATCGCCACCCTTCCATAACTGGCGAGTCGTCGGAACAGCGCCGAAATCGTGGCCGAGTATTGGGCGAAGGCGACGATCTTCGCGCCGGGGTTCTCTCGACGGATTTGAACGAGATACCGGGCACGGGCCTCATCGATCATTGAAGCATCCGCGTATTCCCCGAGAAAAGTCTCCAGGGCGTTGGCATGGATCAGCACCGAATCCAGTAGTGCGGTGCCGTCAGACGTTGGTGGTGCGAGCAGCTCTGCGAATCCGAGCTGCAAAGCGCCGTCGAAAAAGGTCCATGCCTGGAGCTCCGCCGCGGTGGGATACCGTCCCACCCTGAGTGACGCGATCAGCGCCATTGCCTTGGCGATGCGGCGGCGAACCGCGTCTCTCAATGCGGCCTCACTGGACGACCATTGATGGACCAGTCCGCGATTTATCAGCGAGCCGCCCGATCCGGCGTCCCGGGCCGGGAGCGGGGGTGGAAGACCCATCAATCGAGCTACAACATCCGGATTATCGGGGACGTCGTACGCCACAACCGGCAGGACCTGGGGAATGCCGATCACCCGCGCCGTCTCGGAGTCCCTTCGCACCACACAACGTGATAGCTCACGCTCAGTGACATCCTTCGCGCGTGATCCGAGAAACAACGACAAGAGCGCGACCAGATCGGTCCGCCGGTTGTGAATCGGAGTCGCGGTCAGGAGAAGCACCCGGGCGTGCCGCACGAGCTGGGCAATGCGCCGGTATCGCTGGGTGTTCGGGTTTCTCGCGTGGTGCGATTCATCGAGAATCACCAGCTCGGGCGTGAAGCTCGGAGGCTCGCTTCGGCTGAGCCGTTCATATGTGATGAATCCGGCGTCCACGTCGGTGCGCGCGAGAGCATCCCGCCACATGGTCTCCAGAGCAGCCGGCGCGACAACGAGACGACGCTGAAAACGGCGAGCGATGGCCAGGGCCACGAAAGTCTTTCCCATTCCTACGTCGTCGCAGAGGAGTGCGCCACCGAACTCGCGGAGCGCACTCTCCAGCCTTTCTATCGAAGATGCCTGGTGTGGCTTGAGGCTGATCGAGCCCATCGCTGGCTCAGGTAATTGCGATCCAAGCATCACGCGCGCTATGGCAGCCCGCACCGCGGGTGGCGATTCTACGCTGACCGTCCAGTCCACGCGAGCAGTGGCTCGACATCCGAGCGAGGAAGGCGATACGCACTTAACGACGCGGCCAGCAGTTCAGCGTCCGACGGCGGCACTCCTGGTGCACTGCTCAACGCAGCGAGCGATTCGCGAGCGGAGGTCCATTCAGCGGGAACGGGGAGGAGAGCCATCGTCCACCCGAGATAGCGCCGGTAACCGCCGCGGGCTGGCTCGGCGATCACATCGAGCCAGGCAGCGACGAGCGGTCCGTTGAGCAGTACTGCGAGCGCCCGTGCATCGTCGAGCGTCGGGCACCGCACGACATAACAGGTGTTGAGCGGAACGAGATCATCGCCGGCCTCTGTCACCATCGCTCGTGGCCGTCGCCCCATGTCCGCCCAGATGACTCTTGGCTTGTCGCTGCATGCGCTCTCGACCCGGAAGACTGACCACCATTGCCTCCGATTATGCAGGTCAGTGCGTTGCGATAGCTGACTCCGATACTGGAGAAACCAGCGTCGGGCCAATGGAGGTAACGTCTCGAGCGGCCGGCCCCGGAGGTCGTGGGGCCACACGATTTGCTCCAGCTGTTCTTGGTGATGGAACGCCGAGAGAGATTCCCCGCGGAGCGCCGGACGAAGCAGCTCTTTCTCGATCATCGATGTCCGGCCGTCCGCGCAGATTGTCGCGACGTTCCCCATCACCGACTCGACGCGGATGAGGTAAGCATCGTTGCACCCAGTCTTCACGCCAAGCAACGGACGGCCGAACACAGAATCGGCGAGCGGGATGCCCGCCTCGCGGACGCGGTCGAATGCACATCGCACACTCGGTGGCATGAGCAGCCAGGGAGTGCCTGGGGTATCGTCGAACGCCAATGCCGTCGCCGGCGATTTCCACCGGACAACGCGGGCTTGTGAGTGAACCTCACAGTGCATGGGTTCGGGCGGTGCACGAAGGTGCCCCGCCGTCGGCGCGATACCATCGGTGCGGCATACGAGCAGCGAAGGGTAGACCGCGGCATCGAATCCGGATTTGGCATCGGCGTGATCCTCGAGAACGAGCAGCTCTGATCGCTCCGCCAGCAGCTTCCGCACCCCACCACCTGCGAGCGAGCGCCACAGCTTGGCCGGTAGCAGCAGCGCCATGACCCCCTTATTCCCGAGCAGGCCATGTGAGCGCTCGACGAAAAGCGCAGCCATATCCACCTGCGCGGCAAATCCGCGTCCGGCACCCGCGATTGCCGCTCCGGCCTGCCAGGCGGCTTCCCGATAAACCGCGAAATCGCGTCGCAGCATCTGGCGAGCGGATGCTCCGATGCGGTGAAGACGCACCCAGGGTGGATTTCCGATGACGATGTCGAAGCCGCCTGCCGCTGCTGCATCGGCAAAGTGCGCCTCGAATGAGAAGGGAAGAGCTCCTCCCGCACTGAGAATGCGCGCTCTGGATGCGGTGGCTCGCATCTCCCGCCGAAAATCCAGGAGCCGAGCCCGTTCGGCGGCGGTAGGGAGGTACCGCTTTCCGAACAGGTCGCGGGCGCGCAGATCCAGCAGCAGCTCTTTCCGCTCGCCGCTCAATCTGGCGAGCGATCGCGAGAGCGCATTAATGGCCGCATCGCGCTCGTAGCGGTCGAGTGCGCGAGCCAATGTGCGCTTTCGCGGACCTGCTGCTCGCATGTAGCGGCCACGCAAAGCCTGCAGCTTAGTCCCGCTGACACCGAGCTCGTTTCTGAAGCCACCGCCGGCGAGAGAATCTCCGACCCGGATATGCCGGTCGAGATTCGGAAGCGGCACCACCCGCATTGGATCCGCTTCGTCGCTCTCCACTACCACCGAGAGCCAGAGGCGCAGCTCGCACAGCCACACGGCTGTCGGGTTGAGATCGACACCGAAAATCGATGAAGCCAGGACCCGGCGCCGCACTTCTGCCACCGAGCCAGGTTCTCCGATCTGTTTGCGCATCTTCGCGAGCCGCTCCAGCACATAGACCAGAAACGCGCCCGAGCCGCAGGCGGGGTCGATGACCCTCAGCTCGTATAGCGATGTGAGGGTGGGGTCGTCAGGAATGGTGCTCGCGAGCGCTTCTTCCGTGACGTGCTCGACGAGCTCCTGCGGTGTGTAGAACGCCCCGCTCCCCTTTCGGTCGCTCGACGCCATGAGTGCCTCGAACGCCTTGCCAAGTATCTCCGGATCGATCGAAGCGTCGGACCAATCGGTGGAGTCTTCACGGCCGCTGAACCGATAGCGCGAGAGCAGAGATCCAAACGCGGTGCCGAACGCCTCATCGCTGAAGGCAAGACGTCGCGCGCGCTTCTCGAGGGAAGAGCGCGCGAACAGACCTCCATTCAGAAAGGGAATCCTGCCAAACTGCTTCGCCCGCGCGGCGCGCGAACGCACCCGCGTATTAAGGGTGCCGAAGAAGAGCGGCTCGAGAATACGATTCTGATATCGCCCGCCTCCTTCCATGCAACGGGCATATCCATTCCCGAGAAAACCGAAATCCCCGTCGAGCCATCCCTTGGTCTCGAGAAATGACAGGAAGATGAGCCGGGACAGGTAGACCAAGGCGAGCTCACGCCGCTCTGGTAGCGCGATGCTGTCCGCAAGCGAGCCGGCCATGAGCGCGACCGTGTCATCGAGTGTGCGAAAGAACTTCCGCGTGATCGATTCACGACCGAGGACATCGAGCCAGCGCGCGTAGGTGAGAAGGTCCGATTCGCTGACCGCGGCCGACAAGGCAGAGAGTGTCTCTGCATCGCTGGTGAACAGCCTGTCGCGGTTGCAGACGAGCGATACCACGCGCGGAGATGACCGACGGGCGGACCAGCAGATGATGGCGACATGTTCGCTGTTGGCCGCCAAAACAATCCAGAGGAGCTGCGCGGTTTGTCGAGCAAGCGCGGTCGCGACTGCGGCAAGGGTTTCCCTGGTGTTACACTCCTGGTTGAGCTCGAGGAGAAGAGCTCTGAGGGCGCCGGGGCCGCGTGCGACCTTCGCTGTGCCGATCGGCGCGGGTAATCCCAGGTTAGAGCGCGCCGTCGTGTCAAGCGCCAGTGCGGGCGTCGGGAAGCCAAGCTCTCGCGCTATACTCGCCAGGCCATCGACGCCATTTGCGCCAGCAAGAAGGTCGGTGGAGCGATCGAGTGTCGGCACCGGCCCAGCGTAGCGTAAGGGCCGCGCGCGTCATGCATCGATTATTGGCTACGGCGCGCGAAAACCTGCGCCGTCATGTGCCACAGAATGCTACCGCGAGATGTAGGTCCGTCCCTTCCAGGCGACCCGCCGGCCACGAATGATCGCGCTGGAGAAGATGTAGAGAAGCAGTAGCGCGCCAAGTGGATACACGAAGGCGTAGAGCGGCGATTCGCCGGTCTGCGCGTAAACCACGATCCACCAGAGCAACGTGGCAGTTGTCGCGATCACCGCCCACACCAAGAGGCCACCCGAGACGAGGCCGAGCGCGGCCATGATCAGTGTGGCGATTGGCAGCAGCTGCATAAGCGGCGGCGCCAACAGCGCGAATGGAAAAACAATTCGCCCAAGGCGGCCAAACGGCATCGCGTCGAGTCCAGCCGCGAATACGTTCTTCCGCCAGCCATCGATGAGACCCCGAAGAGATGTGTACATGCGCGTCGACAACTGATCCACCCCGAGCATCAGCACCAGCTTTTTCCCGCGCGCAAACACAGTCTGCGCCAGCATCAGGTCCTCGGCAACCACCGTCCGCACGCTGGCGTGACCGCCGATCGCGTCGTAGCCGGATCTCGTGAAGAAGATGCACTGACCGTTGGCGATCTTATCTGTTACGCGGCGGGAATTGTTGATGGACTCCGTTCCCCCGTACCGCATCGAGAGGATGGCGAACATCTGCGGCTGAATCACCTTCTCCCAGAATCCGCCCAGCTCTTGCCGCCCCGCCACGGAAAACATGTCGGCCCCGGTGCGCCGGATAGCGTTGACCGATCTCGTCACCAGGTCATGGGCGTGATGGGTATCGGCGTCGGTAAAGAGAAGTATCTCGCCTCGTGCGGCCTCGGCGCCGGTAGTGCACGCCCATTGTTTACCGAACCAGCCTTCCGGCAGCGCGGGATTCTGCACGACGCGGACGCGCGCATCACCGTGTGCTGCCTGGCTCGCGATCTCAGCAGTCCCGTCGGTTGAGCTGTCGTCCACGACGATCAACTCAAGGCGGGGATACGACGTCGTGAGAATGGATGCGACGCAACGCGCGATGTTGTGTGCTTCGTTGCGGGCGGGAACGATCACCGATACCAGCGGGGCGTCGGGAGGAGGGTCGGAGCTCTCTTCATCCAGCGAGCGCGAATTGCGCAGGCGAAACCATGTGATGACTGGGGGGAGGATCCAGGGCAGGGAACCAAGAGTCACGGCGGCGTATGGCATCAATTAGAGATTGAGTGCGATCCTCATGCGGGCTTGAGCATGGAGAGTCCCCGGTTAAGCGGAGGGGATGCAAGTCTTGAGTTGGTCAATTGGTCAGTTGGTCAGTTGGTCAGTTATCAGTGGTTGACAGTTGGCCCCGCCGACCACTGAACAACCACTGACGCACTGACAACACAAGACTGTCCACTCAAAGACTTGGATCCGCCGTAGGTTCACACGTGGTCAGTCGCCAAAAAAGGGGCGCCGCCCGAAAGCGACGCCCTTTTTAGAGAGGAGGTGCTAACGGCCCGAGCCGCCTCCGCCACCCGGACCGCTGCCGCCAGGCGGCCGGCCGCCGCCTCCACCGCCCGAGCCGCCGCCGCCGCCCATGCCTCCGCCTGAGCCGCCGCCGGGCTTACCACCACCGCCTCCACCTTGTCCACCACCACCCTGGCCACCGCCACCTTGTCCGCCACCGCGGTTGCCACCCTGTCCACCGCCGCCTTGTCCACCACCACCCTGGCCACCGCCGCCTTGTCCGCCACCGCGGTTGCCACCTCCACCACCGCCGCCTTGTCCACCGCCACCCTGGCCGCCGCCGGGCTTTCCGCCCCCACCACCACCTCCGCCAGTCGATCCGCCTCCTCCCATTCCACCACCACCTCCGGAGGAGCCGCCGCCACCCTTTCCACCACCGCCCTGGCCACCATCACCCTTTCCACCGCCACCCTTAGCACCAAAGTTCGGGTCTTCCGTTCCAGCCATTGTGCTACCCTCCAGAGTTGTTAGGTACCCGGCGCAACAAAAGCAATGCATGTGCCATATTTGGAACATGCCAGGTGCTAAACGACTGCGTAATCCGCGCCAGCGAAAAAAACTTCTGTGCCCCTAAAGCAGTTTCGATGCGCCGAGCCGCTTGAGTCGGGCGCGCGCGTCGCACTGATTGCCCCTGCCGGTCCGCTGCAAAAACCCGACGAGCTGCCGCGCGCTCAGGAAAACGCGCGCACACTCGGCTGGGAACCAATCGTTGGCGCCCACGCCACCGAGCGTCTGGGATATCTCGCCGGCCACGACCGCGACAGGCTCAATGACCTGAACCGTGCGCTTCGCGATCCGAAGATTGACGGCATCTGGTGCCTGCGCGGAGGCTACGGATTGATGCGAATCCTCGAGTCCGTCGACTACGAGGTGCTCTCCCGGACGCCGAAAGTCATCATGGGATACTCCGATGTGACCGCCCTGCACGCAGCGGTGCAACGGCGGTGCAGGCTCGTCACGTTTCACGGCCCGACCGCGCGGGAAGCGCTCACCGATTTCTCGCGCGACTCATTTCAGCGCGCCGTCAAGCAGCAGGTGGATCCATGCGGTACCGCGCCGCTGGCACGAG
>JANMTG010000300.1:0-1749 GCA_031390205.1 Gemmatimonadota bacterium
GTTTACTGGACGTTGATCGGTTCGGCTGTGTTCTCGACCGTCACGCGCAGCCGTGACCCTGGACGCCCGCCAACAATATCGACTTCATTGTAGCGGCGCACGCGAACGCGCTGATCGTTTCGAATCGGGTTGTTCGCCCCGGCGATCGTGTATGACCCCGCATCCGTTATCGCGATCGGACCAAAATCTCTCGTCTCGACTTCGGTTGCCTTAGCCTGCGACGGGACGCTCCACCTCACCGCCATTGGCTGATTCGCGGTCGCGACCGAGCCGTTAGCTGGAGCGGTAATGGTATGGACACCGGGCCCGCCGAGAATGACCCCTCTCACGTTGTCGGCGCCACGCGTCACGTCAAGACGGAAATCGCCCGCGGGGAAGTTGAGTCTCGTGTTGAAATAGTTTCCTGATCCGGCAACCGTCTCGGGCAAAGTCAGGGTCCCGAGCGAGGAGTTCGAAATCGTTACGGTGGCTCCGGAAACCGGATTGCCGAGTGCGTCACGGAGCGAAACGTCGTAGTCGGTGCTGAAGCCGCCGGTGACGTTGCTGGCATCGATGTCTGCCGATACGAACAGGGTTGCGCTGCCCGTGCCGGGGCTGTTCCGCGTGGCTGCCGGACCAGTGCTGTCTCCGCCGCAAGCGGTCGCCGCGATGAGAGCAGTGCCTGCGAGAATGGATTTGAAGCTGTGCATCTAGGATCTCCGTATTGTGAGGCGGCCGAGTAGCGGCGGCGCCCGTATAGGTCTTGGGGCCTCAGGCGTGCTGCGCGTGAGGCTTCTACTCAGGAATAGGACGAGCGGCGCTGAGCTGGCGCAACGGAAACGGCGAGTGTTTTCAGCGATCGGATCGACGCGGCGTGATTGCTGCGCTCGCAGAACGAGGAATCGGGTTGAGAGGCGCCAGACGCAATGCATCACTCATCGCCTGAATCTCCGCTTCGATATCCGCGTCCTCGAGCTGAGCCGTGAGATCACGCTCGATCGCCGCAGGATCGAGCGCCTTGAGCATCTCCTCCAGCTCCGCGTCCTCCGCCAGCGTGTACCCCAGGCGCGTGTACAGTCCCGCCTACCAGGTGCAACGTCTTGGTGATCTCCTCCTCAATGCGCAGCTCGACCTGCAAGGTCAGCTCCTCCCGCAACTCGATCGCCGGGGCGTACAGGTCCATCCCATGCGCGGCATCGTCCTCTTGCCGGTAGCTCCTTGGGAGAGGTATGCTTGGTGGGCACCCGGATCCGATTGGGCCACACACGTTCTGTTGAAATCCCCGGGCCACGGCGGTGTCGAAGTTCTGTCGAAAGTGCGCATAGCTGGACCGCCAGATCTACTCCACACTTAAAGAGCAGGTGAGTGATGCGGAAAGTCCTTCAGAGTTCTCTGCTCGCACTCGCCCTGCTCGCGATCACCGGATCGGTGTGCGCGACGCAGCAGAGAGCTGCCCGCCTTTTTTCGACCGCGTACATGCTTGGCACCGACATGGCCAGGCCGGTGCTTTATCTGTTCGACCTCGATGAGGATCGAATGATCACCGTGGATCTCACGAAAGATCCGAAATGGCCGGGCGGCGCCCCTCTCCATACCATAGTCACGCCGAACGGGAGAAAGGCCTATCTGAGTGTTATCGGCTCCGAGAGAGATGCGTTGAACATCCTGGCTCTCCGAATCCATGGGATCGACTGGACGCGTGGGACGGCCGACATCCGTATCACGAAGGTCATTCGTGTAGACGATCCCGGTTCGTTACCGCGGATGCGG
>JANMTG010000005.1:0-4047 GCA_031390205.1 Gemmatimonadota bacterium
CGCCTGTGCGCTGTCGGTCACGGCCGCCTGCGCCGGCGTCAGGAAGACGACCACCGATGTAAATCCATCGGTTGAGCGCTCGCCCACGTGCGCGGCCGCGATCGCGGTCTACAACAGCCGCTCGGAAGTTCCGTACGATTACTATGAGCTCGCCTGGATCGAGGCCGAAGGCAACTCGGTGTGGACCACCGACAATCAGCTGCAGACGCAGATTCGAAACGGCGCGGCGAAAGTCGGCGCCAACGCCGTAATCGTCAATCCCGTCGAGCAGTCAAAGACGGCCATCAAGGTCCTTGGCGAAGCGATCGGCACGCGCTCGGCGACACAAAAGACGAGCGCGCTCGCGATCTACATGCCCGCCGATCGGGGCCGCGTCCTAACCGCGTGCGGTAGCAGGTAGCAAGCCTCGAGTAACCGGGCGAAAATGCCCGCAATGAGAAAGGACCGGCCCTGTGGTCGGTCCTTTTTTTTCGGTTCATCCTAACGAGTGAGCGCATGATGATGAAGAATGCCCTGCTTCTGATGGTCTGCGTGGCCTCCTCTGCCGATGCACAGCTCGGTCGCGTGGCGGTTGGCGCGCAACAGCGACCGTGCGATACCGCCGGCCTCCAGCTCCCAGCCGGGTTCTGCGCGACGGTTTTCGCCCACAGCGCCACCGGTGCGAGGCATATCGTCGTCGCCCCGAACGGCGATGTCTTCGTCAATACCCAGGCCTCCGGACCCGCGACGCGGCTCGCGGCGGCCGCCGGCCGGGCGGAATCGGGGAGCATTCTGGCCCTGCGCGACACGGACCGGGATGGCAAGGCGGACAGCTCGCGCCGATTTGGAGTGGGCGGCGGGACAGGTATCGCCCTTCAGGGAACTTCACTCTACGCCACAGCCGGGAATTCGATCGTGAGGTACCGGATCCCGTCCGGTTCGCTCACCGCTGTCGGTCCCGCCGATACAATCGTCACTGACCTGCCGACGACCGGACACCGATCGCACAACTTCGTCCTCGTCGGGCGAACGCTGTACCTGAACATCGGCTCGGGCACCAACGCCTGCCAGGAGCTTGATCGCCAGCTCCAATCGCGCGGAACTGATCCATGCGCTGAGCTCGACGCGCGCGCCGGAATCTGGGAGTTCGACGCAAACCGCCTGCGTCAGCGGGTTATTGACGGGCGGCGATTCGCGACCGGAATCCGCAACGCAGTGGCGCTCACCCGCAATCCGTTCGACGGTTACCTGTACGCCACCGTGCATGGGCGCGACCAGCTCCACGATAACTGGCCCGGCCTGTACACGGCGCAGGAAAACGCGGAGAACCCCGGCGAAGTCATGATCCGTCTGAGTCGGGGCGCGGATTACGGCTGGCCGTACTGTTATTACGACATGGTTACCCGCGCGCTCGTACTGGGGCCCGAGTACGGCGGTGACAAGCGGACGGTTGGTCAGTGCTCGACCAAGACCCCGGCGTTGATGGCGTTCCCCGCACACTGGGCTCCGAACGGCATGGCGTTCTATACGGCGACGACGTTTCCGTCCAAGTACCGGGGCGGAGCCTTTATCGCATTCCACGGGTCGTGGAACCGGGCACCCCTGCCCCAGGCCGGATTCCGGGTGGTTTTCGCGCCGTTCCGGGGGAACCGGCCGACCGGCACGTTCACCACATTCGCCGATGGATTCATGGCGATGCCTCCGGGGAATGCCCGTGTCACCTCGGGACCCGGCGTTCGCCGGCCGGTTGGATTGGCCGAAAGTCCGGACGGAGCCCTCTACATCACGGACGATGCCGGCGGGTCCGTCTACAAGGTGACCTACCCGCGGAATCGGCGTTATTGAGAGTTTGGCGGGGTCGCAGATGGGCCCGGTCGCGGCGAAAAACATTGCGGCCAGAAGGGATTGGTGAGAAAATGAGAGGCATCTTGAGCTCTCTTTCCGCGGTGTCCCGCCCCGCCAAGCCGATCGGCAGCCTCTTCGCGCGCCTGCTCAGGGGATTCCGGTCGCGCCAGACGGCGCCGATTCAGGGTGCCCAGCCCGACGGCTCCGACACCGAGAGACGTCTGAGCTTCATGCTCGAGTCGGTCCCGGTGAACCTTTGGTCTACCGATGCCCAGCTCAACGTCACGTTTTCGCAGGGCGCAGGGCTCCACCTCATTGGGAGGAGTGCCAACGAGCAGGTTGGGATGACGCTCTACGAAATCCTGAAGACCCGCGACCCGACCGTTACGCCACTCGCGGCACACTTGCGGGCGCTCGAGGGTGAGCTGGTACGCTACGAGACCGACTGGCGCGGCCGGTCGTTCGAGACGCGCGTCGAGCCCTTACGAGGTGCTGACGAACGCATATCCGGCACGGTCGGCATCGCCATCGACATTACCGACCGGAAAACTCTCTACCAGGCCCTCCAGACCCAGAACGTGTACTTTGCCGCCCTGTTCGAGAACGCCCCGGAAGCGATCGCCATACTCGACGACAACGACCACATAACCCGCATCAACGGGGAGTTCACCAGGCTGTTCGGATATACCGCCGCTGAAGCGGTGGGACAGAGCATAAATGCCCTGATCGTCCCCGGGGAATGGGTCGAAGAAAGCGAGAATCTCGCAGCGCGGGTGTCCGCGGGCGAGAACGTCAGGGCAGAATCAATCCGTTGTCACAAGGATGGTCGTCAGATCTCCGTCGCGGTCGCAGCGACGCCGTTCCGTGTCGGCAACGAGCCGGGCAAGGTGTACGCGATGTACCATGACATCTCGATGCAGAAGCAGGCCGAGAAAGATCTGCTGGCGCTGGTCCTCTACGACGAGCTGACGGGGCTGCCCAACCGGCGCGCGTTCGTCACACTCTCGGAGCAGGCGCTCAAACAGGCGACCCGCATGTACGGGGACGTCCTCATGATATTCGTCGACGTCGATCACCTCAAGAACATCAACGACACCTGGGGACACCTGGCCGGGGATCGGGCGTTGATCGACACCGCCCGCATTTTGAAGGAGTCCTGCCGGGAGGCAGACATCATAGCCCGGCTCGGCGGCGACGAGTTTGTCGCTCTTCTCACGGTGGACTCCGATCAGACGGCGGAGCTCATTTGCGGGCGCATCAAGGCGCGGGTTGACAGACACAACGCTGAGACTGAGAGCGCCCACAAGCTTTCGTTGAGCGTCGGAGCTATCCGCTCCAGGGCCGAAGGGGCGGCGCTGGCCGACCTCCTCGCCGAGGCCGACTCAGCGCTGTACGAGCAGAAGCGCGCGCGGCCAGCCTCACGCGCTCTCGCGATTGACCTTATGGCGTGAAGCGGAGCACTCCGCACGCCACGCGGGCGCCACTGTTTCCGGACGGCTGCGAGACCTGATCATCTGGTGCCGCGTGGACGACGAGCGCAGACCCATCCGTGTCGAACAGCGACGTCACACCGGTCGTGAGCGTCACCCGCTCGGTAGTGAACGACAGGGTGGCACTGCCATCAGCGCCCGCTACCAGATTCGGCGCATCTCCCGCGTGCGGCCCACCCGGTCGCTCCAATCCGTGCTCCTTGTTGAGCGGGTTGTAGTGCGCGCCCGCGGTAGAGAACGCGGTTGCACCTTCACACCTTCCGACCGCGTGGAGATGGATTCCATGCGCGCCTGGCGTAAGGGACGACAGAGTGACATCGACTGTGACCAGACCGCCCCGAGCCTGCCGCAGTTGCGCCGTTCCCACCGCCGACCCGTTGGGAGCGGAGAGTGCCGCAGTTGCCGAGGCCACCGGACTCCGCCCAAGGAGCGCGGACGAGCAGCCGGCGAAAACCAGCGTGAGAAGCAGGATCCTGAGGGCCGACGATTCGGGCGGGAGCTGCATTTTCGCCTCCGAGTCAAGAGTGCAGGGCGAGGTTTTTCAGTCGCGAATGCGCATCCTCGTCCAGAGCACGATCGTAGTGCAATTTCCCATCCCGCCTCCGTACTGCGCTGGCACAGAGGCTCCCTGGTAGACCTCGACGCCGACGACCTCGTGACCACTCACGAAGGTGTTGATGTCACCCGGCATCGCCGACTGCCAGCGCATCTCGTCCACGTAGTACTGGACGCA
>JANMTG010000029.1:0-4987 GCA_031390205.1 Gemmatimonadota bacterium
TGCTGCAGCATCCAGAGCTCCCAGTGCGCGCCCAGTCCCTGCAGTTGTCCGTGCGCGCCGAGCTGGACCTTTCCACCCGCATCGACAATGCGCTTGGCGGTCTTCGCCAGCTCGAAGTGATAAAACTCCTCCTCGGGCACCAGCATGCGGCGGCGCGCCCGCGCGTCAAGAGCGCCCCGCGGGGTGAAGCGAAGCAGCCTCTCGTCCCTGAACACGTCGGACACCTGATACCAGTAATTCTCTCCCCAGATGCCGCCGTAGCCCACGATCAGGGTCGGAGTGTAGCCGGTCCCGCCCTCGCCCATGAGCCTCAGCCAATCCTGGCGAAGCTCGGCCACCGGGAGCGCGTGCTCGATGCCGGTGTGACCGTCAACGACCATCGATCCGTTCATTGCCAGCGTCGAGCCACCCTCGGGGTACACGTGCATCCGTTCTTCGCGCGCGGCCTGGATGATCCATTGCCGAGCGTCGCGGCGGAGCTGGTTGTAGCTCTTTACGCTGAAGCCGCCCAGCGCCTTGATGCGGCGCAGGTGGCCGCGTGCCTCCTCCAGATTGTTGATGTACGCGCGCTCTGTGCTCCTCGCGCCATAGAGAATGAAACCCGTCGAAAGAATTCGCGGCCCAAGCACTTCACCGGCATCAACCAGCTCCTTGTTGCTGAAGACGAGCTGCGTTGACGCGCTCGGATCGTGTGTCGTCGTCACGCCGTAGGCGAGATTGGCGTAGTACTCGACCGGGCGCTCGGGGTTGATGTCGAGCGCGATGTACCCCATGTGGGCGTGAACGTCGATCAATCCGGGGACGATCGTCTTGCCGGTGACGTCGATGGTGCGCGCGCCCGCGGGGATACTCACCTGGCCCGATTGCCCGACGGCGCGGATGCGGTCGTTCTCGATCACCACCGTGCCGTTCTCAATGACTTCGTCGCCCTTCATCGTGACGATGCGCGCGCCAGTGAGCGCGACGACCCCGCGCGCCGCGACGCGGGGAATGGTGAGATTCACCTGGAACTCGTCTCCCTTCACCACCGCATTGGGCTTGGCGCGAGCGGCGGCACCGGTGTCGGCTCGCGCCTTCGCGACGCTGTCCGCCACCTTCGCCGAATCAGGCTTCGCCGTCTCGGCGCGCCGCTCCTCGGCGAAGATCGAATCGATGCTCTGGCGATACACGGTCGGTCCAAGACTCCAGCTCACCGCGCTCGACCCACCCGTCCACGCGATCCAATCGCCTCCCCACCGGCTCAACTGCTTCACGGGAGTGGGCGAGCTCTTCGATGTGATGGCTACGGCCTTGTCGCTCACCATCGGGAGTGGAGCGACGTACATGTTGTGCAGCTCCTTGAACGCGATGTAACGCCCATCGGGGCTCGCCACCATTTCATCGGCCACGTCGTTGCGCGCGAGCTGCCGCTCGTCGGTGCCATCGAGCCTGATGCTCGTGAGGAAAGTCGTGTCCCCCTTCGTCGCCTGAAAGAGAATTCGATCGCCCCGCCCGTCATGGGCCCATGACAGCCGCGGCATTCGGCGGTTCGCCCCGCGGTTGGCCGTGGTGGAGATGTCTTGCACCGCGCCGCCGTCCGCGCTCACCCAGCGCAGGCGAAGGTAGAACTCGCCGCTCAGGTCGGCGCCGCGATTCACCTCGTCGCTTCCCTCGACGAACGCAATCCGCCGCCCATCGGGGCTCCACGCCGGATTGGCGTACTGATCCGCGTGCGTGGTGAGGCGAGTGGGAGCGGCGCGGCCGCCGGCGCGGAAGGGAACCTTCCATACCGCCCCGCCCAGGCTGTCGCTCCACGTGGTGAACGCAATCCAGCGCCCATCGGAGGAAAACGCGGGAGCGTACTCGAGGCGCTCGCCCTCCGTCACTCGGCGTGGCTGGCCGTTGGGGAGCGACATGCTCCAGGCGCGTCCGACCGCCTGGAACAACAGCGTTCGTCCGTCGGGAGAGATGGTGGGCCAGCGAATCACCCGCGCGGGGAAAGTGTCGCCCGTCTCGAGCGACTGTGGAAAATGGACTGTTCGGGACAACGGCACCTGCACGCGCGCGGTGAATGGGATGTCGGTGGCCTGGCCGCTCGACGCATCGAGCGAGTGGATCTTTCCGCCGTAGGCAATCACGATGCGCTTCGAGTCGGGAGTCCAGTCGAATCCCGGAAACGCGCCGTGCAGCGTCCACGATTCCATCTGGTCGTGGTCGAGCCCGTCGAACAGAACGCGCTCGCCCCCCGCCTCGAGATTGCGCAGCATCAGCACCGTCCTGAGTCCAATCCGTCGGACGAAGGCGAGCCACTTCCCGTCGGGCGACGGCGTCGGACGCACGGCGCCACCTTCAGCTCGCGTAATGGGAGTCGTCACGCCTGTCTCCCTGTCGTACCGCGAGATCTGAAAGATTCCGGCGTGGACGTTCCTGTTGTAATCGAAGGCGCCCGCCTGGTCGAAGTAGACGTAGCGTCCGTCGTGGGAGAATGCGGGCTCGTTCTTGTCGCTCGTGAATCCCTCCCGAGCGACCAGCGTCGCGCCCTTTCCGCCCAATACGTGATAGAGCCAGATCTCGCCGCCGCCTAACGATCGGGTGTCGGTGACGTGTCGCTTGACGACGATGTAGTCGCCGTCGGGGCTCCAGCTCGGATTCGTCGGGAGCGTTTCCTTTTCCTTCGTGATGGCGCGCGCGTTGGCGCCGTTAGGCGCGATCGCCCAGATGTTGTCGGCGCCGTCCCGGTCGCTGACGAACGCGATGGCGTTGCCACTGGGGCTCCAGCGCGGGAGGTGGTCCCAGGCGGCGCCGCTGGTCAGTCTCTCAGCGTTTCCACCCTGAATGGGAATCCTGTAGATATCGCCGAGCAGGTCAAAGGCGATCCAACGTCCATCCGGGCTCACGTCCACGCTCATCCACGTCCCTTCGCTGGTCTGGAGGTCGAGTGTGCGGTCGAAGCCCAAGCTCTTGTTGACGTCCCATTTGTCTTTGTCGCCGGTGCCCGCGGGCTGTTGGGCGTAGAGGGCGACGGGGGGGATCGCGGTCAGCGACAGGGCGGCAAGGAGATGGAAAGCGGTTCGCATAGGTGGATCAGTTGCCAGACGTTTTCGTTGAAGGACTTGCCGGTAATTGATTAGTGGGATCGCGAAGGGGGAAGGAGGCGGGAGTCTACGGGCCACTGGGGGGAAAGGTTCTTCACGTAAACGCACAACGCGTTGGCAACGTCTTGTCGCGCAGCGCTCGAGGAAAGCCCTTTACTTTCCCGCCGTACGGTAGAAATCGTGGATGCACCGCGAGATCAGGTCGTTGTACCACATCTCCCGCGCGCCGAAACCATCCACATCGGCAACATACGATTTCCATGTTCTCTTGACGAGCGCGAGCACAGCTTCAGGCGGAAGCCCCCGCTGGTGGGCCGTCGTGCAGAGCACGGTCAGGCTGTGCTGGACCGCCGGGGGCACTCCCGAGCTGTAGGAATTGCCGGAGGCGACGAGCGACTTCACCAGATCGCGCGACAGGTCTTCGAGAGCTGGATCGACCGGTGGATTTGCCATTTTCTCGCTGGTGGTGGACGCGTGGCGCGTCAGCCTCCCGCCACGATCCTGTAAATGCCCGACCCTCCTATCATATAGACCTCGCCCGCGATATCCACCCCGAACGAGGGGACGGTACCGACGCGGGTAATCCCCCAGTCCTTTCTATCTACCGCGACGCCCGCCGAATAGCGGAAGCTCTTAAGCCAGCCGCTGCAATAATCGGAATACAAATAATGCCCCTGTAATCCTTCGATGGCTGACCCGCGGTAGACGTAGCCGCCGGTGACGGAGCAGTCGCCGGTCCCGTGCGGGTAGTCGAGCACCGGCAGCACGAGCCCCGTCTGATTGCACGTCGTCGCATTGTAGCAGATGAGGCCTTCCATGATGTTCCATCCGTAGTTGGCGCCGCCGGTGCTGTATGCATCGGCGTTCACCTCTTCGCGCGCATTTTGTCCGACATCCGCGATGTAGAGCAGCCCAGTGGGGGCATCGAAGGCGAAGCGCCACGGATTACGGAGCCCCTTGGCCCAGATTTCCCCCCGCCTGCCGGCCTGTCCCACGAACGGATTGTTGGCCGGCACGGCGTAAGGATCGCCGCCGTTTACATCGAGGCGCAGCATGGATCCGAGCAGGGCGTTGAAGTTCTGCCCGTTGCGATCGGGATCACCTCCTCCGCCGCCGTCGCCCAACGCGGCCCACAGCATTCCATCGGGTCCGAACGCGACCAGGCCGCCGTTGTGATTCGCCACGGGGTGCGCGACCGAGATGATGAGCCTGGATGTCGTGGGATCGGCGACTTCAGCGTTGGCGGTAGCGGTGAAGCGCTCGATGCGGATCTCGCCGTTGGCTCCGGTGAAGTAGACGTAGAAGAACCTGTTTGTCGCGTACTGGGGATGAAAGGCGACGCTCAAGAGGCCGCGCTCACCCCCGCTCACGACTCTGGTGCTGATGTCGAGGAACGGAGTCGCTTGCAGAACGCCGGCGCGGACGACTCTGATTCTTCCCGCCTGCTCGACGACGAAGATGCGGCCATCGTTGAGTGGCTGCGCCAGGAACACGGGACTGGAAAGTCCGCTCGTGACGAATGGCTGGAGCGCCAGGGTGAGCCCCGGAGGAAGGGGCCGATCCACGGGTCCGGTTGAATCGGAGCCGCAGCCTGAAAAAATCAGGGCAGCGAGGGTGAGGCGAACGGAGCTACGAGACATGGTCCTCCGGGAGGGGGGCAGCGGTGAGCGTTCAGGATCGGACGGTATATTTCGCCGCGAGCTCTAATCTCCTTCACGGACCGCGCCACGCCAATGCCTCAAACGTCCGAACGCACGCACCGGGACCTCCTCCAGATCCCCGACTTTTCTGCCGGCGAGATCGAAAAGCTGTTCGCGCTGGCGGAATCGATGCGGAGCGGGAAGTACAACCGGAAGCCGCTGGCGGGGAAATCCCTGGCGATGATCTTCATGAAGTCGTCAACCCGGACGCGG
>JANMTG010000143.1:0-2839 GCA_031390205.1 Gemmatimonadota bacterium
GTAACCGACGCCTACACGTGCAGCGTGCATGGCGGCTTCGGCGAGATTCGCGGTAAGCGTCACCAGCGAGTCGTCGGGACTTGAAGCGGAGTCGGGCGCGATTGACACGTGCTGATACGCCTCGGTCTGGTACAGCGCGCGTTGCGCATCGAGGATCTCGCTCTCGCGGAACAGCCTTCCTGAATCGAGGCCCATGATGCGGCGCACGGTCCGGGACGGTATCTGCTGGTCCTTGCCCGCCAAGGGCGTCACCTCGATTCTGATTGCTCCAATCCTCGTTCTCGGTCCTGGCGTGGCCGTGAGCGTATCCCACGCCAGCAGCAAGCTGTCGCTCACGGTGAAGCTGTTGGCGGCTTCCGCGCGCGGATACCCGTTGTTGTTCAGGCGCTCACGAATCGAATCGGCGGCGGCGTCGAGCGAGAATCGGTCGAATCTGTCCCCTTCGCGGACCGGCAGATTGCGGACGATCCGCTCCTTCTCCGGCACCGACTCGAGTCCGCGCACCACGAACGACCGGGTGATGATCGGCGGTCCTTCGTTGATCTTGAACCTGAGCTCCACCGCGCCCGGAACCAGCTCCTTCACTACGGTATCAACCGTCGCTCTGGGATACCCCCGACGGCGGTAAAAGATTACCAGCCGGGCCCGGTCGTTCGGCAGCTCGTTCCTGTCCAGACAATGTTTGACAGTGAAAGGAAGGTGGAGGTAACGGCGCGCCCAGGCTGATGGGGTGTTGACTATCGTTTTCGCCAGCTCGGCATCAGAAAAAGTGGTGTTTCCCTCGAACTCCAGGCCGAAGACCTCCTGGTCGCCCCGCTCGCAGCTGATGTCCTGCGCGCGAGCGGTGCTTGCTCCAGCGAGAGTTCCGAGAAACGCGAGTGCGGCGGCGACCCCGAGCCGGACTCGGCTCTTCTGCTTCACCCTTTCAGCGCGCGGCTGGCTGGCGGCTGGCCCGGTGGCAGCTCGCGACCGGAGTGTGTTTGCGTCTCCGGCTCGCTCCTGTCCCCCAGCATCCGCTTCGGCGGATCGGCGGGCGCCCGCGCGAACTCGCCCGGCGGAACGAGCGGTGTCCGCTGGATTAAGAGTTGCACAAGGTAGAAGCCGGCCAAACCAATGGCGACGCCCACGCTGACGGCTGGCAGCAGGTCCTTGGCCCCAAGCTGGCGGCGATAATAGTATTCTGCGCTCACGATGAGGCCTCTACCCGGGGATGCGCGAAAGTTCTCGTAGTTTGCCCCTTCATGTCAACCGGCTCAACACTCGTATGCGGCGACTTCTTCTCCTCGTAACACCCGCGATTCTTGCCTGCGGCGAGGGCAAATCATTCCCGATTCGCAATACGATCATCGATTCGCGCGACACCTACGATCCGCGATCAATGGACCCCGCGCTCTCCACCGATGTTCCAACCGGGCGCGCGGTCGCCTATCTGTTCGACGGTCTCACGCGATTCACTCCCGACGCGCGGATAGTCCCCGGGCTCGCGACGTCCTGGGACATCAGTCCCGACGGCCTAACCTACACGTTCCACCTGCGGAACGGCGTCAAGTTTCACGACGGTCGGCCCTTCGCGGCGAAGAACGTCATCGCCACTTTCCAGCGCGTTCTCGACCCGGCAACGAAGGGCGGCCGCGGCTGGCCGCTCTATCCTATCAGGGGCGCGGAGGATTACGCCGCGGGAAAGGCCACGAGCATTGCGGGACTTTCAAGCTCGAACGACTCGACGGTCGTCATCACCCTCAAGGAGCCTTTGGCGATTTTCCCAAAGCTGCTCGCTATGCCCGTCGCTTCCATCGTCCCCGAGAATCCGGGAACGGATTTCGGCCAGAAGCCCATCGGAACCGGGCCGTGGAAGTTCGTCGAGTGGCGCCACGACGATTACCTCAAGTTCGCCAGCAATCCCGACTACTTCGATGGCGCTCCCAAGGCCGATTCGCTGATTGCGCGCATCATTCCGGAGCGGAGCACGGCCACGGCCGAATTTGAATCCGGAAACGTCGATGTTCTCAACGTCAACGAGCAGGAAACGCGCACCTGGGAGCAGGACGCCGAGAAGAAGTCGATGCTGCAATCAGCAGCGGCACTCCGCTTCTGGTACGTCGCGATCAACGTCACGCGCGGGCCGCTCAAGGATGCGCGCGTGAGGCAGGCGCTCAACCACGCCGTCGATGTTCCGACGATGCTCCAGCAGGTGCTGGGCGGCCGCGGCCGCGTCGCCGCGGGGGTGATTCCGCCAACTTTGGGCGGTGCCGACACGATGCGAAAGGGCTACGCCTTCGACGTCGCAAAGGCGAAGCAGCTCCTCACGCAGGCCGGCTTCCCGAACGGGATCGACCTCGATCTTTGGACATCCAACACCGATGCGTCGCCCAGAATCGCGCAGACAATTCAGGCCAACCTCGCCCAGGCCGGCATTCGGGTGAAGCTGGTCGCGCGCGATGCGTCATCCATGCGAGAGGCGGCGCGAAAGGGCGAGACGGATCTCGCGCTCAAGGAATGGTGGGCGGATTACCCCGACGCGGAGAACTTTCTCTTCCCGCTCCTGCACACCAGGAACAAGGGAGTCGGCGGCAACGTGTCGTTCTACGGCAACTCGCAGTTCGACAGGTTGGTGGATGACGCGCACCGCGAGCAGGACGAAGCGAAGCGCAATGCTCTATACACCCAGGCCGATCAGATCGCCTTCAACGATGCGCCGATGCTCTTTCTCTTCTTCTACAAGGACCTGTACGCCGTGCAGCCCTGGATCAAGGGCTTCACCGTTCCCGCCGTCTTCAGCGGCCAGCGCTGGACCGATGTGACAATCCAGAAGTAGCACGTGTTCGCGTTCATCGTTCGA
>JANMTG010000153.1:0-12786 GCA_031390205.1 Gemmatimonadota bacterium
GCAACCGCCGGCGGGGGGGACTGCGTTGCGAGACGCGCGCGGGCGCCGGCCTCGTCGATCACGTCGATAGCCTTGTCGGGGAGAAATCTGTCGGTGATGTAGCGCTCCGACAACTTTGCCGCCGATTCCAGCGTCGCATCAGGGATCGTGACCTTGTGGTGCTCCTCGTACTTCTTGCGGAGTCCCTTCAGGATCTCGATCGTCTCGTCCACCGAGGGCGGCTCGACGATCACTGTCTGGAAGCGACGCTCGAGGGCGCCATCCTTCTCGATGTACTTGCGGTACTCGTTAAGAGTCGATGCTCCGACGCATTGCAGCTCACCGCGCGCGAGCGCCGGCTTGAGCATGTTGCTGGCGTCGATCGCGCCTTCGGCAGCCCCCGCTCCGACGAGCGTGTGCAGCTCGTCGATGAAGAGAATGATGTTCTTGTTCTGGGCGATCTCGTTCATCACCGCCTTGAGGCGCTCCTCGAACTGACCGCGATATTTGGTGCCGGCGATAACAGCGGCCATGTCGAGCGACAGAACGCGGTTGTCGCGCAGCGAATCCGGGCATTCTCCGTTGGCGATCAGTTGGGCGAGGCCTTCTACGATGGCGGTCTTCCCGACGCCTGGCTCACCGATGAGAACGGGGTTGTTCTTCTTCCGGCGCGTAAGTATCTCCATCACGCGCTCGATTTCCTTGGCGCGTCCGATGGTCGGGTCGAGCTGGTTGTCGCCGGCGAGCTGCGTCAGGTCGCGGCAGAAATGGTCGAGGGCGGGAGTCTTGGACTTCTTTTCGCCCTTACCCGTCTGCGTCGGCGTCGCGCCGGCGGTGCCCGGCTGGCCAGCCGAAGTACCGCCCTGAGGCATCTCCGTGCCCAGGAGCCGAAGCGTCTCCGCCTTGGCGGCGTCGAGGTTCACGCCCGCATCGGTGAGAACCTGCGCGGCAATTCCCTTTTCTTCGCGGAGGAGACCGAGCAGCAGATGCTCGGTGCCGACATAGCCGTGACTCAGATCACGCGCTTCGCCCATCGCCAGCTCCAGGACTTTCTTCGCCCGGGATGTGTAGGGGAGATCAGGTCCAGTCGCCGCGGCTGCCTTCCCCTTCTTCACTGTCTCCTCGATCTTCTGCTGAATCTCGTCGAGGTCGACGCTCAGGTTTTGCAGGACCGCGGCGGCGACTCCTTCGCCTTCGCGAATGAGGCCGAGCAGTATGTGCTCCGTGCCGACGTATTCGTGGTGGAGGCGTGCCGCCTCCTCACGCGCCATGGCCAGAACCTTTCGAACTCGCTCCGTGAAGTTGTAACCGTTCATCTCTGCTATCCTCAGTGCGGTTTGCGTGTGGGCACAGTGGCAACCGTCAGGTGACTGTGCCGCGCGTCTTTGTCCGCTAACCTCTTATACAGCCTCAGCAGCTAACGTTTCCCGCACGTATCGAGCGCGCGCGACATTCGCTTCGCCTTCCGTCAGCGCTCTTCCCTCGGAATGCCCGAGGTGCGCCAACTGACTAAAAACCAGGAGCTTGTTGAGGGTATATACACTGAGACCGCTTATCAGTTTCAAACCGACAGCCAGTCGCACGCCGCTCAGATAGTTCATCGCTTCGTCGAAGCTCAAGCTGCGTGCATAGCGGAGCGTACCGAATGCCCGCCACAACTTGTCTTCCATAATATAACCCGCATCGCGCAGCAGGACGCGCCGCGCTTCTTCTTCGCGCTCGATTACATGTCTAACGACGCGCACGAGGTAATCGAGTAACTCACCTTCGGACCGGCCGAGGGTGGTCTGGTTGGAAATCTGGAAGAAATTTCCCACTACCTCGCTCCCTTCCCCGTACATACCGCGGTAGGTAAGGCCCACCTGCTGGAGTCCTGCCAGGACCTTGCTGATCTCCTTTGTCAATACGAGTCCGGGGAGGTGGATCAGCACCGAGGCGCGGAGGCCCGTTCCCACATTGGTGGGACACGCAGTGAGGTAGCCGAATTCCTGGTGGAAGGCATAGGGAACCAGATTGCCGAGCTCCAGGTCGAGGCGCTCCACCACCCCGAAGGCATCGGCTACGTGGAACCCGGAGTGAAGTGCCTGAAGGCGGAGGTGGTCTTCCTCGTTCACCATGATGCCGACCCCGCGCGACAGGTACACTGCCGCGCCGGTGCGCACGGGCTGCTCGTTGAGGCCCGCCAGCTCTTTGCTCACCAGATGCCGCTCGTGCAGCAACAGCCGGTCTTCCGGTGGAAGCTCGTCAACGCGGACCATGACACCGTCGTCAATCGAGCGCAGGCCGGCGAACGCTTCGCGCACCTGGGTCAGAATCCGCAGCCGCTCGCCGTCACGCGCGCGTGGCGTGAACGCGTAGCCCTCGAGGTTCCGCGCCAGACGGATGCGCGTGGAGATGACGATGTCCGCATGCTCGCCCGATGCGTCGAGCCAGCCAGCCCCACCGTCGGGGAGCAGTGAGAGATCGAGCATCACTCGATCCCGCGCAGCTTGTCGCGAAGGTCCGCCGCCAGCTCGAACTGCTCGGCCTCGACCGCTCGCTTGAGCCTGTCCCGAAGCTCTGTCGCGCTGGAAACGTGCGGGAGCTCGGAAGGCAATGGTGCCACGTACCGGCGTCCGATATGCCGCGAATTTCCGTGCACGCGGCGGAGGAGATCGCGAAGGCTCGCCTCGAAAGTGTCGTAGCAATGGGCGCAGCCAAGACGGCCGGTGGCGCGGAAGTCGGCGAGAGTGCCGGAGCAGAACTGGCAGTGCACCGCTTCGCCCTTGGCGCCGGGCATCTGCTCGTGAATCGTCTGCAGGAAATTGTTGATCTGCGGCTTGGCGGCGTTGATAGTTGTCTCGACCCCGCGCTCCGCCGCGCATTTCTCGCACAGATGCAGCTGCCTGACCCCGCTCCCCTGTATCTCGGTGAGCTGAATCACCGCCTCTCCTTCCTTGCACAGATCACACACCATCTATACGACCACCTCGTCAACCGCCGTCTGCGTCAACCGGCCGCCCTCGAGCAGCAGCACCCTGTTCGCGCGCGCGGCGAGACTCCGGTTATGAGTTACGACGACCATCCCGATCTCGAGGTCATTCACGACCTCGGTTAACAACTGGTGCAATATCTCGGCGTTCGGACGGTCGAGATTCCCCGACGGCTCGTCGGCGAGAAGGACCCGTGGATCCATCGCCAGGGCGCGGGCGACAGCCGTACGCTGTTGCTCGCCCCCGGACAGCTCCGCCGGACGGTGCGTCATTCGAGCGCTCAACCCGACACGGGCCAGGAGCTCGGAAGCCCGTCCTCGCGCTTCCTCCTCCGTCTTCCCGCCGATGCGGAGCGGCATCATCACGTTCTCGAGCGCCGAAAACTCGCGCAGCAGGTGATGAAATTGAAACACGAAACCGACGGTGCGGTTCCGCAGCAGCCCCAGCTGCGTCTCGTCCCGGCCGTGCACCGGCTCGCCGCCGATGACGACGTACCCGCGCGACGGCTTGTCGAGCGCGCCGAGTACGTGAAGCAGCGTGCTCTTCCCCGCGCCGCTCGCTCCGACGATGGCCACCATTTCGCGCCGCTGCACCGCGAGGTCGATCCCGGTGAGGACGGGAATGATGTTCCCATCGCCGCCGACGTAGGTCTTGTGAAGGTCGTGCGCCTCGAGGACCGTAGTCGTCATTCGTGCCTGATCGCTTCGAGGGGAAAGAGACGCGACGCCTGAATGGACGGATAGAGAGTCGCGATGGCGGCGATGGCGATGCTGGCCAGAACGATCATGATCACATCGCCGGGCTGCGTAGCAACCGGGAGGTGGTCGATGAAATAGACCTGCGGGTCGAGCTTGATGAACTTGTACTTGTCGAGCCCGATGGCCGCTCCAAAGCCGAGGATGAGCCCGAGCACGGTTCCGACCACTCCGATCACCACGCCCTGCGCGAAGAAAATCCGCCTGATCGATTTGGCCGGCATCCCCATCGCCTTGAGGATTCCGATCTCCTTGGTCTTGTCGGCCACCACCATCGTTAGCGTGCTGACAATGTTGAACGCGGCCACCAGCACGATGAGAAGAAGGATCACTCCCATGCCCAGCTTCTCCAGCTTGAGCGCCTGGAACAGCGAATGATTCTGCTCCTCCCAGTCAACCGTTCGAAACGGCCAGCCAAGCGCTCCGACGAGCTGAGGCGCGACGGTTGATGCCTGCCACCGGTCAGCGGTCTTCACCTCAATGCCCGTCACGCCCTCGCCGAGACCGGCCAGCTCCTGCGCCTTGTCCAGCGCGATGAAAGCATAGGCGTTGTCGTACTCATACATGCCGGTCGAGAGGATTCCCGTGACCTCGAATTGCTCGACCTTCGGAACGAGCCCGCCCGTCACCGCATTCATCTTCGCTCCGCCGGCCGACAGAAGATTGATGGTATCTCCGGGCCATTTGTTGAAGCGGGCAGCGAGGAGCTTGCCGAGGACGACGCCGCGTCGCTGGCCATCCGTGCTGGCGAAGCGGAAGTCTCCACTGATGGCGTGCGACCGGATCGTCGTGACGTCGGGAACACCGCGACCGGCGGGGAGAATTCCGACCACATAGACACCGCCGGCGTAGTCGTGGCCGGTGGTCATGAGCGCTTCGGTCAGCACGAATGGAGCAGCCGCTACGACTCCCGGCTGCCTGCGAACCTTGTCGAGAGTTTGCGGCCAGTCGTTGATCCTGAGGCCTTCGCCGTAGCTGAGCACGCGAATGTCCGGACTTCCGACCAGAATCTTTTCCCGCAGGTCGTGCTGGAGCCCGTTCATCACACCGATGATGACGATGAGCGCACTGACGCCGACCAGCACGCCGCCGATGGCGATGATGCTGATCAGGGAGAGGAGCTTCGATCCCCGCCGGCTCCGCAGGTACCTCCACGCAATTTGCAGCTCGAGCTCCGTCACTCCGCCCTCATCGTCGGAAACAGAATCACGTCGCGGATGTTCGTCGAGCCGGACAGGTACATGAAGAGCCTGTCGATCCCGATTCCAGCTCCGCCCATTGGGGGCATGCCATACTCCATTGCTCGAAGATAATCCTCGTCCACGCTCCCGGCTTCCTCGTCCCCGGCCGCTCGCGCCCGCGCCTGTGCCTCGAACCGGCGCCGTTGATCGATGGGATCGTTGAGCTCGCTGAAGGCATTTGCCATCTCCTTGCCATTCGCGAACAGCTCGAACCTCTCCGTGAGCAGCGGATTCCCCCTCTTGGGCTTGGCGAGTGGCGAAAGCTCCACCGGATAATCGACCACGAAGGTCGGCTCGTGCAGCTTTGATTCAACGAGTGCCTGGAACATCTCATCGAGCAGTTTTGTCTTACTGAGGGTAGCCACCGCATCTACGCCCACCCGCTCCGCCAACGCTCGCAGCGCCGGCTCGCCAGCAGTGAGGATGTCGATTCCGGAGGCGGCATTCAGTGACGGAACCCATTCGATTCTCCTGAACGGTCGCGTGAACGCCGGCACTTGAGGCGCCAGTTCCGGAACCGTTCGCACGGCGGCCGCGGCGTCCTCGAGGAGCTTCTCGACCAGATCCATCATGTCCGTGTAATCCGCGTACGCCTGGTAGAACTCGAGCATCGTGAATTCCGGATTGTGCGTCCGGTCGATTCCCTCGTTCCGGAAAACGTGCCCGATCTCGTAGACGCGCTCGAGTCCGCCGACCACCAGCCGCTTGAGGTACAGCTCGTCGGCAATGCGCAGATAGAGCGGCATGTCCAGCGCGTTGTGTACGGTTGTAAATGGCCGCGCCGCCGCGCCGCCGTACAGCGGCTGCAGAATCGGCGTCTCCACCTCGAGGAAGTCGCGTCCATCGAGAAACGCGCGGATGGCGCGCGTCATTCGGGAGCGCGCAACGAACAAGGCGCGCACCTCGGGATGCACGGCGAGGTCGGCGTATCGCTGCCTGTACCGCTGTTCCGGATCGGCGAATCCCGAATGCCTGACCACCTGCCCGTTCACTTCTTCTTCTTTTCCAAAAGGCAACGGCCGGAGCGATTTTGCGAGAAGCTCGACCGCGTCGACGCGGACGGTCACCTCACCAGTGCGCGTCCGGAAGAGCGGCCCGTGAACGCCGACGATGTCCCCCAGGTCCAAATGCGCGAGCAGACCGTAGGCGTCCTCGCCCAGCTGGTCCTGCCGGAAGTAGAGCTGTAGCCTTCCCGTCGAATCGGCAAGGTGGGCGAACGTCGTTTTTCCGTGAGACCGCCAGGCGACAATGCGACCGGCCAGCTTCACCGCCACGCCCTCCGCCGCATCGCCGAGCAGCGTCAGCGCCTTAGCCGCGGTGTGCTGGCGGTCGAAAGAGTAGGCGTACGCCACGACACCGGCCGCGGCCAGTGCCTCCAGTTTTTCCCGCCGCGCCTGAAGCACGAAGTTGAGATCTTCGCTCAAGCGGCCGCCGTCGTGGAGCCGCCCCGCTTGAGATAGGCCTCGATGAAAGGGTCGATACCGCCGTCCATGACTTTCTGCACGTCCGGAATTTTGAGCTCGGTCCGGTGGTCGTTGACCATCGTGTACGGCTGAAACACGTAGCTCCTGATCGGGCTGCCGAAGCTCACATCGGACTTGGTCGCGTCGAGCTCGGCCTTGTGGGCATCGCGTTTTTCGACTTCCGCCTGATAGAGCTTGTTCTTGAGCATCTTCATCGCCGTAGACTTGTTCTTGAACTGCGACCTCTCCGCCTGCGAAGCGACGACGGTGTTCGTGGGAATGTGGGTGATGCGGACCGCGGAGCTCGTCTTGTTGACGTGCTGGCCGCCGGCGCCCGACGCGCGGTAGACGTCGATGCGAAGATCCTCCTCGTTGATCTCGATGTTGATCTCTTCGTTGACGACGGGATATACGAACACCGATGCGAAGCTGGTGTGGCGTCTGGCATTCGCGTCGAACGGCGAGATACGGACGAGGCGGTGCACGCCGGTTTCGGGACGGAGAAATCCATAGGCGTAATGACCGCTGATTTCGAGCACGGCTCCCTTGATCCCCGCCTCCTCGCCCTCGCTCTCGTCGAGCACGGCAACCCCGAAACCGCGCCGCTCGGCCCACCGCACATACATGCGCATCAGCATCTGTGCCCAGTCCTGCGCTTCGGTCCCACCAGCGCCGGCGCTGATCTCGAGCTGTGCGTCCCTGAAATCGTCGGGTCCGCGGAGTAGCGATCTCACCTCGAAAGAGCCGAGGTCGTCGCGGAGCTGCGCCGCCTCGGCATCAAGCTCGCGCTCCATCTCGGGTTCGGAGCCTTCGGCCAGCAGCTCGTCGAGCTCGAGAGCGCCGACGGCGCGGCCGTGCAATTCGTCAAAAGGCTCGAGCCAGTTGCGCAGCGACTTCGCTTCCTGGAGCGTGGCCTGCGCTTTCTCCTGACTGTTCCAGAAGCCAGGATCGGCCATCTCGGTATCGAGGACGGTCAGCCGGGCGCGCTTCCCGTCGATGTCAAAGATACCTCCGCAACTCCGCCAGCCGCTCGCCCGAGTGCTTCAAACCGCGACTGCGTTCGTTGTCCGCCATTGAAAGCGATCCCTAGAAGATTTTCTTGCCGCCGGCGAGCACTTCGTTCAGTGCTTCCTGAAAGTAGGTCGTGCTCTCCGCGAGCTGCTGTCCCACCTGAGCAATATACTCTTCGAAGCTCTTCTTGATCTCCTCGCGGAACAACTGCTTGAGAGTTCCGTCGCGGAGTCCCTCGGCGTGCTTCGCGGGATGATAGCTGATGATGTCGGAGACGAGTGCCCTCGCGAGCCGCCTGGCGCGCTGGTTTGGATCCTTGAAGAGGAACGGGTTGAGTGGCCGTCGAGCGCCGGGGGGCGTGTTGGTACTGACGGATGAAGGCGCAGCGGGAGGAGTGACTGGTCTGGAGATGCTTGGGGCGGGCGGGGCGGGTGGAGCCGTCGGGGCCGGGCGGGGCGCGGGGACGTAGGGTGGCGTCACCGGCGAGGTGAACAGCGGCGGCGCGACGGGAGCGGGTGCCGGAGGCATGCTGGGAGTGGAAAACGGTGAAGAATCCCACGCTCCCTGCGCCTGCGGTGTCGAACGCGGCCGCGGCTGTGCCGGGCTTTCGCTCGCGGGAGTAACGCGAGGCGATCCAGCCGACGGCGTGTTCGTTCCGGTGGGCGCCGGAATGGCAATGATCCCGCTGCACACGGAGCAACGGGCGCGCACACCTGTGGCCGGGACCTTAGCGGGATCGACGCGGAAGACCGAACGGCAATCGGGGCAGCTGACGTTCATTCCGACTCTCCGACCATCCGCGCATCACGAATCGCGGGCAGTGGCTCCTGCGGAGTGATGCGGTCGTCGCTGCGGCGGTCTACAGTATAGACCGACCCGGGCAGGCTCTTGGCGTACGTTTTCATCTCCGTAGCAAGCTGGCTTGCCTGACGTGCCGAGGTCAATGTCCGGCGCAAATTGGTGACTACTCCGATCGAGAGGGTCATGAGCGGAACTCGGTCGAGATGCCCTCGGCGATCCTTTCCGAAGAAGTATCCCGCCCGCCTGTCCTGTTCCGAGTACTGATACGGAGAGAGGAGGTCGAAGGTTGCCACAATCTCGCCGCATACCGATGGAATCGAATTATATGGAATGATGAAGATAAAATCATCGCCGCCGATGTGCCCGACAAATCCGTTCTCACCGCAGGTCCCCTTCACGACATCGTGTAGGAGCTTGGCCAGAATACGGATTACGCGGTCGCCCTCGTTGTAGCTGTAGCGGTCGTTGAATTCTTTGAAATGGTCGAGGTCGGCATAGCAGACGGCGAAATAGTCCGCCAGGGCCAGACGGCGCCCGATCTCCGCTTCGATCGCTGATGTGCCCGCGAGACGGGTCGAGGGATGCACTATAAGGTCCCGCTCCGACCGGATCAGCATCGCCGAAAGCCGGCGGGTCGCCTCGGGCTCCTGCATTCCGTCCCTGATCACTTCGTCAGCTCCGGCGTCGAACGCCGCCGACAGCATTTCGGACTTCTTGCCGCATAGCACCACACACGGGACGACGGCGGTGTAAGAATCGCGCTTCACCCTTTGCACCGCGGCGAGGGCCGAAGCCGGGTCGCGGCGCGCATCGAACACCGCGAAGCGCGGTCGCGCGCGCAGGCCGAACGACATCAACTCGTCGGCCGAGCTGAGCGTGGCGACCAAAGCGTCCTGCGCACCTATCCAGGCGCTGATATGCGCCGGGAGGGGCGCGCCGTCGGGCGCGAAGCGGATTGCGTTGGGCTGCTGCAAGTCGGGGCTGTTCCGGTGGCCGTCTGTCAGGATGAGAAAGTCGCAACCGCAGGGGCATTCGCTGCGGTTGTTGACGACCCGGCAGAGGGGAGAGTCACTTTCGTGATGCTCCGCGAGGCGGGCCGGAAAATCTTGACCGACACCCAGGTGCGCCCGAGATCAGAACAGATAACGAAGCGAGATGTAAATGGGCTGTTGCCCGTCGTCCCCTGGAATGCCGCCGAAGACGCGCGCGATATCGAACACGAATGGCCCGCTCTCCAGCCCGAACCCGAGCGAAGCGCTTGTTTCGGCCCGCCGGTCGTGACCCACGAATCCGGCGCGGAGGTGAACCTTCCCCTGGTAAACGACGTCGGTGCCCAGCCGAATCGCCTTTCCACCAAAGCCCCTGGAATCAAGCAGACTTGCAGCGGCGAGGACCTCAGTGTCCTTCACGTAACGGTCGATGAACCGCAGGCGGTACATGGCGCCGACCTCGACCTGCGTCGGCAGAGGGGTTTGCTGGTTGGTGCCGGCGGTGTTCAGCCTTCCGCCAAGATTTCGGATGGCCAGACCGAAGGTGAGAGGCGCCAGAGCCGCGATTTCGTACTGCGCGCCCAGGTCCGCCGCGTTCGTGCTCTCTGACAGCGTGCCGACGCTGGCGCACTGGCCGGAGCAATCGATTCGGAGCTGTACGACTTTATACGTGAGCCCGGCACGGAGCCGCTTGCCGATCCGGGTCGCATATGTCGCGGCCAGGACGATGTCGCGCGGGAGGATGACTCCGCTCACGTTCCCGAATTCGTCGGTGATTTGCTGCTCGCCGAGGTTGAGAATGTTGATGGACAGGGCGGCGGTACCGCGCGTGCGGGATGCGAGCACGAACGTGAGAGCGTCCCCAACGCCGACGATTGTCGTCGAGTGATGGATGGCGAGCTCGCGCTTCTTCTGACCGGCGATGGAAGCCGGATTCCACCAGATCCCTTCGCTACCTGGACTGGCAGCTACCATCGCCTGCCCCATGCCCACCGCCTGCGCGCCGGTCGGTAGCAGGAGAAACAGCGCGCCCTCGCTGCCCTGCCCTCTGGCAGTTGCGGCGACGAGTGCGACCAGGGCAAGGCTAGAGCGGAGTCGCCTCATCAATCAGCATGATGGGGATGTCGTCCCGGACAGCGTAGCGCAGCTTGCACTTGTGGCAGATGAGCGACTGTTCCGTTTCCCGGTATTCCAGTTCGCTCTTGCACTTCGGACAGACGAGAATTTCCAGCAGCCGTGGTGACAGGCTCATCGAGGTTTTCCAGTGGCCAGTTGATAACCGAATCTCGACAGGCTGCCGGGATTCTTGCGCCAGTTGGCGAGTACTTTGACCCACAGATCGAGGTACACCTGCTCGCCGATCAACGTTTCGATTTTCTTCCGCGCGGACTCGCCGAGCTTTTTGATCTGCGATCCCCCATTGCCGATGATGATCGCCTTCTGGCTGTCCTTCTCCGCATAAATTACCGCGCGGATGTAGAGAGGGGAGCGGCCTTCCCGATATTCCTCCACCTGCACGGCAACGGCGTACGGCACCTCGTCGTGCAGCTGCTCGAGCACGGTCTCCCGCACCAGCTCGGCGACGAAGAAGCGGACGGGCTGGGTGGAGATCTCGTCCTCGGGATAGAGAAAGGGGCTTTCCGGGAGTCTAGCGCCGATGCGCTCCATCAACTCCGGGAATCCGTCACCCGTGAGCGCCGAGACGAGAATCGCACCGGTGTTCGCGGTGGCCAGCTCGTCGCGGCGTACGGCGGGCAGCTGGTCGGATTTGTTGAGCGCGACGATCACCGGAGCCTTCGGGCTTTTCCCGAGCTTCGCGGCCTCGACGAGCGAAGGCGGCTCTCCTTCCGTTGCATCGGCGAGATAGACAATGACGTCGGCCTCGTCGAGCGCGCGAACGGCGGTCCCGCGCATCGCTTCCTGGAGCGGATACCTGGGGTCCAGGAGCCCCGGGGTGTCGAGGATCACCATTTGTGCATCGTCGCTCGTGAAGATCCCGACGATTCGGTCGCGGGTCGACTGCGGCTTGGGGCTGGTGATGCTCAGCTTCTGGCCGACGATGCGGTTCAAGAGGGTAGACTTGCCGACGTTCGGTTTTCCGACGACGGTGACTATTCCGGTACGGGGCATCTCGGAAGCTAGCGTTTCGAGGGAAAAGAAATAGGTTCGGGTCCTGACCGGAGCACGTGCTGCCAGCTTTAGGCTAAGAACGTCGCATCAGTCGTTCGACCGCAGCACGAAACGACGCTGGATCAATGGCCGGATAGCGAAAGAGCTTCGGCTCGATCTGATCGAAGAACTCGAGTGTCTTTTCGCGCTCGATCAGACCCAGGTCAAGCATTGCCATTACGTCGTCAACGTCGCGTGCGTGGCCACGTTCGATTTTCGCCAGTGCCTGCGAGTAGAAATCGTAATGATGAAACGATACCCTCTCCTCCCGTGCGATGAAGGGACTCCGCTCTGCCCAGAGGTCGAGGGCCGGAATGAACTGATCCGGAGCGGCGAGCTCGACGTTTATCTCCAGTGACTCCTTCAGAACGGGCAGGGCGCGAAGCAGAGCGTCCTGTTCCGGCACCATCTTGATATCGATGTCAATTGTGCTGTCGCGCCACTTCATCAGGAGCGCGCTTACGCCGCCGGTAAAGTAGATCCTCCCCTCGACGGTGGCGTGACCCCCAAGGCTCCGCATGAAGTCATGGACGCGGGCCGCAGTTATCGGGCGCCGGATTCGGCCGCCCTCTCGAAGCTAACCAGCAGCCGAATGAGCGCGTTGTAGCGCGAATGAGCGGCATCGGAACCGTCGGTGGCGAGGCGATCGTAGAGATCGCGCTCGGGATTCACCGTGACGGCGTCGGGCAGCGTGAAGCCAAGCCGGCGAAGCCGTGGGCCGCCGATCGTCACGAGCAGGGCTTCATTGCTGGCCTTGCCGGCGGCGAGGTCGCTCAGGCCTTGCCGGATGACCGCTCCGCCAGGCAACGCTTCGAGGTCCATGAAACAAATATAGGTCGTTCCCAATCCGGCTAACGGCGGCTTGTCGTCGAAAATGCCGCGAAGCCGAATGAGGGTCGAATCGACCTTTAACCGAGGGCTAACCTGCCGGTGGCGGTTATTCCCCGGAAATGCCGGATGATCAAAAAGAAGGCCCCATCTCTTTCAAGATGAGGCCTTCTGTTGAGGTGCCGGCGACGGCCTACTCTCCCGCGTCCTCTCGGACGGAGTACCATCGGCGCTGCAGGGCTTAACGACCGTGTTCGGAATGGGAACGGGTGTGGCCCCTGCGCTCTAGTCGCCAGCGAAATCGGTTGTCAAAAACAAGAAAGCTGGGGCGGCAGGACTCGAACCTGCAACTTCCGGATTAACAGTCCGGCGGTCTGCCAGTTGACCTACACCCCAAGTAGGAACGGACCGCGGACAAACATAATGGAAAGACAGTGGAACGTAGTAGTGATCGTGTGAGTCGGAATCAACCGTTAGATCGCTTGGTTTACTGCTAGTCGGTTCCAGTCATAAAGAGGAAACTGGAACCATATAAGAAGATCAAGCCTCACGGGCGATGAGGATCGCTTCGCTTGAAA
>JANMTG010000154.1:0-5522 GCA_031390205.1 Gemmatimonadota bacterium
TCGGCGAGCAGCTCGTGGAAGTGGTGCGTCCCCACTTCGCGGCGCTCCGAGTAGCGGCCGCGGTCGTACAGGCGCGAGCGGACTCCGCGCTGCACGGACTCGACGACTTCTTCGTCCTCAATCACGACCCGATGCAGTCCCGCCCCCACGCCGGATTCACGTAGTGCTGCGTTCCAGACGTATGAGTGGAACGACACCCTGGTGCGGCCCGCACCGAGTGGAGCGACAACGTTGAGCGACAGTCCCCAGGGGTAGAAGTTCAGCATCAGATTTGGGAACAGCCAGAAATAGAACGCCGCGACACGCTCGCTCGCGTCGGGGTGATCCGACGGAAGCTCGAACGCCGGCTCACCCGCTTTGGCGATCCCAAGCTGAAGATTCGCGTAGCGGAACCTCTCGGTGCGATAGCTGGAGTAGTCGAGCTGGTCAGACAGTCCCGCGTGCACGTACGGGATGTGGAACTCTTCCAGGTAATTGTCGCAGTAGAGCGCCCAGTTGGCGTTGATCAGATAGTCGTGTGATGTCGCCGCGTCGCGAGTGAACTGATCGAGCGGCATCCACGACACCCGCTCCCTTACCGGAGCGATCCATTCCTCAAACGGCATCTCTGGCGCGAGTCCGCTGAAGAGGAGCGGTCCAAGGCGCTCGAGCGGGAGCTTCGGAAGACTGTCATTCGCCGAGGGGAAGCCCACGGTCGTCTCGAACTCGGGCATTGATACGAACTTTCCGTCCAACCCGTAGCGGCGGCCGTGGTACCGGCAGCGCAGCGACTTCAAGTGTCCCTCACCCTCGACCACGATCGCGCCGCGATGGGTGCAGACATTGGAGAGACAGCGAACGACTCCCTCATCGTCCGATGTGAGCACCAGCGGCTCGTCGAGACACCCCTCGAGCAGCGTGAACGGCGACACGCGCCCGGGCGCGCGAACCCGCGCCGAATCGCCGACCCACTGCCAGCTCCGAGCGAAAACGCGGTCCTTCTGGAGCTCGAAGTACTCCGGGTCGGAGTACACGCGGGCCGGAAGTGTCGAGGCGCGACGGATGTCGCTGTCAATTTCAAAGTCTCGCGGGCTCACGGGGACATACTTGTCGCGGTCTCCTTTGAGTTCAACTCGATTCGATTGAACTGCCACAAACTGCAACTGAAGACTACCTGCCGGGGGCTATGGGCGAATCGGCTCTGGGCTACGGGCCAGACTCTAATGAACTGAGAGACAGCCCGCCGCCATCAGCCGGCCCGCCAACGGCCCCAGGCAGGTAGTCTTCAGTTGTAGTTCAAGATCCCTACAGCTTACACAGTCCCGAGTACGTCTCCGGCCTCCGGTCGCGATAAAACTGCCACACGTTCCTCACCTCGCGAATCTGGTCGAGATCCAGCTCGGCGGTGATCAGCTGGTCGCGATCACGCGCCCCTTCGGCCACCGTCTTCCCGCGCGGGTCGCAAAAGTAGCTTTGCCCATAAAACTCGCCGATGTTCCACGGCTTCTCGAAGCCGACACGATTTATCGCGCCCACAAAAAAAGCGTTGGCGACCGCGTGCGCCGGCTGCTCCAGCTTCCACAGATACTCCGACAGCCCCGCTACCGTCGCCGACGGATTGAACACGATCTCCGCCCCGTTCAGCCCGAGCTCGCGCGCTCCTTCGGGAAAGTGACGGTCGTAGCAGATGTAAACTCCCACATCGGCGTACTGCGTCTTGAAGACTGGATAACCAAGATTCCCCGGCTTGAAATAGAACTTCTCCCAGAATCCCGGGCCGCAGTGCGGAATGTGGTTCTTCCTGTATTTCCCAAGATACGTTCCGTCGGCGTCGATCACCGCGGCCGTGTTGTAGTAGACGCCGGTTCCCTCCTCCTCGTAGATCGGGACGACGATGACCATCGAGTGCCGGCGCGCAACTTCCTGCATCAGCTTGGTCGTCGGCCCGTCTGGTATCCGTTCAACCGAATCGTACCACCGTGTGTTCTGTTCGGCGCAAAAGTAAGGGCCGGTGAAGATCTCCTGCATGCAGACGATCTGCACGCCTTCGCGTCCGGCCTGATCGAGCAGCTTGAGATGCTTCTCGATGTTCGCTTCGCGAATCTTTTCCAGCGGCTCGTCGGTCGAGCACGCGTGGGTCGCCTGAATCAGACCGCATTTAACGACACGAGGCATCCGGTACTCCCTTTATTGTCTTGATGGTGACGACGACGCAACGGCATCGCGCCGCATTAACAGCCAGTAGATGATAAAGCTCAGAGCGAATGTGACGAACCAGGCGTAGGAATACACTCGGTCGAAGAAGTTTGGATCTGCCACGGCGCCGCCCGGCGTCGTGACCGCGCGCAGAAACCCGGGTACCACCGGTGCGATCGAAAGAACCAGCGCGATAATGGCGCACGGATTAAATCCATTCCTATAGGTATAGATCCCGCGCTCGCGGTACAGGTCGTCCACCTCGAGCTGCTGCTTCCGGATCACCCAATAGTCGGCGATGAGGATTCCGCCCAACGCTCCCATCAGACTCGAGTAGCCGAGTAGCCAGGTAAAGATGTATGCGGCGGCGTCTGAGTAGAGCTTCCACGGCATCATCAGTACGCCCAGCACCGCGGTGATGAGACCGCCGGTAACGTAGCTGATCCTCCGCGGACTCAGGTTCGAGAAATCATTGGAGGGCGAGACCACGTTCGCCGCCATATTCGTCGTCAGCTGTGCCGCCAGCACCACCAGTGCGGCAAAAATTATCACGCCTGCCGATCCGATCCTGCTGACGAGGACGACGGGGTCCCAGATCGCCTCGCCGAAGATCACGATCGTCGCGCTCGTCACCGCCACGCCAATGAAAGCGAAGGCGGTCATCGTGGTCGGGAGACCGAGAGCCTGTCCGAGCGCCTGTGAGCGCTGGCTCTTCGCGTAGCGGGTAAAATCCGGAATGTTGAGACTCAGCGTCGCCCAGTATCCAACGTTAGCGGTGAGCGCCGCCGGAAAGAGCGCCCAGAAATCCGCGCTTCCGCCCTGAAGACGCTGCGACTCTTCCAGAATGTTCGACAGGCCGCCGCCATTCCTGATCGCCCACCAGAGCAGGATGGCGCCGCCGCCAAGAAGAAGAGGTGCCGACCAGCTTTCCAGAATCTTGATGCCCTCGGTTCCCTTGAGGATGATCGCGACCTGAATGACCCAGAAGATTCCGAACGCGATTGCCGTCGACCCGGGAAGCTGTGCCCACCCGGTCCACGCCGCGTTCATGAGTGCGTCGAGCGCCAGCGCGCCGATCCAGGTCTGTATCCCGAACCACCCGCATGCCACCACCGCGCGCAGCATTGCGGCGACGTTGGCTCCACGAACGCCGAAGCTGGCGCGGCAAAGGACGGGAAAGGATACCCCGTACTTGGTCCCTGCGTGGGCGTTCAGAATCATCGGCACGAGTACGATCACGTTGCCGAGGAGGATAACGATCATCGCCTGCCACCACGTCATCCCCTGCTGCATCAGGCCTGACGCCAGCGTGTAGGTCGTGATGACCACGCTCATCCCGATCCAGAGCGCGGCGATGTTGTAGGTGGACCACGTTCGTTGTGACGGCTCTGTCGGAGCGAGATCCTTGTTCCAGAGCGGACTGTTCCTGATGTCCTCGCTGGCGGTCATGCAAGCCCGGCTGTCGTGCGCGGCAGCCACTTGCCTCGTCCCTCGCTGCCAACGACGCGGTAGTCGTCCACGATCACCTCTCCACGCGAGAGCGTCGTGCGCGAAAATCCGGCGAGCTCCCATCCCTCGTACGGAGACCAGTCGGCATTCGTCTCCATCGTGCCACCAACCGACTGCACCTTCTGCCTCTTTTTGGGGTGGATAATGGCGATGTCCGCGTCGGCGCCCACCTGGATCGCGCCCTTCTTCGGATATAGCCCCATGATCTTCGCCGGGTTCGTGCTCAACTTCATGCACATGTCATCGAGGCTGATCTTCCCGCCGAGCACGCCGTGCGTATACATGAGAGGCATCAGCGTCTCCAGCCCCGGCATTCCCATTGGGATCTTGGTCCAGTCGCCGTTCCACATCGCCTTCTGCTCGCGATTGAACGTGCACGTATCTGTTGAGACAACGGAAACTTCGCCGCCACGTACACCCCTCCAAAGTCGCTCGACATCTTTGGGCTTCTTTAGCTGGGGACAGCAGGCGAAAAGATGGCCGTCCTCCCGCTCGAAGACGGAGTCATCCAGCACCAGGTACTGCACGCACGTCTCAGCCAGCACCGGAACTCCGCGCGCCTGAGCGGCGCGGACGATATCGGCGCCTTCTCCCGTAGACATGTGGACGATGTAAAGCTGTCCACCTGTCGCCTCGCACCACTGCACCGCCCGCTGTATCGCCTCGGCCTCGATAAAGTTGGGACGCGTCATCGGGTGCAGCCGCGCGCCGTATTTCTTCATCAGTTCCGGCGTATGTGACCGCGCGATCAACTCGTCCAGCACGCGTGCCGACTCGGCGTGGACGAGCAACATCGTCCCGTATTCCTTCATCTTCTCCAGCGTGCCGAACATCGCCCTGTCATCGGACTGCCAGCCTTCGGATTCATAGATCATGAATTCCTTGAAGGTGGTAAAGCCGCGATCGACCATCCCCTTGATCTGATCCTTGTGGTCGTTCCAGCGCGTGATGCAGATGTGGAACGTGTAATCGATGAGTGACTTCCCTTCCGCCTTCTTCATCCAGTTGTCGGCAGCCTGGTCGAGTGACTCCCCGGCGTACGGAATCGCGAAGTCAATGAGCGTCGTAACGCCGCCACGGGCGGCGGCGCGCGTGCCGGTCCGGTAGTCGTCCGCCGACACGGTGCCGCAAAACGGCAGCTCCAGGTGGACGTGCACGTCGAGCGCGCCGGGAATCACGTGATGGCCGCTGGCATCTATCACCTTCGTACCCTTGCCGGCTTCGAGATTCGCCCCCAGCGCCGAAATCTTTTCGCCCGTGATTCCCACGTCACCGGCGAAAGTGCCCGCGGGCGTTACGACGTTGCCGCCCTTTACGATGGTGTCAAATCCCACGTTCACTCCAGAAGCAGAAAGCTGATAGCGTCCGGTTGTCCGCTTCGACTGATGTCACTGTATTGGGGAGGCGAGGGTGTCCCCTTCGGCGGCGACGCGAACTCGGGCGGAGCCCAAAGCGCTCCTTCGCGCTCCGCGCTCCGGAGCTGGTCTCCTTGGTCGCTCGCTTGGACGCCGCCTGCGAGGACACCCTCACCTCCCCTGCACAGTATCGCAACTGCAGCAGCGCAACGCGCTGCATTCCCGTCCGCGTGTCGGACATTCGACCGAGTGCGTAGGCGTGCTTGACGCGGCCAGTTCGAACTTGAGCACGGGGATGCCGAGCTTCGCTCGGCGCGCTCCCGCGAGGCGCGAACGGGATAACTCTCCTGGGCGCTGTACTCCGTGGGGAGTCGGAGGGGGGCGGGACGCAGCGGCGTCTCGCGTAGCAAGAGACTCGCGCGCTTTGCCCGCGAAGCGGGCAGCGAGGCTCGCAGCGTGTAAGCGAGCAGCCGCGAAGTCCCG
>JANMTG010000156.1:0-23559 GCA_031390205.1 Gemmatimonadota bacterium
GACTCCCAGTCCAACCGTGCGACCAACCCAGATCGCGTTCCTGGTTAGCACGCGATCGATCTCATCCAGCGTCTCGGGAAAGGTGCGCGTGAACTGGCGCAGACCGTCCATCCATCCCGCCGGAATATCCGCCGCCATTCCACCAACTCGTGTAGCGGAAGTCGTCAGGCGGGCGCCGACCCACTTTTCGATGAGCCGGTAGATCTCCTCGCGCCTTTGGAACGCCCACAAAAAAGGCGTGAAAGCGCCGATGTCTATGCAGAAGGTGCCGAGCCACACCAGGTGCGACATGATGCGCGACAACTCGGCGGCAATCACGCGAAGGACCTTGCACCGCTCGGTGATCTCGATTCCGAACAACCGCTCCGCGCCCAGCGCGAACGCGACGTTGTTGCCGAGCGAGTTCAGATAGTCCTCGCGATCCGTCCAGCAGATGATCTGGTTGTACTGTCTGTACTCGCCGATTTTCTCGTAGCCGCAGTGGAGGTAGCCGATGTGCGGTATGCAACGAACGACGGTTTCGCCATCGAGCTCCAGCACCAGCCGCAGGACGCCGTGAGTCGCGGGGTGCTGAGGACCGATGTTGATGAGCATGTGCTCGCCATCGAGATCCGGCTCGATGCCGGGTGGCGGCTCGAGCGCGACCGCGGTGCCGCCATCGTTGGTGACGAGCGGAACTCGCTGCGGCCTGCCATGCCGGTCCAGGCCCGAGGTGGAAAGCTCGACTTCGACGGTGCGCTTGGACATCTACTCGCCGGTTCTCTCGCCCTTGTTCAGGCGCTGCCGCATGTCTTCCGGAAGCTCGGCGAAGGCGTCGGCAATGGAGAGCTCCTCCATCGAGTACCGCGCCTCGGGATTCTGGGCGAGGGCCTGCCGTAGCTGTTCCGAGCGGCTGAAGCGCCCGCGCAACGGAAAATCCTTCCGCAGTGGAAAGCCCTCCTTGTAGGACTCCCACATGAGGATGCGGCGAAGGTCAGGGTGCCCGTTAAACCGGATTCCGAACATGTCGTAACACTCGCGCTCGAGCCAATCGGCCGCTCGATAAATGTCGTACACGCTGTCGGTCTCGAGCGGCTGGCCTTTGCGCAACTCGGTCTTGATGCGCAAAAAGCGCCGGAATGGAAGTGAACGCAGGTGCCACACCACTTCGATTGGCACCTCAGCGTCGCGGTATTCCACCGCGGTGACGTCGCTCAGATAGTCGTATTGCTGTGACGAGTCGTCGTGGAGCCAGCGGATGATCGCCTTTACCGACGTGGGATCGACAAAGACCACGGTCTCTCCCCAAACTATTTCGACCCGCTTGACCGCTCCGCCAAACTGATCCTGGAGCGCCTTGGCCGAAGGATTGGCATCACCGCCCCGATGAGGAAGATTTTTCGGAGTCACAGGCAATGGGCCGGGCGCGCGAGTGCCCGTGTCGACGACCTCGAATGGCGTCACGGTGCGGACCGGGTCTGGTTTACCGAGTTTCCGAACGGCACACCGAGCTCGTCGATCACCGAAGGCGGAATGTAGAGCTGGCTGGCCGGATCAGGCTCCATCTCATCGCGCGTCCGCGTGTCCGAGGCGCGCTCGTTCATCACCTTTTCCTGGAGCATCCGGATCCCGTAGATGAGGCCCTCCGGTCTGGGAGGGCATCCCGGCACGTAGACGTCGACCGGTATGATCGTGTCGATCCCCTGTACCACGGCGTAGTTGTCGAACATTCCTCCCGTCGACGCGCACGCCCCCATCGAGATGCACCATTTTGGCTGCGGCATCTGCTGCCAGATGCGGCGAATGATCGGCGCCAGCTTGAACGGCACCCGTCCGGCGCAGATGAGAACGTCGGCCTGCCGCGGAGAAAAACTCATGCGCTCCATGCCGAATCGCGCGAGGTCGAAATCGCTGGCGGCCGTGGCCATGAACTCGATCGCGCAGCACGCGGTCCCGAACGGCATCGGCCAGAGGGAGTTGGCGCGGCTCCAGTTGACCAGGAAGTCGAGGCGCGTGGCTACCCAGCCTTCCTGCGACTCGGGCGCGTAAGAGACCGTGCTCCGTTCCCCGGGAGCCGTCAATCCCACTGGAGAGCTCCCTTCTTCCATACGTAAATGAAACCGACGAGCAGAATCGCCATGAAGATGAGCATCTCGCCAAGCCCGAAGAAGGAGATATTGCCTACCGGACAAATCTCGTTCACCAGCGGCACGAAGCAGGAGAGCTGCTTGTAGTAGACCGCCCATGGAATCATGAACACAGTCTCGATGTCGAAGATTATGAACAGAATGGCGACGAGGTAAAACCGAACGGAGAACCGCTCGCGCGCGTCGCCCAAGGCCGGCACGCCTGACTCATAGGCCTGCTGTTTGACCGGCGTGGGCCTGGAACGTAGAACCAGGGTCGAAATCGCGATCAACATCACAGCGTTGATGGCGACGAAACCGAGCAACATCAGAACCGGGAAGTATGCGCGCGCCATGGGGTTCCAGACTTCGTGAAAAATTTCACTAGCGGGATTTTGAGGAATTTACCGTTGGCTCCGGGGTAATTCAACGGCGCCGATTCGGTGGCGACGGGAACGCGAAAATTGTACATTCACAACAGACACACGCGGTTACCCGCCCATAGTTACCCGCCCAGGCTTTGCACGCCCCCCGCAACCAATTCCACAGAAATGTCAATTCAGTCGGATCGCTGGATCACCCGCATGGCGAAAGAACACGGGATGATCGAGCCCTTCGAAGACAGGCAGGTAAGAGCCGGCGTCATTTCGTATGGTGTGAGCTCGTACGGATACGACATGCGCGTCGCGCCGGAGTTCAGGATCTTCACCAACGTCCTCAACTCGATAGTTGATCCCAAGAATTTCGATCCCAAATCTTTTGTCGAGTTCGAGGGCGACGTCTGTATCGTGCCTCCGAATTCGTTCGTGCTCGGCCGGTCGGTGGAATATTTTCGTATTCCGCGCGACGTGGTGACCATCACCGTAGGAAAATCCACCTACGCCCGGTGCGGGATCATCACCAACGTCACTCCGTTCGAGCCGGAATGGGAGGGGTTCGTGACGCTCGAAATCTCGAATACCACTCCCCTTCCCGCCAAGATTTACGCCAACGAAGGCATCGCGCAGGTGCTTTTCTTCAAGGGCGAGGAGCCGCCCGAAGTATCGTACAAGGACAAGAAGGGGAAGTATCAGGGTCAGCAGGGTGTGACCCTCCCGAGAATGTAGCCCGGCTGTCCCCCGGCTTGCCGGAACAGGAACCGACAGCAATTGGAGGTAGCGAGCACCGATGCAGAACAAGGACGGCATTCAGAAGGGACCGCAGGACCACGCGGAAGGCGGGCATGGCGCCAAGACACGAAGCAAGATTATCGAGCAGCTTCACTCACGAAGCGGCGCCGTCGAACGCCGGCCCAGCACAGATCGTGCGGACCACAGCGGCGCCCACCGCCTGGTCGAGCACCGGCAACAACACGATGACGGCGAGAAGAAGAGCGAGAAAACCCGCGTGCACCGCGATCTGGAGCGCGGAAAGGCCCCGCGTCCTCACACCGATTCGGAAACCACGTAGCTGACAGCTGAGGCTGTTCCTCCTTGACCTTTTGCATCTTCGCCGGTGCGTCGGATGGGGTCCTGCAAACGCGAGTACGCTCGCTCGGGCGGAGCCCAGAACGCGACCGCCCGCGCCGCGGGGAGGTCGCTGCTCTCCTGGTCGCTCGCTGAAACTCGCTTATGCAGGACCCCCTCCGACTCCCCACATAGTTCAGCGTTGGAGGAACACTCTCCCCGTGGCGCCGCGCGCGGGAGCGCGCCGAGCGAAGCTCGGCATCCCTGTGCCTAGGTCGATCCGGCGTGGCGCGCGGTCACGCACGCGGCCGAAGGTCCGACACGCGGGCGGAGATGCAGCGCGTTGCGCTGCCGCAGTTGCGATACTGTACAAGGGAGGTGAGGGTGTCCTCGCAGGCGGCGTCCAAGCGAGCGCCCGAGGAGACCGGCGCGCTTTGCCCGCGCAGCGGGCAGCCGGGCTCCGACCAGCGAGCGCGGGTGCCCGCTTGCGGGCGCATGCCGAAGAGGATACCCTCACCTCCCCTTACAGCGATATCAGTCGAAGCGAACAGCGGTGAGCTACCTCACCAAGCCCGCCGCATACGCGAGTATCAATCCGACGGCGACGACGATGGCGGTCCAGATCAGTCGGTTGCCGCCACCACTTCTTCCCGACGGTGACACAACCTTGAGCGGCGGCTTTCTCCCTCCGTCCCCCTCTCCCTCTGCATCCATTGCGTCCTCCTGAGCGCTAGAGCTTCAGCGCGGCCATCGGCTCGCGCACCGCATCGGCGCTCTTGGCCAGGGCGCTGCGCTCATCGTGCGTCAGCTCCACCTCGATGATCTTCTCCAATCCGCGACGACCAAGCTTGCAGGGCACGCCGAGGAAAAGTCCCGACATTCCGTACTCGCCGTCGAGCCACGCCGCGCAGGGAAGAATGCGTTTCTGGTCGCGGATTATTGCCTCGCACATCTGCACCGCCGCCGACGACGGGGCGTAATATGCCGAGCCCGTCTTGAGGTGCTTGACGATTTCGGCCCCGCCCCCTCGCGTGCGCTCGACGATCGCGTCGATCTTCGACTGCGGGAGGAGCTGCGTGATTGGAATTCCGCTCACCGATGTGTAAGCGACGAGCGGAACCATCGTGTCTCCGTGTCCTCCCAGAACCATCGCCTGAATGTCTCTCACCGACACGTCGAGCGCCTCGGCAAGAAACGCGCGGTAGCGGGCGGTATCCAGCACCCCCGCCATCCCCAGTACGCGCTCTCTCGGAAACCCCGTCACCTTCATCGCGACGTACGACATCACGTCGAGCGGATTGGAAACGACGATCAGGATCGCGTTCGGCGATGTGCCCCTGATCTGCTCGCTCACCTGCCTGACGATTCCGGCGTTGGTGTTGAGGAGGTCGTCGCGCGACATGCCGGGTTTCCGGGCGATGCCGGCGGTGATCACGATCAGCTCGCTGTCGCGAGTCTCCTGGTAGCCGTTGGTCCCGATTACGCGGCTGTCGAACCCTTCGATCGGAGCGGATTGCCACTGATCGAGGCCTTTCCCCTGCGGGATTCCTTCCTGAATGTCGACGAGCACTACCGTGCGCGCGAGCTCTTTCTCGGCAAGTCGCTGCGCCGTGGTCGCGCCGACGTTGCCCGCACCCACCACTGTGATCTTGTTGACCATTTCGCTCGTTGGCTATTAAAAGTTGGTGCGCGAAAGTTACGCCCGCCAACAACGCTGAGCAATCACGCCGCGATGATGTTCTCCCCTTACAGTGATATCAGTCGAAACCGGCAGCCGGGGCTAGCCCCCGACCTGAGAGAGCGCGCGGAGTCCGCCGACGTTCATCTGCAGAAGGTTATGCTCCTTCGGCTTCTCGCTCAGTGCCGCGCGGAAGAAGGGCTCGAGCGGAAGTCCATCGCGGAGCGGCGTCCGGAGATCGGTCTCACCGTCGCCGAACAGGCAGGTTCGGAGTCTTCCATCCGCGGTAAGACGGACGCGATTGCAGCTTCCACAATAGGTGTGGGTCATGGGAGTGATGAGGCCGACGCTTCCGGCAGCACCGGCAAACCGGAAATACCGCGCTGGGCCGTTCCCTCGCGCGGGACCCTCTGCCGGCTCGAGCGGAGCAACGGTCTCGAGCCGGCGCAGGACCTCGGCACTGGGCACCACGTGATCCCAGGTGACTTCGCGCAGCTCGCCCACTGGCATCAACTCGATGAACCTGACGTGCCAGGCACGCTCGATGGTGAGGCGCGCGAGATCACACACTTCGTCGTCGTTGATTCCACGCATCACGACGACGTTGACCTTGATCGGCGCGAGCCCGGCGCGTTCCGCTGCCGCTATGGCACCGAGGGGATCGAACTCGAGATTCCGTCGCGAGATAGCCCTGATCCGATCGGGACGCAACGAATCGACGCTGATGTTGACTCGGTCGAGGCCGGCCGCTCTCAGCTCGGCGGCGAGCTCGACAAGCCGAAGGCCGTTGGTGGAAAGCGAAATATCTTCAATGCCTGGAACCGCGCGCAGCATCGCGACGAGACGATGGAGGTCCGGACGAATCGTCGGCTCCCCGCCCGTGATGCGGAGGCGCGTGAGTCCGAGCGGAGCAAGCTGCTCCACGACGCCGGCGATCTCTTCATATGAGAGTATGTCGGACTTTGGAAGCCAGGCGAGCCCCGCGACCGGCATGCAGTAGAGACAGCGAAAGTTGCAACGGTCTGTCACCGAGATACGGAGATACTCGATGCTGCGTCCAAATCCATCCTTGAGCACTTCGGTAATCGGCTTCATGTCCTGGCTTCCGCGCGCGGGACCGTGGGATCGACCCAGTCGCGCGTGCCGTCGGTGTAGTGCTCCAGCTTCCAGATCGGCACGCGCTTCTTTATCTCCTCGATGACATACCTAACCGCGTCGAGTGCGGGGGCGCGGTGCGCATGCGCTGCCGCGATACCAACACTCACTTCGCCGAGGGCGAGCGCTCCGATCCTGTGCTCCACCACCAGCGAGGTGACATCGAATTGTTTTCTGGCCTCGGCGAGAATCCGCGCCAGCTCATCCTCGGCCATCGCCGTGTACGCCGTATAATCCATCCCGTTCACGGAGCGGCCGTCACTCGTGTCGCGCACGGTCCCGAGGAAAACAGACACTGCCCCGCAGTCGTCGGACGACACTTCGGCGATCAACGAAGCGGGGTCTATCCGCCGGTCAACGATCGCGGAGCGGCTCATCCGCCGGACACAGGGGGAATGAGCGCTATTTCGTCGCTCGCGCGGAGCACCGTGTGCTCGCTCGCGAAGGCGCGGTTGACCGCGACCCGCGGCATCGCGGGCAGCATTGAGGCGGTCGGGAGCGACCGCATGTTACGGAGCAGGTCGGAGACCTTGTCCCCCTGTCGGATGGGAACTTCGATGGTGTTGCTGCCGACCAAGTCGGCGTAGGAGGCAAACAATTGCACCGTCACGACGGACACGTGCTCCTCCGTTAGCTGAGCCGAGCTAAGTCGTTATGCTTCCGACATCTGCGACACGTCAACCCCGGCAACGAGGGCGCGCAGCTCTTTCGAAGGCTTGAATACGGGTACGGGGCGGGCGGACACTTCGACCGGGGAACCGGTGCGCGGGTAGCGCGCCATTCGGGTCTTTCGATTCCTGATTTTGAAGGTGCCGAATCCGCGGACCTCGATGTTTTCCTGCGTCTGGAGCGATTCCTTGATCGCTTCGAGGAACGCATCGACGACGCGAGCGCAATCCTTCTTGGAAATCATCGGTCCGGCGGTGCGTGATATCTGGGTCGTGACACGCTCGACGAGGTCGGCTTTGGTCATTTGAAAAATCCCGGGATGAAAGCCGGCAAATAGCGTAAGTGCTTTGAAGTTATGGCTTTACTGGCATAGTGTCAAGCGAGCCTCCAGCTACCTCGCGACCGCCTTCAACGCGCTCAGAAACTCCTGAAAAAGTGGCCGCGCGTCGTGCGGGCCCGGCGCTGCTTCGGGGTGGTATTGAACGCCAAACACCGGAAGCTCCCGGTGCCTCAAGCCTTCGATCGAGCCGTCGTTGAGGTTGACGTGTGTCACCTCGAGCTCTGGGGCTCCCACCACACCGTTTTCATCGCCCTGGACCGCGAATCCGTGGTTCTGCGATGTGATCAGGACCTTGCCGGTCTCGACCTCCCTTACTGGATGATTTCCACCCCGGTGGCCGTACGGCATCTTGGCGGTCTCGCCGCCGAAAGTGAGGCCCAGTAGCTGGTGCCCCAGGCAGATCCCGAAAGTTGGCACGCCGCTCGAGGTGAGAGCCCGGAGCGTTTCCTGAGCGTAGCTGATGGCGGCCGGGTCGCCGGGCCCGTTGGAGAGAAATATTCCATCCGGCTCGTGGGCGAGTGCCGCTTCCGCTGCGGTGTCGGCGGTCACCACGGTGACGCGGCAATCGTTCTCCGCGAATAGCCGGAGGATGTTGCGCTTGATGCCGTAGTCGTAGGCAACGATGTGATGTCGAGCCCGGGGGTCGCCCCACATGTAGGTCTCTCTCGTCGTGACGCGGGAGGCGAGGTCGAGCCCTTCCATCGATGGGCAGGCCTCGAGCGCAGCGCGACTCTCGTCGTCCGGCTCGGAGCCCGCGCCGATTACTCCGCGCATCACACCGACCGACCTGATGTGACGCGTGAGGCGCCTGGTGTCAACCTCTTCAAGAATCGGTATTTGGGCGGCTGCAAGCCAGGCACCCAGGCCACCGGTGGCGCGCCAGTTCGAATGCGTGGCGGACAGCTCGCGAACCACCACTCCGGCAATTTGCGGTGCCTCCGATTCAGGATCTTCGGTGTTGATCCCGCAGTTGCCGATCTGCGGGGCGGTCATCACCACGATCTGCCCCCGGTACGACGGATCGGTGAAGACCTCCTGGTAACCCGTCAGGTTGGTCGTGAACACGACCTCCGCGACAGCCGGAAGCGCGGTAGCAGCCGAAGGCGCGCCCAACCTCCCACGAAAAAGGGTTCCGTCCTCGAGGAGGAGGAACCCTGGTTCTGACGACAACGTGTGGGCGACCAACTTACCGTCGAGGAACGGCGGGAGTTGGAGTGGTCGTTGGCGCGGGCGTCGTGGGTACCGGCTCCAAAGGAACGGCCGGAGCCGATGTTGGGACCGGGGCCGTGTTTACCGGCTGCGAGCCCAGTCCCTGTTCCAGTACGGAGCGTGGCGTAGAGGTCCTCGTCGACATCATCTGGAGAACGAACGCGAGAACGAGGAACGCTCCACCACCCCACCAGCTGATGTTCGTGAGGAGATTGCCGGCTTGGCGGACGCCGATAAACGCGTCGGGTGAGGAGCTTGCTCCGCCAAAGCTGGCCGCGAGTCCCCCGCCCTTGCCGCTCTGGAGGAGGATCGCGCCGATCACGACCATGCAGTCGATAACGAGCAGTGTCAGAAGAAAGGTGTAAAGCATTGACTGAGTTAGGGTTCAGCCTTTCAATATCCCCTGGTTCGGGAATCGAGTCAAGACTCCGCGATCTTGATCCAGGACGCCACGTCGAGGCTCGCTCCGCCCACCAGCAGGCCATCGATCTCAGGCGCCGCGATGAGGGTGCGGGCGTTGCCGACATTGACGCTTCCGCCATAGAGAATCGGAATCTCGTCGGCCCGCGTGCCGATCATCGCGCACAGCTCCGCGCGAAGCAGTGTGTGGATGGCGGATGCGTCACCGGGAGTGGCGGTGAGCCCTGTTCCAATCGCCCACACCGGCTCGTAGGCGAGAAGGAATTCTGCCGAGATGAGATTGGAGACCTGCCCCAGCCCCTCCCGGAGCTGCCGCGCGACTACGGCCGACGTCTCGCCCGCTTCGCGCTGCTCAATCTTTTCTCCCACGCAGAGCATGAACGGGAGCCCGACTCTCGCTGCCGCCACACATTTTTTTGCGCATTGCGCGTCGGTCTCTCCGAATACGTGACGGCGTTCTGAATGGCCGACGAGTATCACTCTGGCCCCAGCGTCCTTCGCCATCTCGGCCGAGATCTCGCCGGTGAAGGCTCCCTTCTCCGCCCAGTGGATGTTCTGGACCCCAATCAGAATATCAGGCCGCGCCGCGACTGCCGCCGTCACGGTGGTGAGCGAGACGGCCGACGGAAAAAAAATGACCGTGCGATCGGCGCGTGGTTGATAACCCGCGAGAAAGGATTGCATGAATGCATTCGCCGCAGTCGGGCCGTAATGCAATTTCCAGTTCGCGGCGAGCACCGGGCGCTTGAGCATCAGGCGTCGTCCAGCGCTTCAACTCCGGGAAGCTTTTTCCCCTCGAGGAATTCGAGTGACGCGCCTCCGCCTGTCGACACGTGGCTCATCTTCTCCTCCAGGCCCGCCTCGGCAACCGCCGCGGCCGAGTCGCCACCACCAACGATGGTTGTCGCGCCCTTCGCAGTCGCCGCGGCCATCGCTTCCGCAACAGCGCGTGTACCGGCGTCGAAAGGCGGCGTCTCGAACACGCCCATTGGACCATTCCAGATTACAGTGCGCGCGGAGGCGATTGCGCGTGCGTATGACGCGGCCGATTGCGGGCCGATGTCGAACATGGCCTGATCTTTCGGGATCGCGTTTTTCGGCACCGCTCGCGCGGAGCGCGCTTCCTCGAGCGACGCGGCGACGAGCGCGTCGTGCGGCAGCGTAAGCCGCGTCCCGGCCCGCGCGATGAGATCCTTCGCCATGCTCACTCGATCCGGCTCGACCAGGGATTTGCCGGTCTCGAGACCCATCGCTTTGTAGAACGTACAGGCCATCGCGCCGCCGATGAGGAGCGCGTCCACCTTGGGCAGAAGCTGCTCGATCACATCGATCTTTCCGGAGATCTTTGAGCCGCCGAGTATGGCGACGAAGGGTTTTTGCGGATTGTTGAGCGCGCCGCCGAGGTAGTTGAGCTCCTTCTCCATCAGAAGTCCCGCCACGGCGGGCCGGAGGTGCTCGGTGATGCCGGCGGTGGACGCATGCGCCCTGTGCGCCGCGCCGAACGCGTCGTTGACGAAGAAATCACCCAGTTCGGCCAGCGCTCGCGACAGGCGGGGGTCGTTCGTCTCCTCGCCGCCCAGAAAGCGGGTGTTCTCGAGGAGCAGAACCTCCCCAGGCTTGAGCGTGTGCGTCGCCTTGAGCGCTTCATCGGAGTCCGTCGACTCAACGAAGACCACCGGGCGGCCCAATAACTCTTCGAGCCGCCCGGCGACCGGCTGAAGAGAGTACTTCAGCTCCGGCTTTCCCTTCGGCCGGCCCAGGTGAGAGAGAATCACCGTTCGCGCTCCGCGGTCCAGGAGGAGCTGGAGGGTCGGGACCGCCGCGCGAATCCGGCTGTCGTCAGTGATCCGGCATTCGCCGTCGAGCGGCACGTTGAAGTCCACGCGCACGAGAGCACGCTTCCCGCGAATCAGTCCCTCGGCAAGATCCCGGACACTCTTTTTTTTCACTTGCTTCGCCCTGTTAGAGGCGCGAACCCATGAACCGCAGCATGTCCACGCAGCGTGACGCGTAGCCCCACTCGTTGTCGTACCAGCCCTGCACCGTTACGAGGCTGCCATCGATGACATTCGTTGTCTTCGCGTCGAGGATGCACGAAGCGGGATCTCCGATGTAATCCGTGGACACGAGCTCTTCCTCGGTGTAGCGGAGGATTCCCTGTAGTGGTCCGCCGGCTGCCTGGCGAAACGCGGCGTTGACGGCTTCGATGGTGACGCCGGACTTCTCAACCACGACAGTGAGACAGGTGAGCGACACGTCTGGCGTCGGCACGCGAATGGCGCTGCCATCGATCTTCCCCTTCACCTCGGGAATCACGAGTGACGTCGCCTTCGCGGCTCCCGTCGTCGTCGGAATCATCGACAGCGCCGCGGCGCGCGCGCGACGCAAATCCTTGTGTGGCAGGTCGAGAATCTGCTGGTCGTTGGTATAGCTGTGGATGGTCACCATCGACGCGTGACGGAAGCCGAAGGCGTCGCGTATCACTTTCACCATCGGAACCAGGCAGTTGGTGGTGCACGACGCATTCGACACGATATGGTGCTTCGCCGTGTCGTATTTGTCGCTGTTCACTCCCATGACGATCGTGATGTCCTCGCCCTTGGCGGGGGCCGAGATCAGGACTTTTTTCGCTCCTCCCGTGATATGCGCCCGGGCCTTCGGGGCGTCGGTGAAACGTCCGGTCGATTCGAGCACGATGTCCACACCAAGATCTTTCCACGGCAGAGCGGCGGGATCCTTTTCCGACAGAATCTTTATGTCGTCGCCGTCGACGATGATCGAGTCCTTGCCGGCCTCGACATCACCCTGGTAGGTGCCGTGGATCGAATCGTACTTGAACAGGTGCGCGAGAGTGCGGGTGTCCGTGAGGTCGTTGACGGCTACGAAGTCGAGATCGGCAACCCCCTGCTCCTTCGCCGCCCGCAACACCTGTCGCCCGATCCGGCCGAATCCGTTGATTCCCACCCTTGTTGCCATTCTCCTCGCTCCTTCGGTTACAGCCGGTCGCCGCTCGCGCGCGCCCGGCCAAAAGTCACGTAGCTGATTATCCGCGCGCCGCCCGCGTAGAGCACGCGCGCACACTCATTGAGAGTCGCGGCAGTCGTCACCACATCGTCCACCAGCACGATGTGCTTCCCGCTGATTCTATCGCGATGCCGCTCGTCGAGTTGGAACGAGCCTGCAACGTTGCCAACTCGTTGCTCGGGTGTCAACTCCGTTTGCGAGCGAGTGGCGCGCGAACGGACGACTACATCGGGCCAGACTGAAATTCGCCACCGTCGCGCCAGCTCTTCCGCCAGGAGCGCGCTCTGATTGTAACCGCGCTCTCGCGCCCGCGATCGAGAGAGTGGTATCGGGACGAGCGCGGCCCGCTCTTCGACGACGTCCGGCGGCCAGGCAAGGCGGCTCATTCGCTCACCCATCCCCGCGGCGACTTTCGTCCAGCCGCCGTACTTGAGCGCATGAACGATCGCGGCCGCGGGCTCCCCGGGCATCCAGCACACCGATCGCACCGAGCGCACAAATGGAGGAAGCAGCTCGCACCAACGACAGGTTGCAGAGCGAACCGGGTGGCCGCAGCGGTCGCACTGGGGAGATGGCAGCACGAGTAATCGCGACCAGCAAAGGCTGCAGACGATTCCCGTGTCTCCTCTCGACATCAGCGTCTCGCACGATACGCAGGCGAGCGGGAGTAGGAGGTCTAGCGCTCCGGCAACGTGCTCCCGGAACGCGTTGGTACCCCCTCTCATAGAACCTCCTCAGTACTGTCCGGTTGTTGAACCAACGTGGTGGAGAGGCGGATTGCGGACTGTTAGTCAGCAATTAGTGGACAAACTAGTGGACAGTTAGAACCTCCTATAGAGCCTCCTACAGCAGCGACTCCCGCATGGCGGCTCTGTCCGGCTCCACCCTGAACCATTGCCTGAAGGAAAGGGCGCCCTGTTCGAGCAGCATCGCCATTCCATCCCGTGCGGCATTTCCCCTCGCTCGCAACGCTCTTATCCACTGTGTCTCTCCCCGCCGGCAGACGAGATCCAATACCGCCGCCTCCCGTGGAATGGCGGACACCTCGAGGGGATGCAGATCGTCGTGCTGACCCACGGGCGTCGCATTGACGATCAATCTCGCATGCGCGGCCGCGCGGCGAGGATCTGTTTCTACGCGCGCGACATCCGGATACCGGCCGGCAAGCAGAGCCGCCCGCGCCGGAGTGCGACTGACGACACCCACGCGCGCCCGCCCCCCCGGCCACCGCTCGATGGCGGCCAACACCGCGGCGGCTGCACCGCCCGCACCCAGTAACAGCACCTGCACGCCGGAGATCTCCCCCCCCAACAGCTCGCGCGCCGCGAACTCGAACCCGTCGACGTCCGTGTTGTCGCCGTGAAGGCGGTCGCCTTCCATCCAGAACGTGTTGACCGCGCCGACCCTCCGGGCAATCGGTGTAAGCACGTCACACGCATCGTGAAAGTCTGTCTTATGCGGGCGAGTGACATTTCCCGCAACGTTTTCCAGCCGGATCTGTTCGATCACGGCGGGAAGGTGATCAGGTGCCACGTCGAGCGCGTCGTATGAAAGCCGAATGCCCGCCGCCGCTAGCGCTGCCCGTTGAAAGGTCGGTGAGAGCGAGTCGCCGACCTGACTCCCCAGCAGGACCAACCGGGCGGGAAGCATCCTCATCGTCACGATGCTCAGATCCTGAGGCGCTCGAAAACCTTTTCGAGATGCTGCTCGATCGCATCGGCGGCATCGCGGTAAGCGGACAAATCACCGCCATACGGATCGCCGATCCCTTCACCCTCCACCCCCAGGGCGTATTCGTCCAGCACGTGCACCTTGCCGCGCCCGCCCATCTGCCTCACCTGCTCGAGGTGACCTGGCGTCATCACGAAGATGAGGTCGGCCTCTGACACTATCGCCGGTGTGAGCATCCGCGCGCGGTGGCCGGTGAGATCCAGCTGACGCTCCATGCCCACGAGCAGCGCCCCGTCCGAGGCGGGAATGTTGTCCCACGCATTGGTCCCGGCGCTCGAGATCTTCACCTCACCGAAGCCCCGACGCTCGGCGATGCGGCGGGCAAGGGCTTCTGCCAGGGGGCTACGGCAGGTATTGCCGGTGCAGACGAAAAGAATATTCATCTCCTACGCATCGCCGACGAGATCGGGTACGCTCTCCCTCAGGCTTGCGGCGGAGATCGCGCCGGGACGGATGACGCGTGGGCGGCGTCCCGTGCAGTCGACCACCGTCGAGGGCTCGGAGTCCCGGAGGCGGCCGCCGTCCAACACCCGAAGTGTTCCGCGCGCGATCGCATCGCCCCACTGCGAAACGATTTGATCGGCAGAAGTCGCCGGCGGGATGCCTGGCCGGTTGGCGCTGGTCGACGTTATGGGCTCTCCGTGCGCGAGTATCAACCGCGCCAGAGAACGGTGCGGAGTCCAGCGCACGGCAACGCCGCCCTCGGGGCCGCGCAGCCTGTCCGGAACGCGGCGCTCTCCGCCGGGGAGAACCAGAGTCAGCGGGCCCGGCCAGAAGCGGGCGGCGAGCGTCGAGGCATAACTGGTGAGCTTCAACTCGAGTCGCGTGATCATCTCACTGGCCGCAACGAGGAGAAGAAAGGGCTTCCCCACGGGCCTGCCCTTGAGCTCCACCAGCTTCTCGACCGAGCGTTCGTCGACGGCGCCGCCAAAGCCGTAAACCGTTTCCGTCGGATAAGCGAGCACCCTGCCCGCAGCCAGATGCGCAAGCGTCCCGTTGATCGCTGCCTCGACCTCCTCGGGCGACCAGAACGGCACGACGAGCGGCGGCAAGGTCATTCGCGGAAGATACTCAGCGCCTCCACTAACGCGAAGTCAGATTCCGTGGTGATCTTTGCCGCTCGCTCGCTTCCTCCAACGACGACGATCTGCACGTTCAGGTGCTCGCACAGCGCCGCATCGTCGTGGGCCGTCCGGTTCACCTCGCGCGCATCACGATGCGCCTGCTCCAGGATTTTTCTGGGAAAGCCCTGCGGCGTCTGCGCCCTCCACAACCCCGCGCGCTCGACGGTGATGACCACTCTGTTCTGGGAGTCAACGCGCTTGAGAGTGTCCGTTACCGGGATCGCGGCAACCGCCACGTTTCCCGCGCGCGCTTCCTGGACGACGCGGGAGATCGTCTCGGTAGAGACCAACGGACGCGCGGCATCGTGCACGATCACAAGCTCGCATTCGGCGGGCAGGTCTTCCATGCCGTTGGCAACCGACTCCGTGCGGTGCCGGCCGCCAACGGAGAGGAGGAGTCTGTCGGCGTCGCATTGAAAGATCCACGACGGTGGATCGCCCACGTGCTCGCGAGGGAGAACGCACACCACCATTGCGACATCCTTCCGCGCCTGAAACGTCTGCAGGCTGTGAAGCAGCATTGGCTTGCCGGCGACCCAGCGGAACTGTTTCAGCTCGGCTGAGCCCGTTCGCGAGCCGGTGCCAGCCGCGACAATGATGACGCCGACGTCAGCCTTCATTCAGGACTGGAACAGCCGACCAAAAAGAGAATCCAGCGTTCTCACTCCGATGACTTCGATTCCCGGGGTGCCGCGTTTCGGAATCCCCCGCTCCGCCATGAACGCGGTGGTCATTCCCATTTTGGCTGCCTCGCCCAGCCGGCGCTCCGCCTGAGAAACTGGACGGATCTCTCCGCCGAGACCAACTTCGCCGAGAAAGATGGCTGAGCTGGAGACGGGACGGTCGTACACGCTCGATGCGAGCGCCGAAGCAACCGCGAGGTCTCCAGCAGGCTCCTGCATGCGCACTCCTCCGACCACGTTGAGAAACACATCGAGCTGGGAAAACGACAGTCCGGCTCTCTTGTCCAGAACCGCGAGAAGGAGCGCGAGCCGCCTGCCGTCGTAGCCCGTGCTCACTCGCTGCGGCGTTCCATACCCGGCTTTGGCCGCGAGACCCTGAATCTCGATGAGCACGGGGCGCGAGCCCTCGATAAGCGCGGTCACGGCACTTCCCGAAGAATCGTTCAAACGGTCTCCGAGAAACAAGCTTGAGGGATTCTCCACGGCGATGAGGCCCTGCTCTGTCATTCTGAACACGCCTATCTCGTCAACGCTGCCGAAACGGTTCTTGGTCGCACGGAGCACGCGGTGCTCGAGCATCCCTTCGCCCTCGAAATAGATCACCGTGTCGACGATGTGCTCGAGTGTCTTCGGCCCGGCGATGCCCCCGCCCTTCGTCACGTGGCCAACCGCGAAGATCGTGGTCTCGGTTTCTTTCGCGAATCGCATCAGGCGCGCGGCACATTCCCGCACCTGACCCACGTTTCCCGGCGCGCCTTCGAGGTCGCTGGTGAAAATGGTCTGGATCGAGTCGATTACGATCGCTTCGAGCTTGAGCGAGCCCGCCGTCGCGAGGATCGTCTCGAGCAAGGTCTCGTTGAGCAGGGCGACATCCCCGGCGGACCCCTCCAGCCGCTCGGCGCGCAGCTTCACCTGAAGGGCGGACTCCTCACCCGAGACGTAAAGCGTTTCATGCCCGCCTTCCTGGAGCTTGCCGGCGACCTGCAATAAAAGCGTCGACTTGCCGATTCCCGGCTCGCCGCCGACCAGGATCATCGAGCCTGGAACGATTCCGCCGCCGAGCACAAAGTCGAATTCCCGGATGCCGGTTTTGATGCGACGCCCAGCGGATGTCCGGATGTCGCGGAGCCGTGGAGTCGGCGCCACGCTTCCACCTTCGGACATCGACCGCTGCCCCTGAATGCGACGGGATGATGCGGAAGCGGCCGCGCGCGACGTCGCCATCTCTTCGACGAGCGAGTTCCACTCGCCACACACATCGCAGCGCCCCGCCCACTTGGGATGCTCGGCGCCACAGTTGGTGCAGCGATAGACCGTTTTCGCCTTGGGGCTCACTGCGTCGCGAGGCGAGGCGAAAGGTTTTCGAAGCGGGTGTAGGTCTTGTTGAAATAGAGGTTGACGAATCCGGTCGGCCCGTTGCGCTGCTTGCCGACGATGATCTCGGCGCGGCCCTCGAGGGAATTGCCGTCCTTGTCGGTGGGGCCGTCGTACACTTCCTGCCGGTAAATGAACATCACGAGATCCGCATCCTGTTCGATTGCGCCCGACTCGCGCAGATCCGACAGCTGGGGTCGCTTGTTCTCGCCTGTGCGCTGCTCCGGCGCGCGCGACAGCTGCGAGAGCGCGACCACCGGAACGCGCAGCTCGCGGGAGAGGGCCTTCAGGGAGCGCGAGATGTAGCTGATTTCCTGTTGTCTGCTTTCCGTGTTCGTCGGCCCTTGCATCAGCTGCAGATAGTCGATGACGACCATCCCGATGTTGTGCTCCATCTTGAGGCGCCGGGCCTTGGAGCGCAGCTCGAGCAGGGTCATGGTGGGAGTGTCGTCGATCCAGATCGGCGCGTGGCTGAGAATTCCCGCAGCACGCCCAAGCCGCACGAATTCTTCATCGTGCAGCTTGCCCTTGCGGAGCCGCTGCGCGTCGACACGACCTTCAGACGTGAGGAGACGCTGCACGAGCTGCTCCTTGCTCATCTCCAGCGAGAAGAATGCGACCGGCACGTTGTGATCGAGCGCGGCGTTCTGCGCGATATTCAGCACGAATGCCGTCTTCCCCATCGAAGGGCGACCGGCAACAATAATGAGATCTGATGGCTGGAAACCTGCCGTTATCTCGTCGAGATCCTTGAACCCGCTGGCGACGCCCGTGATCGAACCACCGCCGCGCTGGATCTCCTCGATCCGCTCCATCGTCGGCCAGAGAAGCTCCTTGATCCGCATGAAGTTCTCGGAGCCGCGGCTCTGATTGACCTCGAAGATCTTGTGCTCGGCTGCGTCCAGGAGCTCCGTCGCCGGCGCGGCCGACTCGAACGCCTCGGTGACGATGGCGGTCGATGCCTCGATCAGGCGCCGGCGCAGCGCTTTTTCGCGAACGATTTTGGCGTGATACTCTACGTTCGCAGCGGTGGGAACCGCGTCGACGAGGAATCCGATGTAATCCTTGCCTCCGCTCGACTCGAGCGTGCCCGCGCGGGCGAGCTCCTCGGAGAGCGTCAGCGGATCGACTACATCGCCACGCTCGGAGAGCGCGACCATCGCCCGGTAGATGCGACGGTGTCCCTCGCGATAGAACATCGTGTCGTCGACGAACTCCGTGGCGCGGAGTATCGCGTCCGCATCCATGAGCATCGCCGACAGCACCGCCTGCTCCGCATCTTCGGAGTACGGGGGGCGCCGGTCGCGGTACGGATCACGTACCGGTGGCGCTATCGAGAACTCTACGGGCAAGCTTGACATCTTCCCAAGTGGGGCGTTTCCAGGCTGGATTGCGGAGCAGCGCCGCCGGGTGGTAGGTGACCACCAGCGGGGTGCCGTGATACCGATGAACGAGCCCACGAAGTTGTCCCAGTGGGGTCTTCGTTTGCAATAGTGTTTGCGCCGCAAAAGTGCCGAACGCGACGATGACCTTCGGTTTTATCAGCTCCAGCTGGCGGATAAGGTAAGGACTGCACGCCTCGACCTCTTCCGGTCGCGGATTCCGGTTGCCGGGCGGCCGGTGCTTGAGCACGTTCACGATGAAAACTTCCTCTCGCTTCAGATCGATAGCAGCCAGAATCTTCGTCAGCAGTTGGCCAGCCTGACCGACGAATGGCAGCCCCGTCGAATCTTCGTTGGCGCCCGGAGCTTCGCCGACGCAAACGAGGTCAGCCTTCGGATTGCCTTCCCCGGGAACGCCTTTTGTCGCCGTCGCGTAGAGCGGACACCGCCTGCACTCGTGCACCATCTTTGCGATCGCGCCCAGTGAGGGAAGTCTGGCGATCGGACTGTCATCGAGCGCCGGCTCGGCCGCGCCGACGATGAGTCCCTGCTTGAACGCGATCTGTCCAGTCGCCGCAGTCGATGCGGGGCCAGGAACAAAATCCAGACGACCCACGCGCTCGATCGGCGGAGTCTCTGCCCCGCCGGCTTCTCTGAGGGTGGCGCGCCAGTCCTGACTCTGCATCGCGGAGGAGAGCGCCGGGCCCTGAGCCGACTCCCTGGCGGCAGCCGGGCGGCCAACGGCCCCAAGGATGCGCATTACCTCATCCACGTGCAGAGCATCGAGCACGAGCTCGGTCTCTCCGGCCTCGCGCCGCTGCTCGATGTACCGGCGCAGGAGATCCCTAGCGTCCATTCAACTTTGCCTCGACGCGATCGAGCAGGACGTCAGCGAGGTCTACCTTGGACATCAGCTCCAACTGTTCTTCGTTTCCGCCCCGATGGATGAGCGTTACGCGATTGGTGTCAACACCGAATCCGGCGCCGGGCTCCGTCGCGTCGTTCAGCACGATTAGGTCGAGCTGCTTCTCTCCGAGCTTGGCGCGCGCGTTGGCGACGCCGTCACCGGTCTCGAGCGCGAACCCCACGATGATGCTGCCCTGCTTCCGCCTGGAGATCGTCGTTTGCAGGATATCCTGAGTGAGCTCGAGGGCGAGCGATGGAGCAACACCGCCTTTCCTGATCTTGTCCGGCGACTCGGACAGCGGACGGAAATCCGAGGGGGCGGCCGCCATGAACAGCACATCCGCCGCGGGCAGCGCGTCAGCGACAGCCTCTCCCATTTCTTCAACCGACTGCGTTCTCACCACGGTCACCTCGCCCGGCAATGGAACGTCGACGTGGCCAGCGATCAGAGTTACCTGAGCGCCGCGGCGCCAGGCGGCGCGAGCGATCGCTATCCCCATCTTTCCGCTGCTGTGATTGGAGATGAACCGCACCGGATCGATCGGCTCGCGGGTGGCGCCGGCCGTCACCAGCACGAGCTTCCCCTTCAGCGACGCCCCCGTTTCGAGCAGCCGACCGACGTGACTCATGATCTCTTCGGGCTCGGGCATCCGTCCCGGGCCACTCCCTTCACCGGCCGCGAGCGCGCCTTCCGACGGATCGAGAACGCGGTAGCCGATCGAGCGCGCCTGCTCGACGTTGCGCGACGTTTGCACGTGCGACCACATGCGATCGTTCATCGCGGGAACAAGGAGCACCTTCGCTTCCGTAGCGAGGAGACATGCCGTAAGGAGATCATCGGCAAAGCCGTGGGCGGCGCGCCCAATGAAGTCCGCTGTAGCTGGGGCAACGACGATTGCGTCGGCGCTGCGGGCAAGGCTGATGTGATCGAGCGCGTGACCCGGACCAAATATCTCTGAATGCACCGGACGGCCAGTTACCGCCTCGAACGTAATCGGGCCGACAAACTCCCGCGCAGCCCGGGTCATCACCACGTCCACTTCGGCCCCCGCCTGTGTAAGCAAACGCGCCAGCCACACTGACTTGTAGCTGGCGATACCCCCGGTTATTCCGAGGAGGACCCGTTTACCGGCAAAAGGGCGCGCGGCAATTACTCCGAGCGGCGGCGCGGAACGACGCGATACTCTACTTGGCCGTCGGTGAGCTCTTCGAGCGCGCGAGTGGTGAGCTTCTTCTCGCCGGGCGCGGAGCGGTCGCGCGGAAACTCGTTGAGCACGCGCGCGTACTTGGCCGCGACGAGAACGCCGAGGTACTTGTTGGTCGCGTGCTGTGCAACTTCGGTCGGAAGGAAAACCTGCATTTACTGCCTCTCTGAATAATGGTCCATAGCGCGTTCTATCCCGTCTATGAGCTCGGACACCTTGCGATCGAGTGGTCCACCGCGGGAACTCCGGACTCCCTCGCCGTCGATGATGCGGGAAACCTCCGAGACCGCGGCTTCCACTTCATGATTGACGACGAGGTACGGATACAAATCTATCGCTTTCAGCTCCTCTTTGGCACTTCTGAGCCGGCGAATGAGAGATTGAGTGTTTTCGGTCTTCCGGGCTTCCAATCGGTCTATCAGCACTTTGGCGGAAGGGGGCAGGATAAAGACCAGGACCGAACTGGGAAAAACGGTCTTGAACTGCCTTGCACCCTGGACGTCGATATCCATAATGACGTTCCGGCCGGACGCGAGCACGCGCTCGACCTCAGAGCGCAGCGTCCCATAGAGATGACCATGGACCTCGGCTGATTCCGCGAACTCGCCCGACTTTCGGCCCCGCTCGAACTCCTTCCTCGACCGGAAGTAGTAGTCGCGCCCTTCCACCTCGCCCTCGCGGGGCGGTCGCGTCGTGCACGATACCGAATAGCCGATGTCGTCCCTCACCTGAAGCAGCCGCTTCGCGATCGTCGTCTTGCCGCCGCCGGACGGTGAGGAGAGTATGATCGGTACCGGAGTCACTCGAGATTCTCGACCTGTTCCCGAATGCGCTCCAGCTCTTCCTTGATGCCGATGACGTCTTCCTGAATCCGGGCATCGCTCGCCTTGCTCCCGATGGTGTTGGCCTCACGTACCATCTCCTGGAGAATGAAGCCGAGCCGCTTGCCAACCGGCTCGCTCGTCCCGGATCGAACGGTGTCGCGGAACGCGGAAAGGTGGGAGCGAAAGCGGTCGAGCTCCTCCGCGACGTCGAGACGATCGGCAAGAATCGCTATTTCCTGGGCAATTCGCTGCGGATCCGCGCCGGCGCTGCCGATGAGATCGCTCACGGTTCTCCGGACGCGATCGTGCTGCTCCTTGAGGCGCACCGGGGCGCGCTTCTCCACTCGCACGAGCGCTGATTCTACGTCGGATACCCGTTCGGTTAGAAACGCGGCCAGCTGCGCTCCTTCCCCCTGGCGCATGGCCACCAATGCGTCGATTGCCTTCGTGACGATTCCCCCGAGTGCTTCTCCCGCGTCCGCCTCTACTACCTCGCCCTGGGCGGCGACGACGTCGGGAAGTCTCAGAATCGTGGCGACGTCAATCGTTCCCCCGAGCGAGTGTTTTTTCTGCAGTGCCTCGAGAGCGGCCAGATACTGGGCGAAGCGAGTCTCGTCGATCACTGAGACGGGGGCGGACGAGTCGCGGTCTACGCGTATGTTGAGCGTGACATGACCCCGGGCGATGCGCTGCCGCAACAGCTCCCTGATCTCTCCCTCCCAGCGGCCATAAGCGCCGGGGATCTTCAGGTTCGGGCTGAAGAACCGATGATTCACGGTTCGGATCTCGACGCTCACCCGAGCGCTTCCGGCGACGCCATCAGCCGAGCCAAATCCGGTCATGCTGCTTATCATGTGAGGTGGGCTAACCTATGGCCTGACAACGACATTTGTCAATTCCAGAAGTCCCAGCGAACACCGTAAATGGCGAGTACCCGTGGCATCTCGAAGCCCGGGACTATCTCGTGCTGATACGCCAGGATGTTCCGCTGCTGGTAGCTCACCACCGCTCTCATGATCCGTATTTCCAGGAGGGCCGAGATCGTCTTCGCGGCCAACACGTCGACGGCACCCGCCGCCAGCGGGAAAGTATTACTGCCACGGTACTCGAACACCCCGGCCACCCGCAGATCGAAGTTCCCGGTCGGAAAGCGGCGTGGAAACGAGCTGGCGAAGTTGATCTCCGAGCGGCTCTGGTATTGGGGGCGATACGGCTGGTCCGAGCTCCAGCGGGTAAGCCAGGCATCGATTCCGAAACCGCGGCCGAGAGGGCCCCTGATCGCGCCAATGATCCCGTTTGACCGGCCGAGGGAGATGGGTTGAAGGAGTGTGTCGTACACGACGGGCGCGGGAACGTAGGCATTGTCCAACACCATCGCGCCGAGGGAGACCCACGGGCGGATGACGCGCACGCCGACTTCTCCCCGGGCCGACCGGCTGGTCGGAAAGGAGCTGTTGCCAGACCTGGCTACGGTCTGCGCCACCGATCCGGACAGGGCGACGAAAGGCAGCGGCTGTAGGCGAATACCTACGTCGGCGTTGGTCGACCGGCGAAAGCCGTCATTCTCCCCGAATCCGCTCAGAAGCGCCCACGGCGTGACGAGATCGATTCGGGCGGAGACCGAGTTATACGTCGTCCCGCCCATGGCGCGGAGCCTGTCCCTCAGCTCGATGCGTGCGGGGCCCCGTGTGTAGCCGCCGCTCAAGTCGTACTGCGCCTCTGATATCGACAAGGGCAGCGTGTCGGTCACCGAAACCCCGTCCACGCCAACGGTCGTAACCGCGTCGCTGCCCTTGAATCGCAGCGACGCGGCGGTGAGCTGCGCCCAGGGGCCACCTTCCCTGCCGACGGCGGCGCGAACATATGCCGTCGTGTGCGTGGCATCGAGTGCGGGAATCGCTGGACGACCGAGCGCGGCCCGCTGGATCCCCCTGATAGGATGGGTCCGGTTCACGAACCCATCGACACTCCAGCTCCTGCGCCCTACTCCCGCACGAGCGAGGAGTGAAAGCGCATCACCGCTTCCCGCGAAGCGCGAGCTCGTCACGCCGAACTGCTGCCCGGCGAGCTGCAGAATCTCACCGCGGTCGAACCGCCTGCCGTAGAAGCCGCGATAGAGGTTCGTTTCCTCGTTGCCCGTCGCTACATCCACCCGGGTGTACGGTGTGGTGTTTTCGACCCGCCAACTGCGGAGATACACCCGCGCCTCACTGGCGGATCGTTCGACGCTCACCTGCTCCAGCGTCCACAGCTGCACCGTCGACAAGTCCAGTATCCCGCCGTTG
>JANMTG010000158.1:0-14501 GCA_031390205.1 Gemmatimonadota bacterium
CTCGCCGCCCAGGGACTCCTGGTGGCGCTGCTGATCTTTGCGATGGTGAAAACGTTCTGGCCACGGGCTACGCCCGCCGGAGACGCCAACACCGGCCAACGATGAACGCAACGCACAAGCCCGGCGGGACCGAGCGTGGAATCCGGCCCAGGAACTACAGGCTGCCCGATTCGACGCACCTCGGTCGCGTGCGGCTCCAGGTTGCGGACCTCGAGCGATCGCTGCTCTTCTACGACAAAGTGCTCGGAATGCGGGTGATCCGTCGAAGTGGCGAGTCGGTCACGCTCGGACCACACGGCGACGATCGTGAAATCGTCGAGCTGCGGCAGTACGCCTCCGCGCGTCCGGTGCCGCACCGGGGACTGCTCGGACTCTACCACTTCGCGATTCTTCTTCCCGACCGAGCCGCGCTCGGACGGTTCATCGCGCACCTCGCCGAGCTCGGGGAGCGCGCCGGCATGTCGGACCACGCAGTGAGCGAAGCAGTGTATCTCACGGATCCCGACGGGCTCGGAATCGAGGTGTACGCCGACCGGCCGCGCGACGCGTGGCGGTACGACGAGCGCCAGATCTACATGACCACCGGGCACCTCGACGCCGAGGACCTCGTTCGGGCCGCGCACGGCGAGAAATGGACGGGGATGCCGCCGGGCACGACTCTCGGCCACGTGCATCTATACGTCGACGATATCGCCGAGGCGACGGCGTTCTATCACGACGCGCTTGGCTTCGACAAGGTGGTATGGAGCTATCCGGGCGCGCTCTTTCTCTCCGCGGGTGGATACCACCACCACCTGGGCACGAACACCTGGGCGGCGGGCGCGGCCAAGGCGACTGATGAGGATGCCCGACTCCTGGAATGGGAGATCGTCGTACCGACAGCGGAGGACGCGGATCGGGCGGCTGCTAGCGTGCAGGCCTCCGGATACGAAGCGATACGTGAAGAGAACGAGTGGCGAATCGCGGATCCGTGGGGTACGGCGCTACGGCTGGTGCCAGAATCCTGACAGTGCCTAGAGCTTTCTGATCTCCAGCTCCGCGACATAAGGCCGCAGGGTGCTCGGGTCGTAGGTGCCGGGATAGGGATCAAGCCTCAGGAATCGAACGAAAAGATCTCCGACGCGCGCTTCGTTATCCGGCGGTGTGAGGCTGAGCACCTTGCTCTCGCCCGCACCTCCGCCCCGAGCAACCGTGATCTCGATTTTTGCATCGCCGGCCCAAACGCAAACGGCATTGGCGGGACACCGCGAATCCTCGCGCACCTGCCTGAAGGTGAGCTGGCTCGCGCTCAACACCGCCGTCTCGCCGACGAGAAGCGAGAAGGGCACGCCGGGGTGGGCGACGACGACGTTCTCCGCGCTCGCACAGGAGTGAAGCGCCAACAGGCCAAAGCCTGCCGCGAGAAAACCGAGTCTGGTCAGCTTCCCTCCGAAAAAATGTTATGCAGCCCGAGGCATCGCATAGATACCCGGGGCGTCAGGTTTCGGATTGCGGCGCATGTACATCCAAAGTGCGCCGCCGATCGCAAAGAGGAGCGCGATTACCTGAGCGACCGTGAGCACGCCGAAGAAGCGGTCATCCTTCGCCCGCAGGAACTCGATGATGAAGCGCTCGACCCCGGCGAGCACGCAATAGAGGCCGAACAGCCACCCTTCCGCGTGCTTGTGGTCCCTGAGGCGCCACAGAACCAGAAACATCACGAAGCCGAGGGCAGTCTCGTAGAGCTGAGTCGGGTGCACGGAGATGACGTCATTCGCTCCGGCACCCGGAGGGGCGGGGGTGTTGAATAGCTGCGTCATGCTGGAGACCGTCGATGGAGGGGCCCCTTCGGGGAAGCTCACCGCGAGCGGCCCATTCCACGGACGTCCATAGTCATCGCCCACCGCCCAACAGCCCGTCCGCCCCACGGAATAGGCAGCCGCGATTGCTATTCCTGATACATCGCTGATGCGTGTGAAGCTCAGCTTCTTGTAATGAATTACCAGGTACGTCACGAGGATTCCGCCCATGAGTCCGCCCCAGAACACGAATCCCGCCCGGCTCAGGATCGCGCCCATGTCGTTCATCAGAATGGCGTAGTAGATCTTCCCGCCCAGAAGTCCTCCGATCACCGCAGCGAAGACCACATCGCCGATGGGCTCCGGATCATGTCCCCGCCGCGCGAGCTCCCGCTGAGCGATGATCTGGCCAATCACGAACGCCATCAGAACGGCAAACCCAAAACCGGTAAGCTGGAGCGGGCCGACGTCGTACGAGAGCGGATAAACGACTGTGCCTGGGTATGTCTGCATTTGTCCGAATTTAGGCGGTGACGAGGCCGGGGATAGGGAGGTTGGCGAATGCGTTGAGATCGAGACCCGACCTCTCCCCGCGCTCCAGCCTAAAGAATCCGGCGCGGGCGATCATCGCCGCGTTGTCGGTAGCGAGCCGGGGGCTCGGCGTGAACACTGTCGCGCCCTCAGGTTCCATCTTCGCGCGCATCACCGCAGCGAGGGTGCGGTTGCAGGCGACGCCGCCGCCGAGCACCACGCGCTGACGTCCGAATGCGCCCGCAGCTCGCCACGTCTTCTCGACGAGGGTCTCGATGAGCGAATCCTGGAACGCCCGGGCAATGTGTGGCTTGTCGGCGTCGAGATCTGCCGATGCCCGAACGGCGTGCAGGACGGCGGTCTTCAATCCGCTGAACGAAAATGCGTAATAGTCGTCGTCGGTCGGGAGGGCGTTCCGGCGCAGCATCGGCCGTCCGAACTGGAATCGCTTTGCATCTCCACCGCGCGCGAGCTCTTCGACGTATCGCCCGCCCGGATAAGGTAGGCCGAGCAGCTTGGCGACTTTGTCGAATGCCTCGCCCGCGGCGTCGTCCCGGGTGGCGCCGAGAAGTCTGTACCTGCCCCAGGCTTCGACATCGAGCAGCAAGGTATGGCCACCGGAAACGAGCAGTGCCGTAAACGGTGGAACCGCGTCGCGGTGCTCGATCGCGGCGGCGAAAAGGTGGCCCTCCATGTGGTGGATGCCGAGCAGCGGAATGTCGCGCGAGAAAGCGAGGGCCTTGCCGTAGCTCATTCCGACGAGCAGAGCGCCGACGAGTCCGGGAGCGTGGGTGACGGCGATCGCGTCGATTTCCTCGAGAGTCGTTCCCGCCTCCCCGATTGCGCGCTCGACCACGGGTACGATGCTGGTGAGGTGCGCGCGCGCTGCGATCTCGGGCACGACGCCGCCATAGACCCGATGCACGTCCTGCGACAGAATGACGAGGGATTTCTGCGTCACGTCATCGCCTGTCCCTTCGAGGACGGCCGCGGATGTCTCGTCGCAGGAAGTCTCGATGCCCAGCATCAGCGTCACGTCGTCACTCTCCTCCGCGCCGTCGCTACTCGGCGCGCTCGGAAAGGAGCCGTTCCACCAGCGCGCGGTGACTCGGCGAGTTCCAGTCGGTGGCCGACAGCAGCTTCTTCCTGATCACGCCATCGCGGCCAATGATGAACGTCTCCGGGTATCCCTCAATGTCGTACTGATCGACGATCTTCCTTTCCGGATCGTGCAGAACCTCGAACGTCAGCTTGTACTGCGTCACAAAAGCACGAATGGTCTCGGCGTGTCCGGGATCGTCAACGCTCACCGCGAGGACCTTGAACCCCCTCGATGCGTAGGCCTGGTGAAGCGCTTCAATGCTTGGCATTTCCACGCGGCAGGGAAGGCACCAGGTAGCCCACACGTTGATCATCACCACCTGCCCGCGATAGTCGGCCAGGTGCTTCTCGCGAGGAATCGAATCGAGGGTTACCGCGGTGAAATCGGGCGCCTTGCTGCCAAGGGCGACGGGGAACATCTCGCGCCGCAAGTACTTTGTGGCGCCGAAGGCGATGACGCTCGCGACGCCCAGCACGACGAGTCCAACCGCGAGCTGTCGTCGGCCGGTCATACCTGAATCGTGCAGCGCGCGCGGAGCTCGCCGATCTCCGCCCTGGGATCCCTGGCGCCGAAAATGGCGTTGCCGGCGACGAATGTGTCCGCGCCCGCTTTCCACACGGTCGCGATGGTACTCCGGTCTATCCCCCCGTCCACCTCGAGGAACGCATTGCTCCCGCCTTCGGCCAGCATCTCCCGCGCCCGCCGAACCTTGTCCACCGATCCATCGATGAACTTCTGTCCGCCGAAACCGGGATTCACCGTCATCAACAGCAGCAGGTCGAGATCGGGGATGACTTCGCTGACGGCGCTGAGAGGAGTGGCCGGATTGACCACCGCGCCGGCTCTGCACCCCAGCTCGCGAATGTGATTGAGCTGGCGCTGCAGATGCGGCGACACCTCGGTGTGGATGGACATGCCGTTGGCACCGGCCGCGGCAAAGCTCTCGAAGTAGTTCTCGGGCTCGACGACCATCAGATGAACATCGAGGGGAAGCTTGGTGAGCTTGCGCACGGACTCGATCACTTTCGCGCCGAAAGTGAGGTTCGGGACAAAGCGTCCGTCCATGACGTCGATGTGAATCCAGTCGGCGCCACCGGCCTCGCACATCGAGATCTCGTCGGCGAGCTTGCCCAGGTCGGCGCTCAGAATCGACGGAGCGATCCGTACACTCATGGCGCCGGCGCCGGGATTGGCGGAACCAGGAGCCCTGAGTCGAGCTGTAGCTGTGGCGGAGGAGGAAAGTGCGAGAGCGTCAGACTCACGGGTCCACCGGCCCGAATGGTGTTTCCCGCCGCGGGCAGCTGCCTAATCACCGTGTTCTCCGGCTGAATCGAGCTGGTATCGCGCGAGCGTCCGGCGACGCGGAGCCCGAGCTGCTCGATCATCGACAGCGCTTCCCCGAGAGTGCGGCCGTAGAGGTCGGGCATTACCACCGTCGCCGGACCCTTGCTCAACACGATGTTCACCACTCCCGGCAGGTCCATCTTGGTGCCGGCTGCCGGATCGCTCTGAATAACGAGCCCGCGTGGCTGCTCGCTGATCTGCTCCGTCACCGTTCCCATTGTAAGTCCGGTGTTCTCGATGGAAATCCGCGCCTGTTGCTGCGACATGTTCGTCGTGATCGGCACCTCGGCGCTCCTTTGTCCGGCGCTCACTGCCAGCACCACCGCGATTCCCCGCTTCTGTCTGCTTCCCGACGGAGGATCTTCCTGGATGACGATGTTGGCGGGCACCGTTCGGTGAATGCGTGACTCGCCCTGCTGGGCCGTAAACCCGGCCTTCTCCAGGATCACCGCGGCGTCGGCGTAGGATTTCCCTACCACGTTGGGGAGAATCCCCTCATCCGGGAGAACTTCCGCCGGGAAAGCGAACAAGAAAATCGCCACGTAGGCAATGAGGAATCCGCCGACAGCAACGATCAGATATGGGAACGCGCGCCGCGGGAGCGCGCGCCAATTGAGTCCCACTAACCGACCCTGCGCAATCGCGCGGCAAAGGCCCCGTCGGTGCCGTGCCGGTGTGGCAGCACGCGCAGCTTACCGTCATCCACAACGTCACTCGGCACTGACCCATCCGGCGGCGGGTCCAACTTCCAGGCAGAATTGCCGGCAAGAAAGGCATCGACCTGCTCATCGTTCTCCTCGGGCTCGAGCGAGCAGGTGCTGTAAATGAGCAGGCCACCCACTCGCACTGCCTTCGCCGCGGCCTTGAGTATGGATTTCTGGAGCGTGGCCATCACCGCGATGTCGGACACCTTGAGGCGCCACCTCGCGTCGGGATGGCGGCGGAAGGTTCCGGTGCCGGTGCACGGGACATCGATGAGCACGGCGTCGAGCGGACGAACTGCCGGAGCGCGCGCGTCACCGACGAACGGGTAGAGATTCGGCGTCTCGAGCCTGCGCTGATTGGCCAGCAGCCGCTGGAGCCTGACGATTGATTTGTCGCTCGCGAACACGGCGCTCGCGGTGCGCGACAATTCGAGCGTCTTGCCTCCGGGTGCGGCGCAGAGGTCGGCGGCGAGCGAGCCGGGCTCGATCGCCGCGTAGTCGGTTACGAGCGTAGCCGCAGGATCCTGCACGAAGAACAGTCCTTTCCTGAAGGCTCCGAGCTCGGTGAGTGTGATTCCGCCCGAGATGGCGATGCTTTCGCGCACGTACGGCGCGTCCGCTACATGAACTCCGGCGGCCTCCAGCATCGCCTCGAGCTGCTCCCGCACGATGCCGTAGGGCCGGATGATGAGCGGCGCCTCGGAATTGTTCACCGTGAGCAGGCGCGCGGTGTCCTGCTCGCCCCACCTCTCGATCCATTTGGCGACGAGCCAGCGGGGGTGCGAGTAGTTGAGCGCCAGCGCTTCGACCGGATCAGGATGCAGCGGAATGTTGAGCTCCTCTCGCTCGCGGTCGGTGCGACGCAGCACCGCGTTAACGAGCTTGCTCGCGCCGAGCCCGTGTCTCCGCTTGGCGAGCTCGACGGTCTGGGCGATCGCGGCGTAAGCGGGGACGCTTCCCATGTTCGTCAGCTGATACACGCCGAGCCGGAGCAGGTCCACGACATCGGCGTCGAGCCGCTGAAGTCCGCCGCGCACCCGATCGGAAAGGATCGCGTCGATCCAGGAGCGACGCCGCAGCATTCCGTACACGAGCTCGCGAGTCCAGCGTCGATCGCGAGCGTCGAGCGGCGCTATCCGCTGGCCGAACGATTGATCAAGAAATTCGCCCCGCCTGAGATCGACGCAGATCTCGGCCGCGATTGCGCGCGCGGCGGTAACGCCGCCGGCAGATACGATGGTCGCGTTGGCGCTCACGAGCCGAGCATCCCCCTGAGCGGAGAGGATGGAACAGCGACCTCGCTGCGCGGCATCCGGCCGGCGAGATACGCGAGGCGTCCCGCTTCCACCGCCTGCCGCATCGCGGTTGCCATCCGCACCGGATCGGAGGCGGCCGCAATTCCCGTGTTCATCAGAATTCCGTCGACGCCCTGCTCCATTACGATGCACGCGTCAGAAGCGGTGCCCACTCCGGCATCGACGATTACGGGGACGGTGAGCCGCTGCTTGATGGTGCGGATCGCATAAGGGTTGAGCATCCCGAGGCCGGATCCGATCGGAGATGCGAGCGGCATCACCGCCACGGCGCCGGCTTCCTCCAGCCTGAGCGCCGTGATCAGATCGTCGTTGGTGTACGCCATCACCTTGAAGCCTTCGCCCGCGAGTGTCTTGGTCGCCGCGAGGAGTCCGGTGGTGTCCGGCAGCAGGGTCTGCTGGTCGCCGATCACCTCGAGCTTCACCCACTCGTTGAAGCCCGCCGCGCGAGCGAGTCGCGCGTAGCGGATGGCTTCGGCCGCGGTATAACAACCCGCGGTGTTGGCGAGCAGGAAGTACTGGTCCGGATCGAGATGGTGCAATATCGCCTCATCCTTGCTCCGATCGAGATCGACGCGGCGGACGGCGACGGTGACGACCTCCGCGCCAGATGCCTCGATCGCCTCGATCATCTTTGCGTTGGATTCGTACTTCCCGGTGCCGATCATCAGGCGCGAGCGGAACTCGCGCCCGGCGATTACGAACGGTTGCGGGTCGGCTTGAGTCGCGGTCTCGGGCGACAGCACATCTGCGTGCGCCACGCGGTCACCCGCCACCGACGAAGTGAACGATCTCGAGCGTGTCGCTGGCGGAGAGGAAAATCCCGGGGAAAGACGCGCGGTCACGCCGGATGGTGCCGTTATGCTCGATCACTACCAACCGCGGGTCCAGGTCCAGCGAGACGAGGAGGTCAGCCAGACTCCACCCTTCAGGGATATCGCGCCGCCCGCCGTTGACCGTGAGAGCGACTTTCTGCTCTGCTACATCCGTCCCCGTCATATCTGTGAAAGATAGCGGCTGGCGGCGAGTTCGGAATTCTCGTCCTCCCAGATCCCCCGTATGGCGGCGACGCCGTAGGCGCCCTTGTGAACAAGCGCCCGAACGTGTTCCGGGCGCACCCCGCCGATCGCGATCACGGGGATGCTGACTTCTGCCACCAGCTCGCTAATAAAGCTGCTCTCGCGACGCGGCTCTCCCGGATGGGTTGGTGTCTCGAATACGTGCCCCGCCACGCACCAGTCGGCGCCCGCTTTTTCCGCCTCAGCCCCTTCCTGAGGGGAGTGAACGCTGGCGCCGATACGAAGAGCGGGGGCGATCGTGTGCACATCGGACAGCGCGAGCGATTTGGCGGTGAGCTGAACACCGTGCGCGCCCGACGCCAGCGCAATGTCCACCCGATCGTTGACGATGCACCAGCATTTCGTTTCGGCGTGGAGTAACAGCAGGTCAAGAGTGATTCCAAACAGCGTTGGCGAATCGAGTAACTGGGAGCGTACGTGGATCGCTCCTTTGTCGCCAAGCACCATCATCACGGCTCTGGCTTTCCTGAGAAATCCGGGGCGCAGCATGATCTCGTCGCTGGTGACGGCGTGGACTACGGGGATCGCGGGCATTACTTAGACGCCGTACCGATCGCCGACTTTGGCGCCGCGGCCGCGCGCCCAGTCATGCGCCGCCATCCGCTTCTTCCCCGTCGGCTGCACCTCGGCGATTCGGAGAGCGTCGGCGCCACAGGCGACGACCAGTTCGCCCGTAACTTTGATCACTTCCCCAGGCTTACCCTTCACCCCTTCCAGCACGCGCGGTCCGAACAGCTTGATGTCGCCCTTCTCCGACGTAGTGAACGCGCCGGGTTTGGGATCGAACGCACGGATGAGTCTGGCAATCTCGACCGCGCCCAGCTTCCAGTCGATGCGCCCGCTGTCGCGATTAATCTTGGGGGCGTAAGTGGCGCGCGACTCGTCCTGTGGTGTCTCCTTCGCCTGCCCGACCGAGAGAAGCGCGAGCGCCTCGAGCAGTGTCAACGCGCCGAGCTCCGCCAGGCGCGTCTGCAGCTCGCCACTGGTCTCATCGTCGTAGATCTCGGTCTCCGCCTGAATCAGCACAGGCCCTGCGTCGAGTGCCGACACCATTCGCATGATGCTGATTCCGGTTTCATGGAGCCCCTGCCTGATGGCGGCCTGGATCGGCGCCGCGCCCCGGAGTGCCGGCAGGAGGGAGGCGTGAATGTTCAGCGTCCCCTTCGACGGCAAGTCGATGATGTTCTTCGGGAGTATGTGCCCGTACGCCACGACGATCGAGATGTCCGGCCTGATCACGTTGAGCATCTGGAGCAGCTCGGGGTCGCGCGCGTTCTTCGGCTGGAAAAGCGGCAGGTCCTCCTCCGTTGCGATCTGCTTGATCGGCGACGGTATTATTGCGCGCGAGCGCCCCTGCGGCTTGTCGGGCTGTGTTACGACGCCGACGACCTCGAACCCCTCGCCAATCAGCGCCCGGAGCGGCGGGGCGGCGAATTCCGGCGTACCCCAGAAGAGAATACGCACTACATCTCCCCTCCCGAGGCGGATTCCTGGTGGTGCGCGCCAGGCTCTTCGGTGCGCACTCTGCGGATATTCCCCGGGTATTCCTCCTTCGCCTTCTCCCATTTGGAGAGTGCCGATCTCCGCTTGAGCGGACTCAGATAATCGATGAAGAGCTTTCCATTGAGGTGGTCGATCTCGTGCTGAAAGCAGCGCCCCAACAGCGCAGCGCCCGATTCCTCCCGCTCGTCACCCTTCTCGTCGGTGAAGCGAATCGTCACCTGAGATGGGCGCTCGACGTCGCCGTAGATGTCCGGGATCGAGAGGCAGCCTTCTTCCGCCTTGTCGATGGGCGCTCCCGTCGTGACGATCTCCGGGTTGATGAGCGCGAACTTCTTCCCCTCGACGTCTACCACTGCCACCCTTTCGGTCCGGCCCACCTGCGGCGCGGCGAGGCCGATCCCTTCGGCGGCGTACATCGTCTCGAACATGTCGGCGATCAGATCGCGCAGCTCGTCGGTGACTTCCCGGACCCGCCTCGTCGGTTTGCGAAGAACCGGGTCGCCCAGCACCCGGATGTCGAGGATGCTCACCCGCCAGCGCTGCTGGAGGCCCCGGCCGGCCTGTTGATCCTGGCAATCCGTCCGCGCTCGACGATCACGCGGGTATCCCCAGACTTGATCGTGACGCGATCCTCGAGTCCCGCTGCCCGGCCTTCTCCACCCATCTCCTTGATGAACAGCACTTCGCCCACCAGCCCGCCCGTCGTCACGATCTCGTCGCCCTTCTTGAGATTGCGCACCATCTCGTCGTGCTTCTTGCGCGTTTGCGCCTGGGGACGAATGAGAATGAAGTAGAAGATCGCGAAGATGGCTCCGTACATGAAAATGGAGCCGATGATTGGGTTGTTGAACATGTTGATAAGCGAAGGGTGGTTTCAGACTTCGATTGGAGGGGGAGGGTTGGCGCGAAAGCGCAAAAGCCATTCGCTTGACCACCCCTCCAGTGTTCCCGTCCGTATCGCCTGCCGCGCCGAGCGCATCAGCGACAACAGGAAATGTACATTGTGCAGGGACAGCAGGCGGAGGCCGAGCATCTCGTCGGCGATGAACAGGTGGCGGATGTAGGCGCGGGTAAAGCGCGAGCACGCGGCACAGTCGCAGTCGGGATCGAGCGGGCGGGAATCGGTACGGAAATCGGCGCGCTTGATGTTGAGCCGCCCCTCGTGGGTGAATACCGCGCCATTCCGTCCCATCCGTGTGGGGGCGACGCAGTCGAAGAGGTCGACCCCGCGACGGACGGCCTCGATCAGGTCTTCGGGGAAGCCGACACCCATCAGATAGCGCGGGTGTGTCTTGGGCAGCGCGTCGTCGACGACGTCGAGCATCTCGTACATCGCTGGCTTCTCCTCACCAACTGACAGCCCGCCGATTCCGAAGCCGGGCCAGTCGTGCATCGAGGCGATCGAAGCCGCGGCCTCACGCCGGAGATGGGAATGAATCCCGCCCTGCACTATTGGAAAGAGCGCCTGGTGCTGGGCTTGCGTCGCGAATTCGCCGGTGCGGGTGGGGACGTATGTGGTACTGACTGCCGTCTTATCCGGCTTGGCGCGCATCAGCTCCAGGATTGGCGCCGGAGGCCCGCTCTCCAACCGGTTCACTTCAGCGAGACAGCGTGCCAGCCAGCGAACGCTTCGCTCGCTCGCGTCGCGTGCCGAAGACTCGTCGGATTGTCCGGGGATGACGTGGTCGAATTGCATGACTACGTCGGCGCCCAGGTTCCGCTGGATCTGCATCACGAGCTCGGGCGTGAAGAATCGGCGAGAGCCGTCGATGTGACTCTGGAACTCGACGCCGTCTTCGTTCAGGGTGCGCAGCCGCGCCAGCGAGAAAACCTGGAAGCCGCCCGAATCCGTGAGAATCGGGCCATCCCAGCGCATGAACTGGTGGAGTCCGCCCATATCGCGCACGACGTCGTCGCCAGGTCGCAGGTGAAGGTGATAGGCGTTGGCGAGGATCATGGACGCGCCCATCTGCGTGAGATCGTCGGGGTCGAGCGCCTTCACGGTCGCGAGCGTTCCGACGGGCATGAACGCGGGGGTTTCGACAAGACCGTGCGGTGTGACAAAAACGCCGGCGCGCGCGGCGCCGGCATTGGCGACAAGGTCGAATTCGAATCCGTGAGATGTGTCGGGCATCGCTACCAAATGTACGGCGATGCCATTCGACCGCGCGGACCTATTTCACATGTATCTCAGTTCTGCGAGGAGTTCGCTGCAACAATCACTGAGCTTTGTTGGCTAACGGCAATCCGTCTCTCCAGCGCCGCCAGGTCGCCGAGCACTCTGCCTACTCAAGAATCTTGGTGACGACACCGGCGCCGAAATCTTGAGCGGCCAGTTGATCAGTTGTTCAGTGGCGTCACCCGCCGGTAATGAGCATCGCGTCGCCGTACGAGTAAAGCCGGTATCTCTCGGCCACCGCTTCCTGATACGCGCGCATGGTGAGATCGTAGCCGGAGAAGGCGGCGACGAGCATGAGGAGAGTCGAGCGCGGCAGGTGGAAGTTGGTGATGAGGCGATCCACGGCCCGGAACTCGTAGGGCGGGCGGATGAAGATGCGGGTTTCGCCGGATTTCCCGGCGAAAATGCCGTCGTCGCCGATCGCGGTCTCGAGCGTGCGGACGCTGGTGGTGCCCACCGCCCAGATTTTTCCGCCGGCGCTCCGAACCTGGTTGAGAATGTCGGCGGTACTCTGCGGCAGAGAGTACGACTCCTCGTGCATCACGTGATCGGCCGGGTGCTCGACATCCACGGGTTTGAACGTGCCGGCCCCGACGTGAAGAACCACATCGGCACGCTTGACGCCTTTCGCGACAAGTGTCTCCAGTAGCTCCGGAGTGAAGTGGAGTCCGGCCGTTGGCGCGGCGACGGAGCCGGTCTCGGTCGCATAGACGGTTTGATAGCGCTCGACATCGGATTTCTCGTCCGCGCGCGTAATGTAAGGCGGTAGCGGGACGTGTCCGTATTTCTCGATGGCTTCGTCGATGGGCAAGGAAGACGTGAGGCGGACGACGCGAGTTCTCCGTTCCGTGGTCGAGACGATCTCCGCTTCGAAATCATCGGTGATGTGGACTTTTCTTCCTGGCTTGAGCTTTCCGCCCGGGTGAACCATCGCCTCGTATGTCGAATCACCTAGTGATCGGAGCAGGAGTACTTCGGCGGGTGTGCCGTTCTCGCGGATACCCAGAAGCCGCGCACGAAAGACCTTCGTGGTGTTGAGGACCAGTGCGTCGCCCGGCGGGATGAGCGGTGCGAGATCGCCGAAGTGCTTGTGGGTGATGTCGCCGGTCGTGCGATTCACGATCATCAGCCTGCTGTCGCCGCGGCCCGCGGTCGGTCGCTGGGCGATGCGGTCTGCCGGGAGATCGAAATCGTAGTGCGAGGTGCGGGTGCCGTCGCGTTCCTCGCTCATTGAATTGTCTCGGCCGTCGGTGTCGTGAGCTCGCTCAGGGTTACGACCCGATATCCGAGCCGCGACAGATCCGGCAACAGCCTGCTCAGCGTCTTGGCTGTGTTCCGTCCTTTGTAGCCGCTGTCGTGGAGGATGATGATCGCGCCGGGCTGAATGTGGCGTTGAATCACCCAGGTGGAATACGCCGGCAACGGAATCTGCGGATCGAATGGATAAATCGAGCCGAGCGCGCAGCGGTAGCCATGGTCCCTGAAGGTGCGGAGCATCCGCTTGTTGTAGTGTCCGGAGCCCGGGCGCACCCAGCGAACCGGCGCAAATCTGCGGAGGGCGGAATCGCTCGTCAGGAAGGAACGAACGAAAGCGCGGGGAGACAGCGCGATGCTCGCCTCGTTCTCGGAGAAGTGGTTTCCGATCTCGTGTCCCTCGCGCACGAGCCGCGTTACGAGCGTGTCGTTTCCGGGCAGTCGGCCGCTGATGAGAAAGAATGTTGCCCGTGCGTTGTTGCTGGCGAGGATGTTCAGCAGCTCGGGTGTCGTCGCGGAATCGGGGCCGTCGTCGAGGGTGAGCGCGACGGTATTGTCACTCCGCGGGACGTTGTAGAGGCAGCCCGGGTTGCCGGCCGCGATTCCGTTAACGAGCCAGGAGGGAATGCAGGACGATGTCGTGAGTACGATGATGGCAGCAATGACCAGGCGGACCATTAAGCGCGAAGATTAAGCGTGCCGGGGGCCGCCCAGAAGGTATCTCCGGCGCCTATCTCCTGCCGCCGCGCGTGGGGACCGGGAACGGCGTACTACGCTAGCGGCGGGGACGAACGAGCGCTAGAACAGCGTCGGCTGCGGCGATTGGGCCGTAGGCGGATTGAACCCGAAGTGCTTGTATGCCTGAGCCGTCGCGACGCGGCCACGTGGAGTGCGCTGCAGAAAACCGTTCTGGACGAGGAAAGGCTCGTAAACCTCCTCGAGCGTGCCGACGTCTTCGCCGACCGCGGCGGCAATGGTGCTTACCCCGACCGGTCCGCCCTCGAACTTCTCGATGATAGTCTTGAGGATGCGCGAGTCCATGTCGTCCAGGCCGAACTGGTCGACCTCGAGGAGGAGTAGGGCGTCGGCGGCAACCTTGCGGGTGATGTTCCCCCCTGCGCGCATCTGGGCGAAGTCGCGGATTCTTCTCAGCAACCGGTTGGCGACACGCGGAGTCCCTCGCGAGCGCTTGGCGATCTCCGTTGCGCCTTCGTCGTCGATCTCCACCTGCATCACCTCGGCGGTGCGGTGGACGATCTGCTCGAGGTCGGAGGCCGGGTAGAAGTTGAGCCGCTGCTCGATGCCGAACCGCGCGCGCATGGGCGGAGTGAGCATGCCGAGGCGAGTGGTGGCGCCGATCAAGGTGAACTTCTCGATCTGCATGGTGATCGTCTGCGCCTTCGGACCTTCGGACAGGCGGATCTCGATCTTGTAGTCCTCCATTGCGGGGTAGAGGAACTCTTCGATGATAGGGCGGAGGCGGTGGAACTCGTCGATGAAGAGGATGTCGCCTTCGCGGAGGTTCGTCAACGTGCCAACGAGGTCGCCCGGCTTCTCGAGGGCGGGACCCGATGTCGTTCTGATATTCACGCCCAGCTCTCTGGCGATCAGCTCGGCAAGCGTTGTTTTGCCAAGGCCTGGTGGGCCGAAGAAGAGGGTGTGGTCGAGGGGCTCTCTTCTGGCCAACGCCGCATCGATGTAGATGCGCAGCGAC
>JANMTG010000168.1:0-10879 GCA_031390205.1 Gemmatimonadota bacterium
ATCCCACGTCGCCCGGGTTCTCGGCGGCGCGCTGACCGAGATCCGCCCCCTCATTCAGGACGGCTCCGTCACCGTCGGCGACATCAACTCGGCCGAGCGAGCGGTGGAGCGCGAGATGTTGATGACGATCACGGATCTCAAGCGCGGCCTCGGCGTGATCGCGACCGTGGGCGCGACGGCTCCCTTCGTCGGTCTGCTTGGAACGACGATGGGTATCGTCAACTCTTTCGCCGCCATGGCGGCGTCAGGCTCGGGCGGACTGGCGTCGATCTCTTCCGGCGTGTCCGAAGCTCTGATCACCACCGCGTTCGGTCTCATCGTCGCGATTCCGGCGGTGTGGCTGTTCAACTTTTTCCAGGTCAAGATTGACAATCTTACGGCCGAAATGACGTACACCTCGAAGGAGATGATCGACTACATGATCAAGAACATCTCCGGTACCGGTGAGTTCGGCCGTTCGCGTTTCACCCGTGAGTTCAACACCACGGCAACGGCGGGCAACGCTCCGATCTCGCAGTAGCGGGAGGCTCTCACATGTCGATGTCTACCAGCGGTAAATCGAGTGTAAAGGCGGATATTAACGTGACGCCGATGATCGACGTCATGCTCGTTCTGCTGATCATCTTCATGCTTGTGATCCCGGCCATCACGGCGGGATTCGCGGCCACGCCTCCAAGCGGCACGAACCTGAAGCCGCATCCTGAAGAAGACACGGATCAGGTCCTGGGAATCGATGCATTGGGGCAGTATTTCCTGAACAAGAAAGCGATTCCCAATGCCCAGCTCCCAGAGTTACTCAAGAACATCTTCGAGACCCGGGAGCAGGACAAGCTCCTGTACATCAAGGCCCACAAGGACCTCGAGTACGGCAAGGTTCTCGATGCGATGGACATCGCCGCCAAGAACGACGTGCGCGTCACCGGGATGATCACCGATCAGCGTCCGGGAACGATTTCGGCCGTTGCCACCGATAACCTCTTCAACCCGGCACCTGGAGGGTCGAAATAATGGCAATCTCCACGGCAGGGAGTTCGACCGGCCTCACCAACGACATCAACGTCACGCCGATGATCGACGTGCTGCTGGTGCTGCTCATCATCTTCATGATGGTGATACCGATGTCGCGGAAGGCGATCGATCTGCAGCTGCCCGATCCCCGGCCCGACGATTCGCAATCGGGCCCGCCGCCATCGCAGATCGTACTCGAGGTACTTCCGGGCAACGTGTTCAAGGTCAATTCGGAGGTCGTGCCGCCGGCACGGCTCGCGGCAAGGCTCAAGGAGATCTACGACCCGCGCCCCGAGAAGATCATTTTCGTCAAGGGCGACGAAAAGGTGAAATACTCCGAGGTCATCCACGCGATGGATGTGGCGCGCGGAGCGGGCGTCAAGGTGATCGGCGTTCCACCGAAGGATGTAAAGTAGCTACGCGCTATCGCCCGCCTGTCGGGTTACCGCTCAGGAAGGAAGAGCGTTGGAAAGGGATCACTGCGTCGCTCTTGGTGCACGCGGTGATCCTTTTTTTTATCGTCACGCCGATTATCGCGTCGTCGGATTTCACGCACGAGCCGACGGTGGGAGGAGGAGGCCCGGGACCGGCCGGCGGTGGAGGAGGTGGCTCGGCAAGCGCGGGCGCGCGCGCGGAGCGACTCGAATTCATTCGCGTCAAACCCAGCCCCGCGGTGACGCCGAAAGTCTCCACGCTCGTCCCGCCGGTGAAGCCACCGGCGCCCAAGCCTCAGGTGGAGCCCGCCGTTACTCCCACGCCACCGTCCGCCTCGATCCCGCTGCTCACTCCGGCGGCGGGGGAGGGAACGGGAACCGCCGGAACACCGGGCGCGGGGCCGGGAAGCGGAGGAGGAGTCGGCTCGGGTGTGGGGACGGGAAGAGGAAGCAGCGTTGGGCCGGGCACCGGCGGCGGGCCGGGCAAGGATTACCCGCCGACGTTGCGCGATTTGTTCATTCCCCCGCTTCCCGCTCCCAACAGGATCAAGCCGTACCACCTGATCGCGTGGTTCGATGTCGACGAGAAGGGGAATGCGTCGCTCATCTCATACAATCCGTCGCGGGACGGTGGATACAACAGGAGACTCACCGAAGTTTTGCGCTCGCTCCGATTCCGGCCGGGAGTGCATGCGGACGGGACGCCGATGCGGGACACCGTCGATGTGCACTTCATTTTTTGAATGAGGGGCAACTGCAACTGAACACTACAGGCGGCCTGCGGTAGGCTTCAAGCTGCCGGCAGCCGGCAGCGTTGTTAGCGATCAGCGGGCAGCCTGTAGTGTTCTCTTGTGTTTTTCGACTGACCGGCGTCTAGCACTTTCCCCTCTGCGAAGATAACTTCTGCCCGCCGCGTTACAGGGATCCACCCGAGCGGAAACCGGCGCCAGAGGACGAGCGTTGACACCCAAGACATCCACGACCGACACGACGCCGCCGTCGTCGCGCGACTTCGTCAGGGCGATGACGCTCACCGACGCCACGATGCTGGTGGCGGGCTCGATGATCGGCTCGGGAATCTTCATTGTCTCCGCCGACATCAGCCGTACCGTTGGCTCGCCGTTCTGGCTCATCATGGCCTGGGTCGTGGCCGGCGTCGTCACGATTCTTGGCGCGCTTGCCTATGGCGAGCTCGCGGCGATGTACCCGCGAGCAGGTGGCCAATACGTTTTCCTGCGAGAGTCCATGGGTCCGCTCATGGGCTTTCTTTACGGATGGACCCTGTTTGTCGTGATCCAGACGGGCACGATCGCGGCAGTGGCCGTGGCGTTCGGCCGATTTCTTGGCGTTCTCTGGCCCGATATCACGCCGGACAGGTTCGGGTGGTTCCCGCAGTTCGACGTCAACACTCCGGGCGGGGTTATCCAGCTCGGACTTTCGCCACAGCGGCTCACCGCCCTCGTCACGATCTGGATCCTCACCTGGATCAATCTTCGCGGCGTCAAGGAAGGGAAGCTCGTCCAGACTACGCTCACAGTGGTCAAAACCGGCGCGCTGGCCGCTCTCATCCTCCTCGGCCTGACGATCGGACGTAGTTCAGAGGCGGTCGCGGCGAACTTCGGACCCGGCAACTTCAACACGGTCGCGTTCTCGACCGTGTTCATGATCGCGTTTGGATCCGCTCTGGTCGGCTCACTGTTTTCCGCCGACGCATGGAACAACGTGACTTTCGCCGCCGCCGAAGTGCACGAGCCGCGAAGAAATTTGCCCCGAGCCCTCCTTTACGGCACCGGGCTCGTAACCCTTCTTTACATCCTCGCCAACGTCGCCTACCTGAACGTGCTGCCGCTGCAAGGCACGCCTGATACGGCGACCGTATTTGGTCGCGGAATCGAGCACGCCACCCAGGATCGCGTTGCCAGCGCTGTCGCCGAGTCGATATTCGGCCCTGTTGGCGCGACCCTCATGGCGATTGCCATCCTCATCTCGACGTTTGGGTGCAACAACGGTCTGATTCTCGCCGGCGCTCGCGTCTACTACGCGATGGCGAAGGACAAGCTGTTCTTCGCGCGCGCGGGCAATCTCAACCGGAACAGCGTTCCCGCCGCCGCTCTCATCGCCCAGTCAATCTGGGTCAGCTTGCTCTGTCTTACCGGCACCTACGGCCAGCTTCTCGACTACGTGATTTTCGCGGCGCTCATCTTCTATGCGCTGACGACAGTTGGGTTGTTCCGGCTGCGCAAGCTGCGGCCCGATGCAGAGCGTCCCTATCGCGCGGTCGGGTACCCATTTCTGCCAGCCCTCTATATCATCCTTGCCACGGCGATCGCGGTCATACTGCTCATCGCCGACAAGACGCGAGCCCAGGCTCTGTCCGGGCTCGTGATCGTGCTGCTCGGCGTCCCCGTGTATTTCCTGTGGCGTAGGGCGGAGCCCGCTCCGTCGCGCTGAGCATCAAGCCCGCCCTGCCAGGGCGGGCTGTTTTTCACCCGTGGAGAATCTCAGAATGAATCGGAAGTTTGCACTTTATTGTCGTACAGCCTCGATCATTTTCTCGCTGCTCGCCGCGATCGGTCCGCGCGCGGTCTCGGCTCAGGAGGCGGCGCCGCGAACGACGGCCGAGAGCGCGGCAGTAGCGGCGCAGACGGGTGATGCAGCGGTAACGCCGGTCGAGCACAAAGCCGGCGGCGAAGCCAACATTCGCATTCCCGATCTCTCGCAGGTGCGGTTCTTCGGCGAGATACACGGGCGCACACTGCTGTTGGCTGGCCTCGTCATTTGCGCCCTCGGACTCCTGTTCGGACTCGTCATCTACCGCCAGCTCAAGGGCATGGCGGTGCACGAGTCGATGCGCGAGGTCTCGGAGCTGATCTACGAGACCTGCAAGACCTACCTCGTCACCCAGGGAAAATTCATTCTGATCCTTGAGGCCTTCATCGGCTTCGTGATTGTCCTCTATTTCTGGCTGCTGCTCGACTTCGCGGCGACGAAGGTTGCGATCATCCTGCTCTTCAGCCTCGTCGGCATCGCGGGCAGCTACGGCGTCGCCTGGTTCGGAATCCGCATCAACACTTTCGCCAACTCGCGGACCGCCTTCGCCAGTCTGCGCGGGAAGCCGTATCCGTGCTACGCCATTCCGCTCAAGGCGGGTATGAGCATCGGGATGCTGCTCATCAGCGTGGAGCTTCTGATAATGCTCTTCATCCTGCTCTTCATCCCCGGCGACTACGCGGGGGCGTGCTTCATCGGCTTCGCGATCGGCGAGTCGCTGGGCGCGTCGGTACTGCGTATCGCCGGCGGCATCTTCACCAAGATCGCCGACATCGGCGCCGATCTCATGAAGATCGTTTTCAACGTGAAGGAAGACGACGCGCGCAACCCGGGAGTGATCGCCGACTGCACGGGCGACAACGCCGGCGACTCGGTGGGACCCAGCGCGGACGGGTTCGAAACTTACGGAGTGACGGGCGTCGCGCTCATATCCTTCATCGTCCTGGCGGTGTTCGAGCCGGCGGTGCAGGTCCAGCTCCTCGTCTGGATCTTCGTCATGCGCATCATGATGGTGGTGGCCAGCGGCGTTTCGTATCTCGCCAACGAAGCGATTGCCAAAGGCCGTTACGAGACAGTGGACGACATGAACTACGAGGCTCCGCTCACGTCGCTGGTGTGGATGACGTCGATCGTCTCCGTTGCCCTCACTTATCTCGTGTCCTACGCGCTCCTGCCCGACCTGGGCGACGGGTCGCTGTGGTGGAAGCTGTCGACGGTGATCACCTGCGGAACGCTCGCGGGCGCGATCATTCCGGAGCTCGTAAAGATCTTCACCTCGACCAAATCCTCGCACGTCAGGGAAGTGGTGACCTCTTCGCGCGAGGGCGGTGCTTCGCTCAACATTCTCTCCGGACTCGTGGCGGGAAACTTCAGCGCCTACTGGCTCGGCATGGCGATCATGGTTCTGATGGCGATCGGCTACGGCGTGAGCACGTTAGGTTTTGCGGATCTGATGATGGCTCCGGCTGTGTTCGCCTTCGGTCTCGTCGCTTTCGGCTTCCTCGGGATGGGGCCGGTGACCATCGCGGTGGATTCCTACGGGCCCGTCACCGACAACGCCCAGTCCATATTCGAGCTCTCGCTCATCGAACAGGTGCCGGGAATCCAGCAGCACCTCAAGAGCTCGCACGGCTTCGACCCACAATTCGCGAGAGCGAAGCATCTCCTCGAGGAGAACGACGGCGCTGGCAACACGTTCAAGGCGACCGCCAAGCCGGTGCTGATTGGAACCGCGGTGGTTGGCGCGACGACGATGATCTTCTCCATCATCGTGGTTCTGACGGACGGACTGAAGCCCGAGTTCATCCAGTACCTCTCGATCTTGCACCCCCCGTTTCTGCTCGGTTTGATCGCCGGGGGTGCGATGATTTACTGGTTCACCGGCGCGTCGACGCAAGCGGTGACCACGGGCGCTTACCGCGCGGTGGAGTTCATCAAGGCGAACATCAATCTGGAGAGCGCGGCGAAGGCTTCAGTGGCTGACAGCAAGAGGGTGGTGGAGATCTGCACGCGGTACGCGCAGAAGGGAATGTTCAACATTTTCCTAACCGTGTTTTTCGCTACGCTCGCATTCGCGTTCGTCGAGCCCTATTTCTTCATCGGCTATCTCATTTCCATCGCGCTCTTCGGTCTCTTTCAGGCGATCTTCATGGCCAACGCCGGCGGCGCCTGGGACAACGCCAAGAAAATCGTGGAAGTCGAGCTCAAGCAGAAGGGAACTCCGCTCCACGCGGCGACAGTCGTCGGCGATACCGTCGGCGATCCGTTCAAGGACACATCGTCGGTCGCGCTCAATCCGATCATCAAGTTCACGACGCTGTTCGGACTGCTGGCGGTGGAGCTGGCGGTGTCGCTCACCCAGGAACAGGGATCGGGTCTCACTCGCATTCTCGCCGCCATATTCTTTCTGGTCTCCGTCACGTTCGTGTGGCGCTCGTTCTACGCGATGCGCATCCAGACGCAATAGCGAGCGATGAAGTCCCTCTTCACGCGCAAGCCGATAAGCGCCTGCATTTACACTATGTTCGGACTGCCGGCCCGTGCCTGGGAGCGATTCGGAATCTGGCTGCTGATCGGAATCGCCCTGTACATTGCGTACGGGTACCGGCACTCGACGCTGCGAAGCAAGGGGCAATGATCTTTCAGAGCCTGCGCCGCATTTCGCTGACCAAATGGATTCTGATCGCGATGGTGATCGGCGTGCTCGTCGGTTGGCTATTCCCCGACTTCGGCGTCGCGCTAAAGCCACTCTCGACGATCTTCCTGCGCATGATCAAGTCGATCATCGTGCCGATCATCTTCGGAACGCTGGTCGTCGGCATCGCCGGGCACGGCGACGACATGAAGCGCGTCGGCCGGCTCGCGCTCAAGTCCATCATCTATTTCGAGATCGTAACGACACTCGCGCTGTTCATCGGACTCGCCGCGGTGAACATCGTGAAGCCCGGCGTCGGCGTTAATATCCAGGCGTCGGCGGAAGAGGGGCAAAAACTCGCCACTGCGACACCCACTGGAATGGGCTTCCTCGAGCACGTGGTGCCGCAGAGCTTTTTCGAGGCTGCGACCCGCAACGAAGTTCTCCAGATCGTCTTCTTCTCCATCCTGTTCGCGGTTGCGCTCTCACAGGTGCGCGGGCGTCCTAAGGAGATAGTCCTGCTCGGGTGCGAGGGGCTGGCCGAGGTGATGTTCAAGTTCACCGGGATAGTCATGCGGTACGCGCCGATCGGGATCGGCGCGGCGATCGCGGTGACAGTGGGCCACAGTGGACTAGGCGTCCTCATCAATCTCGGAAAGCTGGTGCTCACGCTCTACGGCGCGCTGGTGGTGCTGATTGTTTTCGTGCTGCTACCGATCGCGCTGATGTTCAAGGTGCCGCTCCGGCGCTTCCTCGCGGCGGTGAAGGAGCCGGCGCTGATAGCGTTCTCGACCACCTCCTCGGAAGCCGCGCTGCCACGCGCCATGCAGGCGATGGAGTCCATCGGTGTTCCGCGCCGCATCGTCGCGTTCGTCATGCCCACCGGCTACTCGTTCAACCTCGATGGTTCGACCCTTTACCTCGCGGTCGCCTCGATCTTCGTCGCCCAGGCGGCCGGAGTGGACCTCTCCTGGGGGCAGCAGCTGCTCATGATGCTCACCTTGATGATCACGAGCAAAGGCGTCGCTGCCGTTCCCCGCGCCTCGCTCGTGATACTGGCCGGTACCCTCACGACCTTTGGCCTGCCCCTCGAAGGCGTCGCCATCATCCTTGGTGTGGACGAGCTGATGGACATGGCGCGTACCACCGTCAATCTGGTGGGAAACTGCCTGGCGACGGTCGTTATGGCGAAGTGGGAAGGTGAATACGGCGAGCCGCAGCCTTCAGTGCTCCCCGAGCTGGCAACACATCCTCCGCTCGAAGCTGTGCCCCCGGCACGGCCGATTTAAGGCGCTGCTCGAGGCGCTTCCGGAGGAGTGAGCCGCGCTGCATCAGTCCGCCGCTCAATGCCACTGATACCGCGGCGCGCTCGTCCCCGAACAGTTGCCGCGCCAATGCGCGGATGTGAAGCACCAGCTCCTCGGCGGCTAGCGTAACGAGCGCGCCGGCGCGCGGATCGCCGCCCGCCGCGGTAGCGAAGACGGCCGGCACGAGCGAGGCGAATGCGCGCGCATCCGCCGCCGCGGCCCACGGGATGAGATCGTGCACGTCCTCGCACTGTGTCGCCGCAAGAATCGGAAAGAGAAGGGCAGTCGCCGGCTCACGGCCATCGCTCGAGGCGGCGACGATGCTGAGGGCGCGCCTGCCGATCCAGCCTCCGCTTCCTTCATCGCCGAAAGCGGGCCCCCAGCCTCCGCAGCGAACGAGCGTTCCCGACGGGCTCCGGCCGTAGGCAATCGATCCGGTGCCCGCAACGAGCAGGACGCCGGCCCGATCCTCGAACGCGTCGTAGAGCGCGACGAGTCCGTCGGAGTCGACGACGACTTCTTCCGCAAGCTCCTTTTCATCGAGCGCCCCATGGAGCGCCCGCCTCTGGTCTTCGCGGCCGGTGCCGGCCACGCCACAGTACAGAACGCGCGGAAATACAGCACCGCGCTGCGCGATTTCCCCCAGCGCGCGGGTGACGAGTTCGGCGATCACGTCAGCGGAATGTTCGGCACGCCCGGGAGACACCGCCGAACCGGGCCCGTCAACCGTAGCGAGCTCTTCTCCATCCGCGGTTCCAACCATCACGCGCGTCTTGGAGCCACCACCGTCCACGCCGATCACGATCTCACTCATTTCCAGCGGTTTCCGTCAGTTGGTTGAGGGTGCGTGAGCGACGATACGATTCCCACAATCATGGTGATCGTCGTCCCGATCAGCACGTACCAGGGCCAGGCGATGCGCGAGAGTGACGTGAAGGTCTCCTGAAAAGACGGGAACACAGGTGCGAGCTGCCGCGCAAACACCACGAAGGTCATGATGACGATGGCCGTCGCCATGCCGAGGATCGCGTCGCGCTGGATCGCGCGCCGCCAGAGCATCCCGAGGAAGAACCCGCCCAGGAGGCCGCCGTAGGTGAACGACGCGATCGAAAGCGCGACGACCACGACCGGAGTTCCCTGTGCGCGATAGAGAAGCGCGCCACCCGTCAGGATTGCCGCCCACATCAGCGTGAAGAGCTTGCTGATCCTGAGCACGCCGGGATCGGCGGCTGATTTTCCCGTGAGCGGAAGATAGAGGTCGTGAAGTGTCGCCGCCGCGAGGGAGTTCAGCGCCCCCGACGCGGTGCTCGCCGCAAGAATCGCGGCGACCACCAGACCGGTAAGGCCTGCGGGCATCGATTCAATGATGAACCGCGGAAAGATTTCGTCTGGTCTGCCGAAAGTCTGCCCCTGATAGAACGAGTAGAGTCCTATTCCGAGAATCAGAAACAGCGCGAACTGAAAAACCACCACAATGCCGCTCCCGATGAGCGCCCGCTGCGCGTCGCGGAGACTCGGCGCCGCCAGCAGGCGTTGCACGATGAGCTGGTCCGCGCCGTGGGACGCCATCGAGAGGAACGCGCCGCCGATGAGGCCGGCAAAAATCGTATGCGGCCGGTCGAGGGCAAGAGTGAAATCGAAGACCTGAAGCTTTCCGCTCGCGCTGGCCGCCGAGAAAATCCCGCCCCACCCATTGGGTGCGGCCTGTCCGATAAGGATCAGAGCCGCCACCGCGGCGATTAGATAAACCGCCGTCTGGATGATGTCCGTCCAGACAACGGCGCGCATCCCGCCGAAGTAGGTGTAGGCGAGACTGACCGCGCCAAGCAGAACCACTGCGATCACGGTGCCGCTTCGACCCGCGCCCGCGCCGCCCAGTATCAGCGCGACCGGAATCGCCGTCGCAAATAGTCGTACAGAATCGCCGAACGCTCGCGTCACCATGAATGCGACCGACGCGAACCGCCGCGTCCCCACGCCGAAGCGCCGCTCCAGCAGCGCATACGCCGTAACGAGCTCGCCCTGGTAATAGCGGGGCAGCAGGGTGAAGGCGATCACCGTCCGGCCGACGAGATACCCCACCGCTACCTGGAGAAAGGTGAGGTTGCCGAGGTAGGCTAACCCTGGAATGCTGATGAGAGTGAGCGCGCTCGTCTCCGTCGCGACCACTGAAAAGAGAATTGCCCACCACGGAATTCGGTGGCTGGCGATGAAGTAGTCCTTCGCATCCCTTTGCCCGCGGCCGAGCCAGACGCCAAGAGCGGTGGTCCCGACCAGATACGAAACGAGGACAATAAAATCGAGGGCGGTGAAAGTAGCCTTCATTTCACCGCCCTCGAGTAATTGTGAAGCGCCTTCGAGCTGCTACGCAGAGAATGAGCTTCCGCAGCCGCAACCGCCGGTTGAACTCGGGTTCTTGAACGTGAAGCCGGAGCCCTGCATGGAAGTGACGTAGTCGATTGTCACCCCGTTGAGATACTGCGCCGAAAACGGATCGACGAAGACACTGAAGCCATCGCGCGGAACGACGATATCGTCTTCCGCGGCGCGGTCTTCGATCACGAGGCTGTACTTGAAGCCGCTGCAGCCGCCCGGCTGCACGCTCACACGAAGGCCGCCCTGCTCGGCGGTAACCCCTTCGGCGTCCATGAACTTCTTGACCTCCACGCCCGCGTTGGGCGTGATGGAGAGCTCGATTTCAGGTTGAGACGAAACAGACATGTATCCTCCGGTACTGCTTGAATTTAGGCGATTCCGCCAACTCCGGGTAGTGCCGCGGGCTCTTCACGGAAAGACCGCGCGATCCACGCGAACGCTGCCCCCGCGATCACGAGCAGAGCCACACCTTGCACATATTCGCCAAACACAACCTTTCCGATCCCGAACAGTGAAGAATACACCGCCACGATTCCGGCGATCCAGTTCGTCCAGGCGAGCGCGCCGCC
>JANMTG010000176.1:0-3810 GCA_031390205.1 Gemmatimonadota bacterium
CACCACGTATAAGGCTTGAGCGTATCCCTATAGGCCGCTGAAAGAAGCAGCACCAGCGTGTCGTGATCAAGACGCGAATATGTCGTAAAACTGTCTTTAACACGGAGCTTCAGGCTGTCCTTCGCGTACTCCCGGGCCGCCAAAACGAGTTTTAGCTTCGCTTTGGTCTCTGCCGCCGTGCCCGGACGGGCAACGATTTCCGAAATCGGCTCCCGACGGCTCAGTATCTTCGCCTCTTCCCACGCCCCGCGACTCAGATAACAGCCTGTGGGAGCGGAGATTAGCGCGCCAAGGGCGACCACAATCGCTATCGCCAGGAATCTCGGGCGCGTTATCTTACCACGTGTCCTTCGTCCACCTGCACTGCCACTCGGAATATTCACTGCTCGATGGCGCCAATCGCATCGATGATCTCATTGGCCGGGCCCTCGAGTTCGAGCAGCCCGCTCTGGCGATAACCGACCACGGCAATCTGCACGGTGCGTGGGAGTTCCAGGAAAAGGCGAAAAAGGCGGGCTTGAAGCCGATCATCGGCATGGAAGCCTATGTCGCGCCCGGCGATAGGCGCTCCCGCGACCGGGTTGGCGGAGAGCGGGGCAAGCCCTACTACCACCTCGTCCTCCTCGCCCAGAACGCCGCCGGATACAGGAATCTAGTCAAGCTCTCTTCCCTCGCCTACACGGAAGGATTCTACGCCAAGCCACGCATGGACCGGGAGCTCTTGGCGAAATACAACGAGGGAATCGTCGTTTCCTCCGCGTGCATGGCGGGTGAGATCGCCCACCACCTGCTGTCGGATGAATACGACCAGGCGCGCGAGACGGCCGCGTGGTACGCCACTGTGTTTCGCGACCGGTACTACCTGGAAGTGCAGGCCCACACTTCGGAAAACCAGGACACGCTGAACCGGCGCGTCTTTCAGCTCGCCGAAGAAGTGGGTCTCCCGGTCCTCGCGACCAACGACGCGCACTTCCTAAGACGCGAGGACCATGACGCCCACGATGTGCTCCTCTGCATCGGACTCGGCAAGGATTTCTCCGACACGAATCGCATGCACTACGACGAGGGCCTCTACTTCAAGAGCGCCCCCGAGATAGCGGCGGCGTTCCCCGGCCGCGCGGATGTCCTCGAGAACACGCTCAGAATCGCCGACGATACGGCGATCGAGTTCTCCAAGCAGTACCGGGTTCCCTCCTTTCCGCTTCCGGCCGGAGTGGAGACGGAGAACGAGCTGCTGGTGCGCCTCGCCGAGGAGGGCGCGCGCGAACGTTATGGCACGCCGCTCCCCAACAATGTGCGCGAGCGGCTCGATTTCGAGCTGGGCGTCATCACCAGCACCGGTTACGCGGGCTATTTCCTCATCGTCGCGGATTTCATCGACGCCGCGCGCAAAAAGGGAATTCCTGTCGGGCCAGGCAGAGGCTCCGTAGCAGGCTCGCTCGTGGCGTACGCGCTCCACATTACGGATGTCTGCCCGCTCAGGTTCGACCTCCTCTTCGAGCGCTTTCTCAATCCCGAGCGCGTCTCGATGCCGGACATCGATGTGGATTTCTGCTTCGAGCGCCGCGGAGAGGTGATCGAGTACGTTCGTCAGAAGTACGGACGAGATTCCGTGGGCCAGATCATCACATTCGGAACTCTCAAGTCGCGCGCGGCGATCAAGGATGTTGGCCGCACGCTGGGCTTCAGTCCTGCCGAGACGGACTATCTCGCCAAGCTGATCCCGAATCACCCCAACTTCTCGCTCACCGTAAAGGAAGCCATCGAGCGCATCCCCGAGGTGCGCGAGCTCTATACGGCGCGGAAGGACGATACCCGTGAGCTGAAGGAGAAAAAGGACAGGTACCGCCGGCTCCTCGACTACGCGATGAAGCTGGAGGGCCTCTCCCGCCACGCGGGAGTACACGCCGCCGGAGTAGTGATCGCGCCAGGCCCGCTCGATGAGTACGTCCCCGTCTGCACTCAGGCCTCGAAAGGATCAGGCTCGGGGATCGCCGGCGAAGAAGCCATCGTCGTCACCCAGTACGACATGAATGCCCTCGAAAAGGCGGGGATGCTGAAGATGGATTTTCTCGGGCTCACGACGCTCACCGTCATCAGCGACGCCCTGCATGGCATTCGCGAGCGCACCGGCTCGGCGCCCGATCTGGACGCGCTGCCATTGGACGATGTTGACACGTACCGGATGTTGCGCGCGGGAAAGACGGCCGGCGTATTCCAGTTCGAGTCGCCGCTCGCCACCGACATGCTCAGGAACATCCGCGCCGACCGCTTCGACGACCTCGTAGCCTCCAACGCACTGATGCGACCGGGTCCGCTCGACGCGGGGATGCACAAGGTGTACATGCGCCGGAAGCGCGGCGAAGAGCCGGTGTCATACATCCTGCCCGAGCTTCAGCCCATTCTCGAGTCTACCTACGGCGTCATCACCTATCAGGAGCAGGTGATGCGCATAGCGCAGACTCTGGCGGGCATCTCGCTCGCCGAAGCGGACGTCCTCAGGAAGGCTGTTGGAAAAAAGGATTCCGGGCTCATTCGCCAAGAGCTTGGAAAGTTCGTCACGAAGTCCGTGGAGCGCGGCTACGACCCGACCATCATCCAGGAGATCGCCAGCCAGATCGAGACATTCGGGCGGTACGGCTTCAACAAATCGCACTCCGTGGCGTACTCGATCATCTCCTACCACACTGCCTGGCTCAAGACGCACTTCCCCGCCGATTTCATGGCGGCGCTCCTCTCTTCGCAGATCGGTGACACGGACAGCGTCGTCAAATACATCAACGAAGCCAGGCAGCTGCACGTGCCTGGGGCGAAGGAGGCCGGCCTCGAGATCCTGCCGCCCGATGTAAACGAGTCGGGCTACAAGTTCACCGTCGTCGGAGCGACCAAGATCCGCTTCGGCCTGGGAGCGGTGCGGAACGTCGGCCGAACGGCGATCGATTCCATTATTGGCGCGCGAAAAAAGGACGGACTTTTCCGTTCCATCTTCGACCTCTGCGAGCGGATAGACCTGCGCATCTGCAACAAGCGGGTGCTCGATGCGCTCGTCCACGCGGGAGCAATGGATTCCCTCGGTGGACACCGCGCTCAGCTCGCGGCAGCGCTCGACGTTGCTATCCGCGAGGCCTCGCTCAAACAGGAAGAAGTCGCGACCGGCCAGGTTTCGCTGTTCGGCGCGCCGGCGGACGAGGGCCATAAGGCCGAGCACGACCTCGCGCTTCCCAACCCCGAGCCGTGGAGCGAGTCGGAGCGCCTCGCCAAGGAGAAGGAGATCCTCGGCTTCTACATCTCCGGACACCCGCTCGAGCGCTTCCGCGCTGAAGCCGAGATCTTTGCTACGCACACCGTCGCCGACCTCGGCGCGTGGCGCGCCGAGAACATGGCGCTGTCGGTGGTCGTGACAAACATCAAGAAGCAGCTGAGCAAGAAGTCGGGCAAGGAGTTCGCACGGCTCACGATCGAGGATTTCGCCGGCTCGGCGGAGGTTCTCGTCTTTCCCGATAAGTGGGAGATCCTTTCCGATAGGATCCGCACCGACGTTCCAATGTTGTTGAAGGGAGCGTACTCCCGGCGCGACGAGGGAGGCGAGAATCCCGCCTTCATCATCGAGTCGGCGGAAAGGCTCGCCGAGCTGCGCAGCAAGGGAGAAATCACCATCGCGATCGAGCTGGCGAAGGGCTCATACACGCGCGACGTCATGGCGGACGTGCGGGTGATAGCGGAAACTTATCCTGGGTCGGCGCCCCTCGAATTCTCGTGGAGCGACGGCAACGGCTCGCCGGCACGCTTTCGCTCGAGATCGCTGACGCT
>JANMTG010000177.1:0-2686 GCA_031390205.1 Gemmatimonadota bacterium
CTGCCGCTGCTGCTCATCCTGTTCCATCTGCTGAAAAAGGGTGCTTCGTCCATTTCGCTGGACTTCTTCACGAACATGCCTCAGCCGGTGGGAGAGGCTGGGGGTGGGATGGCGAACGCCATCGTGGGAACGCTCATCCTCATCGGCATCGCCTGCGCGGTGGGTCTCCCGCTCGGAATCGGCGGCGGACTTTTTCTGTTGGAGAACAGGGGCACGCGGTTCGCCAATACCGTGCGTTTTCTGTCCGATGTTCTGAACGGGCTGCCGTCCATCGTCCTCGGAATCTTCGCCTGGGAGTTTCTGGTCCGCCCGATCGGGCATTTCTCCGCGCTTGCAGGTGGAATCGCGCTGGGGGCGATGATGATCCCACTCGTGACGAGAACCACGGAAGAGATGCTGAGCGTAGTGCCTAACTCTCTCCGCGAGGCGGCACTCGCTCTCGGATATCCAAGATGGCGAACATCGCTCTCAATCGTCCTGCGCACCGCTCTGGCCGGAATCGTGACGGGTGCCCTCGTCGCGGTGGCGAGGATCGCGGGGGAAACAGCGCCGCTCCTGTTCACTGCGTTTGGAAACCAGTTCTGGTCCACCAAAATCGGTGAGCCAATCGCCGCGCTTCCCCTCCAGATTTTCACTTACGCCATCAGCCCTTACGCGGAGTGGCACTCGCTGGCGTGGGCAGGCGCACTTGTCTTGATCGGGATGGTGCTCATCATCAGCATCGTCGCCCGGGCGGTGACGCGCGCGCGATTTGGAGGGCCGGTTGACTGAGGTGACGCTGCGGGAGGCTCCCGTTTCCCGAGCGGAGGCAACTTCGGAAGTTGCGCTACTCACGCGATCTCTTTCAGCCTACTTTGGGGATATCGCGGCGGTGAAGGGCGTGTCGATGCCGTTCTTTGCCAACGAGGTGACGGCGATCATCGGCCCTTCAGGGTGCGGAAAGTCGACGCTCTTGCGCTGCCTGAATCGGATGCACGAGACGGTGCCGATCGCGCGTGTCGAAGGCTCGGTGGAGCTGTTCGGGCATCCCATTTACGGAAACGATGTGAGTGCTACCGCTGTGCGACGCAACGTCGGAATGGTATTTCAGCGTCCGACGCCCTTCCCTACGATGTCCATCAGAAAAAACGTGACGGCTGGGTTGACGGGCCCGGCGCAGCGGAAGCTTTCGCGCGCGGAGACCGAAGATCTCGTCGAAGGAGCGCTCGACCGCTCGGGCCTTTGGGACGAAGTGAAAGACCGTCTCGATGAAAGCGCGATGGCACTCTCGGGGGGACAGCAGCAGCGACTGTGCATAGCGCGGGCGCTTGCCACCAGCCCCCGGGTACTTCTTCTCGACGAGCCGACCGCGTCTCTCGACCCACTCAGCACGCAGATCGTTGAGGAGCTCGTCTATCAGCTCCGCGATGCGGTCACGGTGGTCATCGTCACGCACAACATGCAGCAGGCGGCGCGCGTTTCCGACAGAACGGCGTTTCTGCTAGCGGGAGAGCTGGTCGAGACAGCGCCAACAAAAGCTCTTTTTACCGCTCCTCAGGATCCCCGGACCGAAGCGTACATAACCGGCCGGTTCGGATGACCGTCGCGGAACGTTACGAGCCCCAGCCGGCGCCGGGCGAGCCGTTGGGAACGCTCGAGGCGCGCGCCTTTTCGTTCTGGTACGGAAAAAAGCAGGCGCTCAAGGACATCAACCTCAGGATTCCCGCGCGCTCCATCACCGCGCTCATCGGGCCTTCCGGCTGCGGCAAGAGCACCTTCCTGCGCTCGATCAACCGCCTCAATGAGCTGATCCCGGGCGTGAGGCACGAGGGTGACATCTACCTTGACGGCGCCAGCGTCTTCCGCCGCGATCTCGACGTCGTGGCCCTTCGCCAGAGGGTGGGGATGGTCTTCCAGCGCTGGAATCCATTTCCCAAGTCGGTCTACGACAACGTCGCTTACGGGCCGCGCATCAACGGCGTGACGGCCCGGCCCGCGCTCGACGAGGTCGTCGAAACTTCACTCCGCCGTGCCGCCATCTGGGACGAAGTGAAGGACCGGCTGCGCCAGAGTGCTCTTGGTCTGTCGGGAGGCCAGCAGCAGCGTCTCTGCATCGCGCGCGCTCTGGCGAATCGTCCCGAGCTCCTCCTGCTGGATGAGCCAGCGAGCGCGCTCGATCCGATCGCCACTCAGAAAATCGAGGAGCTCCTCTACGAGCTGAAGAGAGAGTTGACTATAATGATCGTAACCCACAACCTGCAGCAGGCGGCTCGCGCCTCCGACCACACTGCGTTCTTTTTCCTGGGGGAGCTCATCGAGTTCGGGCCCACCGAGCGCATGTTCACGCGTCCTCTTCAGGAGAAAACCGATGCGTACATCACGGGGAGATTCGGATGACTCCTGAGACAGCGGTCACCGGCTTTCGTCATTTTCACGATCAGCTCGCGACCCTCAAGGATCGTCTGCTGACCATGTCGCAGATCGCCGAGCAGCGCACGGAGGCGGCGGTCGAGTCGCTGCTGAACAGAGACGCAGAGAAGGCCGAACTCGTGATCGAAGGCGACGTAGAGCTCAACGACCTGGAGGTCGAGGTCGAGCGCCTCGGCGTCGAGCTGCTGGCGCTGCAACAGCCGATGGCGCGAGACCTTCGCTTCATCATCGGCGCCATCAAGGTGTCGAACGACCTGGAGCGCGTCGGAGACCACGC
>JANMTG010000209.1:0-1607 GCA_031390205.1 Gemmatimonadota bacterium
CAGGAAATGGGCATGCGCACCAACGGAAATAGCCTTAACGCGGCTCGACGCGGATTTACCGTGATCGAGCTTCTGATCGTGGTAGCAATCATGGGTGTCCTCGTCGGGATTGCCGGACCCGCCATGTCGCGCATCGTGCGGCACAACCGCGCCAATCGCGCAGCCACCGTCATCGCGGCCGACCTTCAGAACGCCTTTGCGGTAGCCGCACGTCAGCGAGAGCCCGTGAGAATCTCCGCCGATGCCGCGACCAAGAGCTATCAGTTCATCGACCGCAAAACCGGCAACGTGCTCAGGATCCGAAGCTTTTACGGCGACACGTCGGAGTACCGTCTGACGTCTCTCGTCTTCACACCTGCCACGGTCGATGTGTTTCCGAGCGGCGTTTCGTCGACACCGGTAGTGATCGACCTAGCCAACGGTGATTATGCCCGCCGCATTACTGCCTCGACTGCAGGCTTCATAAGGGTGGTTCCGAGATGAGAGTTTCTCTTCGCAACTCAGTCAACCGCGCCGTCCCGCGCCCCGAGACAGGCGGACCTCGAAAGGGTTTCGCTCTGATCGAGGTCATCGTTGCCATGGTGCTGCTGGCGATCGCCGTGTCGTCCCTCGCCGGACTCATGTACTCGGTCTCGCAGAGCTCGATGAAGGTGACGGGTGCGGCGTATCGCAACGGCGTGTTGATGCACGCGGTCAATCGCCTTATCGCGCTTCCGTACGACTCGCTTCCCGTCGGCTCGGCCAGCTCCTCTACCAGCAGCGGCCAGTACCCGCATTCCCTTATCGTTACGGTGGCGGAGCCGGCGGCCAAGCTGAAGACGGTCCGGGTCATCGTCACTCCGGTTAATCCCAACTACAAGCCCGACACGATGAACTTCATCCGGACCAACCCGAGAACGTCAAAGGTCCTCTGCACCATCTGCACTGACAAACCATGAAAAACAATCAGACGCGCCGCGCCCGCCGCGGCTTCACGATCATCGAGCTGCTGGTCGGCATGGTCATCTTCGCGATCGTGGGAGCGCTCTTTACGAAGCTGCTCACGACTCAGGGCCGATTCTTCGACAAGCAGGGCATGAGCAACGCCGCGCGTAACGTGTCGCGCGGCTCGTTGAATCGTGTGGTTTCCGACTTTCGAATGATCGAAGCCACGGGCGGAGTCCTTGCCGCCTCGCCCACTTCGCTCACTCTCCGTATACCGTTTGCCATAGGCGTAGTCTGCAGCAGCAACACTACATCCACCGCTGTGAGCATGCTACCCGTGGATTCCGTGATGTACAACGCGGAGGGCTTTTACGGTTTTGCCTGGAGGAACGCCGTGACCGGTGCCTACACTTATGTCGAGAATCCGGCGGCACGCGACAGGACTACGGGCCAAAATGCGTGCAATGCAGTAGCCATCACAACCCTTCCGGAAGGAAGGGCGGCGAGGCTTACACCGGTGGTGGCCGGGTCGAGCCTTGGCACACCTGTATTTCTCTACCGAAGGGTGCGCTACGAGTTCAAGGCCTCGACGGCCGTCCCGGGAAAACGCGGGCTCTATCGAACGGTCATTTTCCCGAACGGAAGTGAAATGGCGGAGGAGCTCGTCGCACCATTCGCAAACA
>JANMTG010000218.1:0-5309 GCA_031390205.1 Gemmatimonadota bacterium
CGAAGGCGAGTTCGACGATCTTCTCGCACCCCGTGCGCGAGATGATCTTGAGCGCCTGCGCGACGCCCGGCGTCTGCATGTACTCGATGCCGGTGTACAGATCCTCGACGTTCTCCCGGACGATGACGATGTCGAGCTTGCGCCCTGTGAACGGAGTGTGGACGCCGGGCAGCTCGCGCACCGGGCGGAGATTACCGAAAGTCTCGAACAGGGTGCGAAGCGTGACGTTTGCGCTTCTGTTCCCGTGACCAATCGGGGTCTCGAGAGGACCCTTCAGCACTACGCGTGTGCGTTCGATCGACTCGATCGTCTCCGTGGGAATTCCGGTGACGATCCCCTTTTTGAACGCCCGCGCGCCCGCTTTGCACTTCTCGAATTCAACCGCGGCGCCTGTCGCTTTTATGATTGCCAGAGCGGCGTCCACAACCTCCGGTCCGATACCATCGCCGGAAAGTATGGTTATCTTTCGTTTTGTGGCTGTCATCAGGGGAAGTTAGTCCCTCTGCGAAGTCGTTTCTACCGCGCGCGTAGCTCAGTTGGATAGAGCGTCGGCCTCCGGAGCCGAAGGTCGTGGGTTCGAGTCCCGCCGCGCGCATTTTCCCAAGAAATTGTGCTGCTAAGTGAATTCATCACGTATTGATCGCTGGTCATCGTCGACCAATCGCGTGACCACAGTAACGAGCGCCCTCAAAACCCAGGCTGCGGTTTTGGGCGGCGCTCTCGCCGTGTTCTGGACCGTGTTCGTCCTGAACTCGCTCCTGGGCGGCTCGCTCTTCAGGATGGGCGTCATACCACGCACGACGACTGGCCTGCGCGGTATTCTCATCGCTCCCTTCCTGCACGGCAGTCTGAATCACATCGTCGCCAACAGCATTCCGTTCCTGGCGCTTGGCTGGATGGTGATGCTTCGCGATGAGCGGCACTTCATTCCGGTGACACTTGCCGGAATGGTCGGATCCGGTCTCATTGCGTGGCTGCTTGGCGCGCCGGGTTCGGTGCACATCGGCGCCAGCGGCCTGATCTTCAGCTATCTCGGCTTTCTAATGCTGACCGGGTGGTACACGCGCAGCTTCGCCAGCATCCTCCTCAGCGTAATCGTCACGCTGGCGTGGGGCGGCCTCGTCTTCGGGATGATGCCCGGCGCGCCTGGCATCAGCTGGCAAGCGCACATCGGCGGGTTCCTGGGAGGAGTTTTTGCCGCGCGAGGATTCAGGATCTCCCGACGCCAACCCCCCGCACGACGGGTTATTTGACGACTGTATTGCGACACACACTGCACGTCGCTCCCCGCGTGAGCTACTTGATGGCTAGCCCCGTTATATAGAGAACCAGCATCCCGGCGAGCACGCCGCCGAAGGCGAAGAGGGGCCGTTCCCGGAGCGCCGCACCTCCCCACACCAATTTGCGCGCGATCTCGAAAGCAACTTGAAACACCGCGCCCGCTCCGATCGAGAGAAAGAGAATCGAGAGGGGCGGCGAGTACACCAGACCTCCCACCCACGCGCCGACGATCGCCGGAGCGCCGCCGATCAGTCCGAGCCACGCCAGCTTGCGAAGAGGTGGAGAATCCTTCGCGATCGGTACGATGATTCCGAGCCCTTCCGTGATGTTCTGGATGATGAAGCCAACGACGAGAAAGGTCCCGAGAGCCGCAGCTCCGACGGCGTAGGCTGCACCAATCGCCAAACCCTCGCCGAGGTTGTGAAGCCCGATCCCGATGGCGATCACAGTGGCGAGAGACAGACGCCGCCCCGCTTCACTCCGTTCGCCACCGCTCTGCCGGCGGCCAATAGCGTCGAGCAGCAGCCAGGTGCCGACGATGCCGATCGCGATGATGCCAACGCCCTGGAACGTCTCGCTCAAGTCACCCGTCAACTCCAGCGCTTCCGTTGTCGCATCGATTCCGAGAAAGAGGAGGAGACCCACAGTCGCTGACATCAGGAAGAGCATCGTACCCGCGCCCACCTTCCTGAGCGCCGGCAGCCAGAGCATGCCGAGCAGGATGGGAATCACGCCGACGTACAAGCCGATGAGGGTGAAGCTCAATAGCGTACCAGACGACACACGCGTGGTGACCGCGGCAACTGGGATCGAGGTGCTGAACGCAATCGAGTTGCTGGAGAGCAGCGAGATCTCGTATGCTTCTCCCCGCACCCAGGGATAGGCGAGTGTGAGCATTACACTCCCGAGCCGGGGGATCGTCGGTGATGGCGAAACGGTGTACGGCCAGATCGCATCGTTGATGTTGACTTGGGCGAGCGTGATCGCTTCGGGGCTGGTGTTGCGCAAGCGGAGCTCGATCTCGCCGGGTCGGAGGATCGTTCGACCGAACTGTACCGTTTCGATCGGAGCGGCGGGGGCGACGTTCAGCCCGGCTCCGTCGGTGCGCACGAAGAGCACGATCACCACCGCGAGCAGGACAAGCGGGAGGAACAGCGCAGCGAGCGTGCGAAGGCGGGGTTTTGTCCTCAGCTCTCAACCTCGAAGATTCCCGTCCATCCCAGCTCCGCGAATTCCGTCTTGTGCGCGTGGAACATGTATCGCCCGGGGTGCTTGAAGCTGAACTCCAGAATCCCGCGCTGCCCCTGCATCTGGGCCACGGTGTCAGTGAACTCGGCGGGTGTGAGGCTGGTGCCGGTCGGATAGTACTGAAAGAAATTGGCGTGGAGATGGAACGAGTTGCTCTGGTCGTATTCGAGTGTGTTCGCCAGGTAGAGGCGCACCAGCTCGCCGACTCTGAGCTGGATCGGATGCTTGTCGTAGTGAAACGGAATGCCGTTCACCTGGTAAAAGTCGTTGGCGCCGTCGAAGTCCACGTCGTATCCGCTCATCACCATGACGAACTCATGATCCGCGCGGGGCCGCCCTGCTTTCGGATCGATGATGAATGCGCCATAGAGTCCCTTGGCGATGTGCTTGGCTAGCGGCGCCGTGTGGCAGTGATAGAGATGGAATCCGAACGGCTCGGCGTCGAACTCGTAGATGTGACGCCCGCCAGGTGGCACCACTCCCGATCGCGCGTCGAACACTCCGTCGATCAGACCGGGATGGATTCCGTGGAAGTGGATGCTGTGCGGGTGATCGCCGGTATTGAAGAGCGTAAGGCGCACGCGGTCGCCCTCGCGCACGCGGATCGTGGGGCCGGGAATTCGACTGTTGTAGGTCCAGGCGGCGAACTCCACCCCAGGCACGACTTCGATCGTCTTGTTCTCCACCCGCAGGGTAAACTCGCGGAGCGTCTGACCGTTCGCCATCGTGCTGACCATGCCGGTGTCGAAATCGGTGAGCACCTTCGTCGGGTTGAAACCGTTCCGGGCGTGGTTTACCTCACCGACGACCGCGGGCATCGGGTGGGCGCCCATACCCCCCATCATGTGCGATGCCGGCCGGGGCTGCGGAACCGCCGCTGGTTGGGCGTCGCCAGGCAGTGAGAGCGCTGCCGCGCCGAGGACTCCCGCTCCTCCGAGTCCCGCCCGCAGAAACGTGCGGCGCGAAACACCCGCGCGCTCGGCGGATTCCTCGCTCAAGGAGACCGTCCGCTAAAGGGATGCTCGAAGCTCAGGTACACGAATACCGCTCGCTCTCCGCGACTGCTGCCGATGCCGAACGGGAACGCAAGTCCGGGGACGATCTGAAGGCCGGATGGCAGGTCGATCGCGCCGCGCACTCCGGGGGAGAGCAGCAGCTCGCTGCTCCGCTCGGATTGTCCCGGGCCGGTAACATCCTGTGTAGCGGCCCAAGCGGTCTCGAGCATCAGGTTCAGCTTGGGATGAGCGAGCCAGATCACACTTTGCCCGAGCGTATAGCTGCGAATCGCGGCGGTATTCCCGAACGTGTCGCGCGCGCGCGGCGTGTAAGTCATGCCGGCGTTGGTATGGGCGACGAGGCGAGCGGAAAGCTCGGCGCTGAATGGAAGATTGACCTGGAAGCCCGTGCCACCGGACCCCAGCGCGCGCCGGCTGGCACCGGTGGGAAGGAGCAAGGTCAGCCTCGGCGCGAGAGCAAACGGAGCCTGCTCCCCGAGGCCGACCTGATACCGATAGTTCACGGCGACATCCCCCAAGCCGGTTCCTCCCGCTCCAGGGTCATCACTGCGGGCCAGCGGAACCGTATAACTCAGTTGATGGGTTCGTCCGGCGATTGGCCACTCCTGGGTGAACGCGTACGTCCAGCTGGAGGTGCCGGCGGAGCGCGAAAACGTATTGATGTGCTGCACGATCCCGGCCTCCTGGTTGTACGCTTCTTCCACCAGAAAGCTGTTGTCCTCGATTGGCGGTGGCACATCGGGGGCTCGAGGCGCGACCTGAGACTGGGAGATGAGCGGAGGTGCCGCGATCAGAGAGAAGAGGAGAATAAAGCGTCGCATGTTCGGTATTCCGCAGCGGCAGGTCGCGCGCGCCGAAGCGACCCGCAGTTGGCAGTGAGGCACATGAAGTGGAGTCCTCACAAACCCCAGAGTATGGACCGGCGCACTAATAAGTTAGGATATACTAACTATTGGCGCAAGGGGTGCTCCTGGCAACGTGGGGCCAGCGCTAAAGCAGCGTCCCCCGCAGCAGGGCCAGCGCCACGTAGAAGTACAGGGTGAGCCCGGTAACATCTACGAGCGTGGCGACGAAGGGCGCGCTCGCGCTGGCGGGATCGAATCCGATCCTTTGCATGATGAAGGGCAGCATCGCGCCGACCAGAGATCCGAACGTCACCACGCCAAGCAGCGCTATACCTACCGTGAACGCGAGCAGCATGTAGTGCTCGCCGTATCCTCCAGCGATCCCCATTTGCTGCCACACGATCACGCGCAACATTCCGAGCGCTCCGAGTATGACGCCGAGGGCGAAACCGAACGATATCTCGCGCCGGAAGATCCGCCACCAGTCTCTGAGCCTGATCTCCTCGAGCGCAAGAGAGCGAATGATCAGCGACGTCGCCTGCGAACCCGAGTTGCCCCCCGAGCTGATGATGAGCGGGATGAACAGAGCGAGGACAATCGCCTTTTGCAGCTCCTCCTCGAAGTACTGCATCGGAAACGTCGTCAGCATCTCGCCGACCAGGAGCGCGGCGAGCCACGGCGCCCGCTTCTTGATCACGGTGAGAAACCCGATCTGTGAATACGGCTCCTCGAGCGCCTGCATGCCGCCGAAGCGCTGCACATCTTCGGTGTGCTCCTCGACGAGGGCGTCGATCACGTCGTCCACGGTGACCACGCCCTGAATCACGTCGTTCTCGTCCACGACCGGCACCGCGACGAGGTCGTACTCGCGCGTCATCCGCGCGACATGCTCGCGGTCCGCGTTCACCGGTACGGTGAC
>JANMTG010000268.1:0-5971 GCA_031390205.1 Gemmatimonadota bacterium
GGGACTTTCAGCAGCCAAGCGGTACGCGTCGATCGCGCCGGCGGCACCACACGCGCTCCACATGCCGTCGCACATCTTCACGCGTCTCGGGCTCTGGGACGAATCGATCCAGACCAACCGCCGTTCGGCCGCGGCGGAGCCAGATTCGAACGCCGCCGTCCATCCAAACGACTACATGGTGTACGCCTATCTTCAGCAGGGGCGCGATGCCGAGGCGTCGAAGGTGGTCGTTCGGACGAAGGCCCCCGCTGATCGCTTCTATGGCGCGATACTCGGCTACAACGCCGCCGCCATGCAGGCACGATTTGCGCTCGAGCGCTCGGCGTGGTCAGACGCGGCTGCGCTTCCGATTCCGGCTGCGTCCACTCCCTTTGTGGAGGCCGTCCCGCGATTCGCGCGTGCCATTGGTGCGGCGCGCTCCGGTCGTGCGACTCAGGCCGGCGCTGATGTGGACGCGCTCGGAGTGCTGCGCGACTCACTCAAGGCGCGCAAGGATTCATATTGGGCAACGATAGTCGAGGCTCAGCGTCTTGCCGCTTCGGCCTGGATCGCTCGAGCAGAAGGAAGAAATGATGAGGCGGTCCGGCTCGCGCGAGAGGCCGCCGAGCTGGAAGAAAGCGTCGAGAAGCATCCCGTGACGCCAGGGCCGCTGCTTCCCGCGCGGGAGCTGGAGGGCGATCTCCTGCTCGAGCTCGGGCGCCCCGCTGAAGCACTGCGATCGTACGAGATGACGCTCGCGCGCGAGCCGCGACGGGCGCGGGCACTGTTCGGCGCGGCGCGCGCAGCGGAGAAGGCGGGAAACCGGCCCGCGGCGGAGAAGAGGTACGCGGAGCTGCTCAGCCTGATGGACCACGCCGATGCTTCGCGGATTGAAGTGAGAGTAGCGAAGGCGTTTCTGCGGCGCTAACCGCGCGGACTGCTATTTCATTGGACACCAGTGGAAAGGTCCCACATGGCGCGCTTGCACCTTCGATCCGATCGTAGTAAGATGTCATCGGTGTAAGCCCACCGACCCGCCAGTGCGTGGCTACGACGGCGTGTCGTCTGAGGTTCACCGTCGCATCACGAACTTTCATCGACGGGGCTACCATGCAAACCGCCGCGGCTATCCGTCGCCTCCTGACGTTCGCGAATCCCGCATGCGTCGCCATTGCGCTCGCGCTCATTTTCTCCGCGTGCGCTCCCCAGCTCGCGTCGCGTGCGCCCGCGTTCCGCGACTACGAGATCTGGGCGATGGATCAGGGAACGAACGTCGTCCACATCTTCGACTCCTCGCTCAATGAGACCGGACGCATCGATCTCGGTGCGCGCGGAATGCGCGTTCCGCACATGCTGGAGTTCACGTCCGACCAGAGGTACGCGTTCGTGGCGGCTCCGGCTACCGGCAATGTCGCGATAATCCGCGCCGCTGACCGTCAGGTCGTGGCGATGATACCGACGGGGCCGCGGACCCATCATGCCGCCGTATCACCGGACGATCGCACCGTGATCGTGTCGGTGATCGGTGCGGCGAACGCGCCCTGGGACGGCAAGCTGGTCGAGATAAACGTGGACATGGCGAATGAGCGGTTCACCATCGGTCGCCAGCTCGTGCTCGCTGAGGATCCCGTCTTAGCCGCACGAAAGAATGAGTTCAAGGACACCGGCGGCGCTGTTTGCCTCGCGTTTACCGGCGATGGCCGACAAGCATACGTGACGCTGGGACCAGGGCTGGACGAGGGCGGCACGGTCGTCCTCGATACGCGCGAGTTCCGGCTCATCGATGCCTTCTCCCCGCGCCAACTCGACGCCAACTGCGGAACGATTCTCTCCCCGGATGGCCGCCACATGTATCTGGTCGGCGGTGACCGCGGCATCGGCGTGTGGCACGCCGTGGATACCCGCACGAGGCGTCCGGTGCGTCGCACCGAGTCGCGCGGTCACGACGCTCACGGCTCAGGCGTAACGCCGGACGGACGCGAGTACTGGATCGTGAACCGCATCACGAGCAATGCGATCGTCGTGGACCCACGGACTCTGTCGGTGCTCGCGGAGCTCCCGTTCGTGGGCAAGACACCCGACATCGTGGCTATGTCACCCGACAGCCGCTTCGCCTATATCACACTGCGCGGACCCAACCCGGTGACGATGCCGCATCTCGCGGTCGGCGAGACGCCCGGAGTGGCCGTGTTCGACGTGCGCACACGACTTCAGGTGCGCCTCCTGGAACCAGCGAAGGGTAACCCGAAAAGCGACTTCCACGGGATCGCCGTGCGACTAATACGCTAGCCTGGTAACGCGATGCGGCGCTAGGCGCGCGCACCGCTCTTTTCGTTGCGACCCGCGTTCAAAGAGCCCCACAGCGTACCCATTGACTTTGTACTGCAAAGTACTTTACATAAGGAGGGCAGCCTGGTTTAGGACATTGCATCCAACGGAGTGAATAATGGGCAAGCGCATATTCGCAATAGCATTCATCTTCACCTGCACCGCCATCGCGTGGATCGGGCTCGGAAGTACGATCTTCCAGCGTACCCGCAATTCGGATCAGCACCTGCGGGGCCGTGTTGGGTCGACGTGGGGGACGAGCCAGGCGCAGCGGGCGCCGGTGGCCTACATCGAGAAGATCGAGACGCGGACAGTCGAAGCGCCCGATCGACGCATCATGCCGGGGCGAGAACCCACGAGTATGTCTCCCCGCGACCGGACCGAGTCGCGGACCGAAACGGTACGCACCAGAGTACCGCTCTCTCTGGACCAGACCCGTGCAGCGGTGGCTTTTGATCTCGAGCACCGGCGGAAGGGACTGCTCTGGTACAGCACGTACACGGTGTCATTCGATGGAACGTTTCGATTCAGGAATACGACCGAGGCGGACTCGGTGCTGTTGGAGTTCCCGCTTCCCGCGGCGCAGGCCATCTACGACGATTTACGCGTTACGCTGAACGGCGCGCCCGCTGCGTACGATACCCGCGACCAGGCAATTGTCACGGCCGCACGAGTACCGAGAGGCGATACCGCCACTCTCTCGGTCGCCTACAAGTCTCAAGGGCTGAATGAATGGCGCTATGTCTTCGGGCACGACGTAGCCGCGGTCCGCGACCTCGACCTGGTGATGCGCACCAATTTCGACGACATCGACTTTCCGGAGAATACGCTCTCACCGACGGAGAAGACAAAGGAAGGAGACGGCTGGAAGCTGCGGTGGCGTTACGCAAATCTTCTCTCCGGATTTCAGATCGGGATGGACATGCCGCAAAAGCTCCAGCCTGGGCCACTCGCCGGGCAAATCGCTTTGTTCGCGCCGGTGTCGTTGCTCTTCTTCTTCGCCGTGATGTTCCTCATCACAACTATCAGAGGAATCGATCTCCACCCCATGAATTACGCATTCCTGGCCGCGGCGTTCTTCGCGTTCCATCTGCTCATGGCTTACCTCGTGGATCACATCTCCATCCACTTGGCATTCCTGATCGCCTCGGTAGTGTCCATCGGCCTGGTGGTGAGCTATCTGCGGCTCGTTGTAGGTCCTCGCTTCGCCTTCCGGGAAGCCGCGCTCGCGCAGTTCATCTACCTAGTACTGTTCTCCTACGCGTTCTTCTTCAAGGGATTCACCGGGCTGGCGATTACCATCGGCTCGATTCTCACGCTGTTCGCCGCAATGCAGCTCACCGGACGGATCCGGTGGACTGAAGTATTCTCGGCGGAAGCTCGTCGGCGGTAGATGCGGATTGCGGGCGCGGGAGGCAGCGCTGCGTCCGAGTGTGAGCGCCGAGACCCACCCGGAGTAGGACTTGCGTTAATTCCCGGAGATGTCCACCCCGCCACCAGCCCAGACTCTCCGCACCGCGGCCACCGCCGCGATGCGGCAACACGGCTTCGAGCCGGAGTTCTCGCCCGCGGTGATGCGCGAAGTCCGGCTGCTCGACGATCCGTCGAACCCTCCGTTTCCCCAGGACGTGCGCGATTTGCGAGCGCTCCCCTGGTCGTCGATCGACAATCGCGAGTCCCGCGACCTCGACCAGATCGAAGCAGCGGAACGCCAGAGCAACGATTCCATCCGCATCCTGATCGGCGTTGCCGACGTGGACACCCTGGTGCAGCTTGGCTCCGCCGCTGACTCACACGCGGCGGCGAACACGACTTCCGTCTACACCGGCGTCGCGGTCTTCCCGATGCTTCCCGAGCGGCTCTCCACCGATCTCACGTCGCTCAACCAGGGTGAAGATCGATTGGCGGTCGTCATCCAGTTCGACGTCACCGCGGAAGGGGACCTTGCCAACACTTCGGTATATCGGGCGCTGGTGCACAATCGGGCGAAGCTCACATATGACGCGATCGGAATGTGGCTGGAGAGCAAGGGACCGGCGCCTCCGGCGATAGCGCGCTGGGCCGAGCTCGCCGATCAGGTTCGCATGCAGGATGAGGCGGCACAGCGGCTCCGCCGGGCGAGGACCTTGGCGGGCGCGCTCAATTTCGAGAGCATCGAGGCCAGCCCGGTAGTCGTGAACGGAAAGGTGGTGGACCTGGCGGTGGCGCGCCGCAACCGTGCGCGCGACCTGATCGAGGACTTCATGGTGGCGGCGAACAGATCCGTCGCCGTGTATCTGATCGAGCGCGGATCTCCATCGCTCCGGCGTGTAGTGCGCGAGCCCAAGCGGTGGGACCGCATCGTCGCGCTGGCGGCAGACGTCGGCGAAGTCCTTCCTGAAGCGCCTGACAACGTCGCGTTGAGTGAATTTCTCGCGCGGCGCCGCGAGGCCGACCCCGAGCATTTCGCCGACCTGTCGCTCTCGGTGGTGAAGCTGCTGGGCCCCGGCATTTACGTCCTCGAGCGCCGGCTCGGCAGGCGTAGGGGTGCGGGGCACTTCGGTCTTGCGGTCGCGGACTACGTGCACTCCACCGCTCCCAATCGGCGCTTCGCGGATCTGGTGACGCAGCGGATGCTGCGCGCGGTCACCTCGGGCGGTCCCACGCCCTATTCCGACGCCGAGCTGATCGAGATCGCCAGCCGGTGCACCGAGCGCGGCGAGGCTGCCCGAAAAGTCGAGCGCACGATGCGCAAAATCGCGGGCGCGTCAATGCTGGCCGAGCGTGTGGGGGAGAGCTTTACGGCGATAGTGACGGCGGCGTCGCCGAAGGGGATCTACGCGCGGGTTCTGAGTCCACCTGTCGAGGGTCGCATCGTGCGCGGTGGAAAAGGGCTTGACGTCGGCGACACGGTGAGCCTGAAGCTGGTGGTCGCCGATCCCGTGCGCGGATACATCGACTTCGCGCACGAGTCGGATGGCGCATCGCGGCGACTGGAGCGAAGCCGTCGCAAGAAGGCAATGGCTGATAAGCTCCGCCGCCGGATTGGAGAGACGTTCGAGGCGCAGGTCACCGGTGTGTCCGACAGCGGAACGTACGTACGCCTGGCCGACGGATCGGCGGAGGGACGTGTCGTGCGCGGTTACAAGCCGTTGTCGGTCGGCATGACCGTGCCAGTCAAGCTCATTAACACCGACAGCGTCCACGGCTTCATCGACTTCGAGTTCTCAGAGGGGCTCGATCCTGCGAAGGACGAGCGGAGGGAGCGGAAGCGGGCTGCCGCACTGGCGTTGCGCGATCACGTCGGGGACACGTTCCGCGCGGTCGTGTCGGGGATATCGCGAAAGGCGACGTGGATCACGGTCGCGCCGAATGACATCGAAGGCCGTCTGGTTCGGGGGAGGAGCGGACTGAGCACGGGAACGGAAATTGGAGTGGTTTTGTTGACGGCCGATCCAGTGCGCGGGTTCATTGATTTCGCCCGCGAGGATACCGTGCTTCCGGCCTTGTGAGGCCTGTAGGCGTCCTGGGAAGACAGTTCCCCGAGGAGCTCGGTGCGACATTTCTCCGCCCTTTCCTTAAATTCCGCGAAGGACTTTATCGAAGGAGCAGGCCCATGTGCCGGAATATCAAAACGCTCGCCAATTTCGCGCCCCCCGCCACCGACGATGAGATTCGCGCCTCG
>JANMTG010000279.1:0-2189 GCA_031390205.1 Gemmatimonadota bacterium
GCTGTGTGAAGTACTCGCGCATGCGCACGAGGTATTCGGGGTGCGTCACGCTGACGATGCGCACCGCCGGCCCCGCGACAGAACCCGTGCCGCGAGCACCAGAAGAGTGCCTCTTCGCACGTCTTCAGAAAGCGATGGGGCTGGAGGATTGGCCGGGCGAGATCGGCTTCGGTGAACGCCTCCACTTCAGCCATCACGTGGCGATGGATCGATTCGAGGTTGGCGAGCAGCTCGTCAGGCGTGGGATAGAGCGCGGGGTCGGCCTGGGGGATGCTGTCGCGGCCGAAGAGTTCGCGGTAGTTCGTCGGGATCCACGCGGCGTCTTCTGGCCTCGGTTCGCGATTGAAGGCGACGCCGATGCGGTATTGAGAATTAGAGATATGGCCCACCTGCCAGGCGATATGCGTGACCGCGGGCGTTGGCATGTAGAACCAGGCGTCGGCCGGCAGGTCGGCGAGGAGGCCCAATGTGTACTGGCGGGTGGCGTTGATTTGGGCGATGGCGGCGGCGAGTTGGGACATGGAACTAAGGGGGAAAGTGGAAGGGGGAAGGGGGAGGTTCCTGGGTTGAGAGGTGGGAATGATTTGGTTGGTTCGCCCAACTCGCGTGATTCTGCGGGTTTAGGTGCGTTTGTGGGCTTGGGATAGAGCCGCTAGAATGGGGTGCTGGCCGCGCCGCGGGCCTTAATCGGGGCGAGTCTGGGGGCGGACCTCCCGGCAACGTGAGATAGACTACTTAATACTGTCATCTATAGTGACGCCGCAGGCCAATTGGCCCGGGGCGACGACCCGACCCGAGGGGACTGCGAACCGTGCAGATCAGTGTTTCGACGCGACATGGGCATTTGTCCGAGGCGACGCAGGAAAAGCTGCGGGCCAAGGCCGAGAAGCTCGTTCGGATTTTCGACCGCCTGATGTCGATCGAAATTGTGGTGGACTTGAAGGACGAGGCCAAGCCGAAGATCGATTTGCAAGTCTCGGCCGAGCATAAGCACGATTTCGTGGCTCACGAACAAGGCGAAAACCTGCTGGGCGTCCTGGAAGCGGCGATCGGCAAGGTCGAGGAGCAGTTGCGGCGGTATAAGGAACGGGTCCAAGAGCGGCATCGGAATCCCGACGCACGGCGGCAAGAAGCCCCGGTGGTCGGCGGCGATGATGCTGAAGACGCCGACGAATAACGGCTGACGGACCTACGCAATCAAATAGATATTCAGCCGCCGCGAGCGACTGCATCGAAGCCAATCTCGATTCAATTGAGCGAAGGATACCCGGAGTATGAAGTTTGTTGATTTCGTCAATCGCAACGCGATCCGCACGAACGTGGAAGCGGATACGAAAGAAGATGTGATCCGCGCGATGGCGTCGTCGTTGTTGGAGGCGGGCAAGATCGCCCAAGACCAGTACGACGGCATTGTCGAAGCGATTTTGAAGCGTGAAGAATTGGGCAGCACGGGCATCGGTCGCGGGGTGGCGGTTCCCCACACCAAGCATCCGAGCGTCCATGAGTTGATCGGCGCCGTGGCCGTGAGCGACGAGGGGGTCGACTTCGACAGCCTCGACGGCGAGAAGGTCCACCTGCTGTTCTTGTTGATTTCTCCGCCAGATCGTCCCGGCGATCATCTGCGGGCGCTGGAGAACATCTCGCGTCAATTGCGCGACGACACGTTCTGCCGGTTCCTGAAGCAGAGCAAAGAGCCGGCCGACGTCTGGCAGCTTTTGGAGGAGGCCGACAACAACCAGTTTGGGGCGTAGGAGTTGCGAGCAGCGAGTTGCGAGTAGCGAGTGAAATCGGCTCTCGCCAATATCTCGCAACTCGATACTCGAAACTCGCAACTTAGTACGGAGATTGTTCGGCTGAAAGCTGACCGCTGAAAGCTGAACGCTACATTGATTCATGTCATCGCCCGCGGCACAACGCGTCGTCGTCATTAGCGACAAGGACCCGTTGGGCCTGCACATTCGGCCGGCTGAGCAGTTCGTGCGGCTGGCGATGAAGTTTCCTTGCGAGATTGAGGTCGTTCGCGAAAGCATTCGGGCCGACGGGAAGAGCATCATGCATATGCTTACTCTCGGCGCGGAGCCGGGCGTCGAGTTGCGGCTTGAAGCTCGCGGCGAGAATGCGGAGCAGGCTCTCGACGCGCTCGCGCGATTATCGAGAACGGCTTCGTGTTGGAACAGACAGAAGGTCAG
>JANMTG010000305.1:0-15038 GCA_031390205.1 Gemmatimonadota bacterium
CTCGTCCGGTGGAAGGCGCATCGCCGCGCCCCAGGCGCGGAGCAGCGCGGTCACGCGCTGAATGTGAGCGATCCGCTTCTCACTCGCCTGCGCCCAAACGGGAAGGCCCGACTCCCGGAGCTTTACCATCTCAGAAGAGAACGTTGTCTATCAATCTGGTTTCACCCGCGCGAATTGCGCCTATGGCCGCGTCGCCCGCGCTCACGAGGTTCACGCGCTGAAAGCTCTCCGCGTTCACCGCGGCGAGGTACCGCGGCGTGAGGCCTGGCACACGCTCCAGCATCCGCCAGCCGATTGCTTCGAGCGCGCTCGCACGCCGCTCTCCTTTCGTGAACGCGTCGCGGAGCGCGAACAGCGCCTTCGAAAGCTTGAGGCCGACTTCGCGGTCCTTCGCGGACAGGTAGCGGTTTCTGCTCGACATCGCGAGACCGTCGGATTCCCTCACGATAGGGCACAGCGCAATCTCGACCGGGAAGCTGAGATCGCGCACCATCGCGCGCACGATTCCCGCCTGCTGCAGATCCTTCTGCCCGAACACGGCGACATGCGGCTGCACGATGTGAAACAGCTTCGCGACGACGGTCAGAACGCCCTGGAAATGATTGGGCCTGCCGGATCCTTCCCACTCCTTGGCGAGTGCGCCCGGATGCACGGTCACGATGGGCGCGGCCGCGTACACCTCCTCGTGGGCTGGGGTAAAGAGGATGTCGACGCCGCGTGCCTTGGCCAGACGGGCATCGTCCTCGAGCGTGCGTGGATAGCGCTCGTAATCCTCACCCGGACCGAATTGAAGGGCGTTCACAAAAATGCTCATCACAACGAGGTCGGCCTGGCGCTTCGCTTCGTCCACCAGGGTGAGGTGTCCCTCGTGGAGCGCTCCCATCGTCGGAACGAAAGCGACACGCTCTCCCTTCATCCGTGCCTTGAAAGACGCGGACATCATCTTCTCAATTGTATCGATCGACTTCATCCTAGAAGCTGTGCTCCGCGTCGGGGTAGGCGCCGCTTCGGACTTCTTCGGCAAAGCTGCCCACCGCCTGTCTCACATCCCGCGCCAGGTCCGCATATCGCTTGAGGAACTTCGGCGAAAACGTGTCATTCAGCCCGAGCAGATCGGGCAGCACCAGCACCTGACCATCGCAATCCGGCCCGGCGCCGATTCCAATCGTGGGAATTTGCAGCGCGCTCGTGATGCGGGCCGAGACGTTCGCCGGCACAAGCTCAAGGACCAGGGCGAACGCACCAGCTTTCTCGAGCGCCCTGGCTTCCGCGATCAGCCGTTCCGCTTCGGCAGGCTGTCTGCCCTGAACGCGGGCGCCGCCGATCGTTTTGACCGACTGGGGCGTGAAGCCGATGTGCGCCATCACGGGAATTCCGGTTCGGACAAGCGCGCGCACCGTATCGATCATCTCGGGCCCCCCGCCCTCGACCTTCACCGCGGCAACTCCGGTTTCCTGCACCGCGCGACCACAGTTCAGAATGGCGAGCTCGATACTCGCCTGATACGTCAGAAACGGCATGTCGATGACGATGAACGAGCGCTTCACGCCGCGCCGCACGGCGGCCGCGTGATAGATCATCTGGTCGAGTGTTACCGGCAAAGTCGATTCGTGGCCGAACACGGCCGTCGCAACGGAATCACCGACGAGAATTGCGTCTACACCCGCTTCGTCCACCAGCCGTCCGAACAACGCGTCGTAGGCGGTAACCATCACCAGCTTCTCGCCCTTGCTCTTGAGCGCGGCGAAATCCCCGATCGAGACCGGCTTCGTCTCGGAGTTTCCCTTAACCAACGGCCGATTCCCGCAACTGGGCGAGCTCCCGCTGCCAGAAGTCGCGATTAGGGAGCTCGGGGTGCGGGATGGTGAGATCGGGGTCGGCGGCGCTTTGCTTCTCGAACAGGACGATGTCGAGATCGAGCGTGCGCGGGCCCCAGCGCCTGGAGCGCGTTCGCCCCGCCTTCCGCTCGATACCCTGCAGCGCGGACAGAAGCCGCGCGGGGGAAAGCTCGGTTTGAACGGCGATCATCTGATTCAGGAATGGTCCCTGTTCCACTGGGCCGATCGGGACTGTCTCCTCTACTTCGGTTTCGGCCAGCACACTCGTTTGCGGAAGTCCAGCGATGGCCGCGCGTGCATCCGCCAAAAATACTTCGCGCCGGCCCAGGTTGGAGCCAATCGCTATGTAGGCGATGTCCTTCACACACGCTCTCGCTCGATAGCGATCTCGGCGTAGGCCAAGGGGCCGGGCAGCGCGACATGCGGCTTGCGCACGGCAATCACCACGCGCTCCACGAGCGGCAGCTCCAATGCGCGCTCCGCGATTCGCTCACCGACTTCCTCGAGAAAGTTGATGTGGCCTCCAGTGACCACGCCCGCAACCAGCTCGTAAACGCGCCGGTAGTCGACAATGTCGCGGGAGGTCAAATGAGTATCGCCGCGCCGGACCCAGAGCGACGCATCGACCTCGATCGACTGCGCGATCTCGGCTTCGTGTGGGAGGACGCCGATTCGGGCATGAAAACGCATCCCCTTCAACGTCACGACATCGCTGATCGAAGATCGGTTGCTAGGCATCGAGGGCCTCCCGCAGGCCGCGGGTAAGTTGGAATACCGCTTCAACGCTTTCTTCCGCGGCGCGGACGAGGGCGCTTCCGACCACTACACCGTCGGCGAGTAGGCCGACGGCACGCGCCTGTTCCGGGGTCGCTATGCCGAAGCCTACGCAAATAGGCAGCGTAGTCGTAGAACGAAGTCGCAAAATAGTCTCCGGCAGCGACGATGCGACACTATCCTGCACGCCCGTCACTCCAAGGCGACTGATCAGGTATACGAATCCGCTGCCGTGCCGGGCGATGTGGGCCATGCGCTCGCGCGGTGTCGTTGGGGCTACCAGACGGATAAACGCGAGCGGACTCGAGCCGAGCCACTCTTCGCGAGCCGGATCGGCGCCGACGGGTAGGTCTGTGACGAGAATACCGCTGACGCCTGCTTCGGCGGCCCGGCTGAGTGCGTCGGCCCCGGCGGCGAGGAGCGGATTGAGGTACGAGAACAGCACGACAGGAGCTTTGAGGCGCGCGGATGCGACCAGCTCGAGTGTCCCGTCGTAGGTCATCCCGTTCGCGAGCGCGCGGTGGGAGCTCTTCTGAATAATCGGCCCATCGGCAATCGGATCTGAGAACGGAACGCCGATCTCGATGATGTCGGCGCCCGCTTCGTCCAGCGCCCTGAGCGTATCGAGGGAGCGGGGCAGATCGGGGTGTCCAGCGGTCAGGTAGCAGACGAGCGCGCGACGGGACGCCGCGCGGAGCGCCTCGAAGCGGCGCGTTATTGCGTTAGGTGAGATAGTCGCCGACGGTGACGCCATAGCGCTCGGGATCGGCCGTCTTGATGATGGTGCGCGCGAACTGACCCCCTGCTTCCGCAACGGCGAGGTCGACGACGAGCGGAGGGCTGGTGACGTTGCCCTGCGCGTCGCTGATGATCTTCACGACCGGCCTCGACAGAGCTTCGGGGTTGGGGCTGGTGGCGGACACCACGGCCAGTTCGAATGTGTCGAGGACGACCAGCGTTCCGACGGGATAGATGCCGAGGAGATTGATGAACGCTTTGACGAGCACCGGATCGAGCCCTCGGCGCGGATTGTCACGCATCTCCTGGAGCACCGCAGCCGGAGTGAGGACTTCGGTACGGTAGACCCGGCGGGAGGTCGCCGCATCATAACCATCGGTTATCGCGACGATCTTGCTGAGCACGCTCGTCTGCCGCGGACGCACCGTCTTCGGATAGCCGGTGAGACCGATTTTCATGTGGTGCTCGTGACACACCGTCATGGCGCGATAGGACAGCTCTTCCTGTTGCCGGCGGAACTGAAACAGCACCAGGACGCCCAGCCACGGGTGAGATGCCATCCATTTCCACTCTTCGTCCGTCAGGTCGGCGGTTTTCTGAAGCATGTCGAGGGGCACCCGGGACTTGCCGATGTCGTGCATCAGCGCGGCGAGGCCGAGCTCATACATCTGGAGCTTCGTCATTCCCAGCCGCCGGCCGAGCGCGACAGAAAAGATGCAGACGTTCACGGAGTGCGTAAACGTGTACTCGTCATAGTCCCTGAGGGCGGTGAGGCTGATGAGCGAGGTCTCCTCGTTCAGCACCTGGTCGACGATTCCTTGCACCACCCGTTTTATCTTCCTGATGTTCGGCGTCTTTCCGATGCGGACCGAGTTGATGACGTCCTTGGTCACCGCGACGGATTGAGAGTAGGTGCGACTGGCGGCGGCCTTCGTCTCCTGGTTGAACTGCTGGTCGCCTTCCGTCTCGATCGGTGGGTCGAGCTGAAACAGCTCGATAGCCGCCTCGTTGAGGCGCGACACGATTTGGTCCAGACGCCCCTTTGGCCCGACCTTGCTCTCGCCTCCCATAAGCGAAAGCAGAAGCGACCAGTCCCGTGCGGTGCCTTTTGCGCCGACGTGAATCGCGCCTATGCCGCCAGCTTTGCACAGGCTGAGTATGTGCCCGAACGTCGCATAGTTGCTCAGGTCCAGGCGGAGCCGGGTGGAGTTGATGAATATGAACTCGCCCGAGACGCGGAATTCCAGATCTCCCTCGTCGCCGCGCATGGACTCGGCGACCTGGGCGAGGTCGGAGAGCGACTTCTGCACCGCGGTGTGCTCCAGCGGGTAGAGCTTGATGGCCCTGAGTGCGGCGTAGAACGCCGCCATGAAATTGCGACCGCCGCGGCGGACGCTGGAGCCGAATTTCCGGTCTTCGCCTCCCCAGCCTTCATTCGCTCCAGCTCCCCCCGTCACGACGGAGCTCCGCGGATGGCGCGGCTTACCGCGTTGCGCACGATGACATCCTTCTCGGCCGCCGCGCGATTGAGCGATTCCATTGCTTTCGGCGAGCCGATCTTGCCGAGCGCGATCGCCGCGCACGCCCTGATCTCCGAGTCATCACGCTTGCCCATGAATCCCTTCGAGTGGAGCAGGCCATCGAGCAGCGGTATGCCGGCATCGCCGCAGAGGATGCCGTAGGCTTCGAAGAAAGCCATTTTCTCCGTCAGGTTGCTCTCGCGGAGATCCTTGCCCTTGATGGCGGCTTCGATCCGCGGCAACGCGCTCCGCGCCGACCGGCCGCCCAGCGCGCGCACGGCAACGATCCGCACCTCTCTGTCTTCGTCGGTGATCGCCCGCTCGAGCATCTGCATCGCTCCCGGTGAGCCGATCTCCGTGAGCGCATTTACCGCTGCGACTCGCATGTCCGGCTCGCCGACGGTGAGCATTTTTCCGAGAGCCAGCACCGCGGCGGGTGATTTGAGCGCGGCTGCCCGGCGAATCGCCTGTAAAACCACCGCTTCGTCATCGGAGCCGATGAGGCGTATCAGCTCCCCGCTGTTGGCGGAGGCGAGCCGTGTAGCCGCCAGCTCGAGCAGCATTCTCAGCTCGGTGTTGTTGCTCCGCGCAATCCACCCAAGCACAGTCTCGAGTGCTCCCGGCTGAAGGATTGCAAAAAGCTCCTCAAGCTCGGTCTGGGGAGCGCGAAGGGGTGTGTCTTCCAGCGCCTGAAGGAGTTGTCCGAGAGGCTTGGGGTCGCTCATCAGCTCTCCGAGCTGCATGAGGCGCTGCTTTTGGGGCTCCAGGATGCCCGGCGCCCGGTTGGAAGTGACAGTGGCCTCGCGCAGGAGATAGGCCGCGTTCCGGTATTGGGCGGTGGACAGGAGTATGAGCAGGAAGTAGTCGAGCAGGCCGCAGATCTCTTCGCGAACCGTCGGATCCTGTTGCGTCTCGAACGTGTCGAGCAGTGACGCTATGACGGCCGGCCTTACATCGGTCGAGAATTCCCGCTTGATCTCGCTCTGCAGGTATTCCACCTCGCGGTCATCGAGAAAATAGAGCGCGGAGTCGAAATCGCTCATTTGGGTGACGGAGGAATTCGAGGCCTCCACTCCTCCGGATTCTGCTTCGGCCGGCGAGAGGATCTTCTCCTTCTGTTCCGACCTCTCCATCGACTCGATCCCGGTCCCAGCCTCGACGAGGAGATCCACGTACCTATAGCGAAGTGCAGTGAACTCACGCTCCCACATCAGGGTGAGTAGATCGTCATCGTCCGCTCCCGCCCTTCGCACCTGTTGCATCAAATCGAACAGACTGCTCAGATCCTCGTCCTCGAATCCCTTGAGGAACGTCAGCTCGCGAACGCCATCCTTGTAAAACAGCCAGGCAACGTTGTCGCTCGTCCGGTCCCCTTCATCGAGGACGACCCTGCCTTCCCATTTGAGCTGGGTCTCGGTGATCTGCAGGTCGATGGCGTCGGTTTGCTTCCAGAGAGCGCCGAACGCTTGCCTTACGGCTTCGAGCGAACGGGCGTGCATCGGGTTATTGGCCAGATACATCTGGTGTGCGCGCATCGCCTTGACGAACGCCTTCAGCAGGTCGGTGACGTGAATGATGGGGAACGACGGCTCGTCGAGCTCGTCATCCTCAATTTTCGGTGGTACCGACGCTGTCATGCGGGTAGAAGTCCCATTTCCGTTATCTGCGCGAGATCCTTGTCGCCTCTGCCGCTGATGCATATCAGGACCGCGTCGTTCGCCTGCCACCGCTCCTTCTCTTTGACGACCCAGGCGACGGCGTGTGACGTTTCGAGAGCGGGGATAATCCCCTCGAGACGACTCAATATTCCCAGTCCCTGGACGGCCTCGTCGTCGGTGACCGAGACGTAGGTCGCGCGCCCCGTGTCCTTGAGATACGAGTGCTCCGGTCCGACACCGGGGTAATCCAGTCCGGCTGATATCGAGTGCGCCGGATGAACTTGCCCGCCTTCATCCTGCAGGAGATAGCTGAGGGAGCCGTGCAATACCCCGGGAACGCCGCGCCCCAGTGACGCCGAGTGCTCCCCCGTGTCGAGGCCGCGCCCCGCCGCCTCCACCCCTATGAGCTCCACCGACTTGTCGCCGACGAAAGCATGAAAAATTCCCATTGCGTTGGAGCCGCCGCCGACACACGCGACGACGGTGCTCGGAAGTCGTCCCACTGAATCGAGCATCTGGTCGCGCGATTCCCGCCCGATCACCGCCTGAAAATCCCGCACCATTCGTGGGTACGGCGCGGGCCCGACAACCGATCCGATGACATAGTAACTGTCCTCCACGTTGGTTACCCAGTCGCGAATCGCTTCGCTCGTCGCATCCTTGAGCGTTCGAGTACCGGAAAGAACAGGCACGACTGTAGCACCCATCAGGCGCATTCGATAGACATTCAGCAGCTGCCGCCGCATGTCTTCTTCGCCCATGTAAACCGTGCACTCCAGGCCGAACCTGGCGCAAGCGGTAGCCGTAGCTACCCCATGCTGCCCCGCTCCGGTCTCGGCGATGATGCGACGCTTCCCCATTCGCTGCGCGAGAAGAGCCTGGCCAAGTGCGTTGTTGATCTTGTGGGCGCCAGTGTGATTGAGGTCTTCCCGCTTGAGGTAGACGGCGCAACCGACAGACTCGGAAAAGCGCGGCGCAATGCCGAGCGGAGATGGCCTCCCGACGTAGTCCTTGAGCAGCCGGTCCAGCTCGGCCTGAAACGCGGTGTCTCGCATCGCTTCATCGAAAGCCGCGTCCAGCTCGTCGAGGGCCGGGATGAGAGTCTCCGGAACGTAGCGACCGCCGAACGGACCGAAACGATGCCCGGTATCAGTGAGCATTTTTGCGGCTCGGAGAGCCGGCAACCATCGCGGCAAAGGAGGCCATCAGCCGCCTGTCTTTCACACCGGGTGATGATTCCACTCCCGATGATACATCGACGACGTCGGGAGCGAGAGTCCGGATTGCTGTCCCCACATTCTCCGCGGTCAGACCCCCGGCCAGAACGACCGAAACGCTACCGCGCACGCGGGCGAGGTCTCCTGCGAGATCGCTCCATGGAAGGGCCTCGCCGCTACCACCGAGGACACGTTGTGACCTGGCATCGAGCACTATTGCGTCCGCTTCCTCCAGCAGGATTTGCGCATCATCGGGGATGTGGCCATCGTCGATTCTCACAGCTGCCCAGATGTCCCCGGCAAAGCGCTCCCTCACCGCGATCACATCGGCTCCAGTCGGGTCCGCGTGCAGCTGCACTATATCGAGAGCGGCCTCTTCGGCCGTCCTCGCAATCTCCTCGGGAGAGTTGGTGCCGAAGACACCCACTCGCTTCAACGTCGTCCCGGCGGCATCCAGAACATTCCTTGCCGCAATTGGTGCCAGACGTCGCGGACTTTCGGCGAATATCACACCTACGTAGCCCGCGCCGAGCTCGGCGGCAAAAGCGGCGTCCTCGGCGCGGGTTAGGCCGCAGAATTTAATTTTGGCGAGCATCCGCTGCCCGGGCGACCCCGGTGAGGGAGCGTACCGCGGCCTCGGGCTCACTGGAGACGGAAAGAGCCGCGCCAACCAATACCGCGTCCGCCCCGTTTGCCGCCGCGCGCTCAACGTCTGCCCGCGTTGCGATGCCACTCTCCGCCACCGCGACGCACGAACGCGGAACCAGCGGGATGACACGATCAGTTGTGGAGAGATCGACTGCCAATGTCTCCAGGTCGCGATTGTTGACGCCGATCAGATCCGCGCCCAGTGAGAGAGCGAGCTCGAGCTCGACCGCATCGCGCACTTCGACGAGTATCTCCAATCCGATCTCCCCTCCGACCTGCAGGAGCTCGGCGAGGCGCCTCGGCGGCACCGCGCGAGCTATCACCAGCGCGGCGGAGCTCCCCACGGCGCGTGCCTCGAGAAGTTGAACGGGCTCGACATGAAAGTCTTTCTTCAGAATTGGGATATCCACCGCCGCGCAAACCGTGACGAGGTCATCGTTGCTGCCCCCAAAGCGGCTGGGCTCCGTAAGGACCGATATCCCCACCGCGCCCCCGCGCTCGTACGCGCGCGCCTGCTCGAAGGCACTCAAGCTCAGATTGATCGCGCCCCGCGAAGGCGAAGCTCTCTTCAGCTCGGCGATTATTCCCACCGTTGTGGTACGAAGCGCGGAGCTGAGGCTCCGAACCTTTGGGGCTGCGTGTGCCGCCCGACTAAGCTCGGCCGTTCGCCCGAGCAACACCTCTGCGCGAATTTGCGCGGCGCCTACGAGCTCGCCCAAGGTCCCCGTTGGCGGGCACCACTCCAAAAAAGCTTGCGCTTCGGTTGATCTTCGGCTAACGTAGGAATTCGGCAAATGTTCGGTAGCGCCTAGGGGTATTTCGTCTCAAACCCGGGGAACAGAGATGTCGCTTACAAAACGCCAGCGCGAGATTCTAACCTACCTGGATAGCTACTTGGGAGAACGGGGTTACGCGCCGAGCTTCGAGGAGATCGCCGCGAAATTTAACTATAACTCGCTCGCGACCGTGCATGAGCACCTCACCAACCTCGAGCGCAAGGGTTACATCAAGCGCGCCTACAACGAGAGCCGTGGAATCGAGGTTCTGCCCTCCACGGTAACGCCTCGGGCAATGTCTTTGCCGCTGCTCGGCACGGTGGCAGCTGGTGTTCCGATCGAAGCCGTACAGATTCCGGAGTCAATCGGCGTTCCGGAAGACTTCGTCCGTCGTAGCGGCAATCACTACGTCCTCCGCGTTCGCGGCAACTCGATGATCGACGAGCAGATCCGGGATGGGGATTTCGTCATCGTCAACGAAAAACACTCCGCGGACAATGGGGAGATGGTTATCGCGCTGATCGATGGGACTTCGGCCACAGTGAAGAAGTTCTACCGGGAGCGTGACGGCCGTATTCGTTTGCAGCCGGCGAACGAAGCCATGAACCCGATTTACGTCCATGAGAACGACATCTCCATCCAGGGCATCGTCGTCGGAGTGCTGCGAAGATTTTAGAGGCGGGTCGCGCTAAGTAATTCTCCCGGAGCCACTTGAGTGGGCACGCCTCAAGCTTTCCAGCACGTCGCGGCCTTTGCCTGAATCGAGCGCCTTCGTCGCCGCCTCGACCGCGGTGTGGTAGTCCTTCACCTGCCCGCTCACGTAGACAGCCGCAGCCGCATTTAGTATCACCGCGGCGCGCGCTCCCTCGGGACCACCCCCGGCCAGTATCTCGGTAATGATCCTCGCATTGTCCGCCGGCTCGCTGCCGGCGAGATCAGAGCGGGAGATATTCCGGAACCCGTGCTGTTCGGGATGGATCGTCCATCGCGCCGTGGTCCGGTCGCGCACTTCTATTACGTGGGTAGGACCTAGGGGGGACACCTCGTCGAGACCGGGCTCACCGTGAACGACGAGGGCGTGCGTCGTCCCCAGCTCTGACAGCGCGCCGGCGAGAACAGGCGCGCGATCGAGATCGGCGACCCCCACCACCTGTCTCCCGGCTCGAGCTGGGTTCGCCAGCGGTCCGACGATGTTCATCACTGTCGGGATCCCGAGCTCCCGCCGCACGGGACCCACGTGACGCATGGCGGGATGCATGAGAGGAGCGAACATGAAGACAATGCCTGCCTCGGAAAGTGAGCGCTGCATTACGGAAATCGGCACCTCAATCGCAACCCCTAGCGCTTCCAGGACGTCAGCGCTGCCGCACCTTGATGTGAACGAGCGGTTGCCGTGTTTGGCGATTCGGACGCCCGCGCCCGCGGCAACCAATGCGGCCGCCGTCGAGATGTTGAACGTGGCGACGGCCCCACCGCCCGTACCGCACGTGTCGACGAGGGCGTCCGGATTGGGGGCGGGCAAAGTGACCATCGCTCGGCGCAGGGCGCGTACGACGCCCGCGACCACTTCCGCGCTCTCACCAGTCGCACGCAGCGCGGCGAGCAGTGCCGCGACCTGCACCGCGGTGCCCTGTCCCTGCATGACCATCGAGAACGCGGCTTCGGCATCCGCCGCGGAGAGCGGGATTCTGAAAGCAAGCTTCTGGATGGCGCCCTGAAGCGCGTCCGAGGGCGGAGCGGTCACAGGTGGATGAGATTACAACGACGAAGCGTGCTCGGCCCGCGAAGTGACGAGATCGAGAACTCCTTCGATCACCGCGCGAGACTCCTGTCCGGTGGGCGCGCCTCTCAGCATGGTCTCAATGCGAAAAATGAGATCGCTCTGTTGTTGCAACGCCTCGCCCTGCACGTGGAGCTGGACGTGGGCTTTCTCGAGTTTCCTTACCGCCACGCCGACCTGCTCTTCGACCGCGGACAGACGCTGGGCGGTGGCGCGGGCCTCGACGGCGGCTACCTCGATCGCGCGCTTCAACTGGGTTACGCGTTCCGTGTCGCCCGCCCCCTTTCCCTTGAGAACCGCTTGCGCCTCTGTCAGCTTCCGCTGGAGTTCCTGCACGGTTCTGGAGTGCTCTTCATGGAGCCTCTGCGTCAGCTCTTCGAGCTGGCGCACGGCCTCCTCTCTCGCGCGGCGCTCGGCCAGGCGCGCGAACGCCAGCGCGAACAGGTCGACCGCGGGAGACAGTTTGTCGGAGAGTCGCTGGCCGAAGCGGGTCTTGGATTCGGAGAGGGCGAGCACCGCGGCTACCTCCCCGTCCACCAGCAGGCCGCGCAGGAGGAGGATGCCGGCTTCGGGTGACGCGCCGACGCCGAGAAGCTTCTGGAAATCGCCCGACTCTCCAGCCATGTCAGCGAACTGACGCCCGGCCGAAATCGTCCGCCGCGCCGCTGTTGGCAGGTGGTCTATGGCTACCTCGAGCTGCGCGGTATTGGCGCCGTCGAGTGCGGGCGTTACGCGCTCGCTCAACAATTCGCGGCGCGCATCGTACGTGAACAGAACGATGCTCGCGTTCCGGTCGTGCTCGGATACGTCGTGCGACAGGGCCCGCAACGCATCTGATACGTTTGCGGCGGCCGCGAGTACGGTTGAAAGTCCACCCAGAGTTCGTGGTGCCATTGCGGAATCAGAAGGACGGCGTAATGCTCGCGCTCAATGTTCCACATTGCCGAGCCGAGAGCGTAAAGTCAATCATCTTCAATGAGTTACGTTCCTTGACAGCGACCCCCGCACGGGTAATTTCACGCAATGGTGTCGCGTTCCGTGCAGATGGTGCTGCACTACGATGGCGCGCGCTTTTGCGGCTGGCAGCGGCAGCCGAATGAACGGACCGTTCAGGGAGTGCTCGAAGCGGCGGTCGCGAAGCTTTGCGGAACATCTCTCGCTGTTATCGGAGCGGGCCGAACAGATGCCGGGGTCCATGCGCGCGGGCAGGCGGCCGGGGTGCGGGTGCCCCCGAAATGGACCGCGACAGCGCTCCGCCGATCGATGAATGCCATTCTTCCGGACGATGTATGGATTGCCGCCGCCTTCGAAATGCGTGAGGAGTTCCACCCCCGGTACAGCGCGATCGCTCGCAGCTACAGCTACCTTGTAGGCACAGACGATCTGGCATCGTCGCCGTTTCGCCGGGCACATGAGCTGGTATGGAGGAGCACTGCCGACCTCGGGCGCATGGCCCTCGCCGCGGCGGCGATTCCCGGAGAGCACTCATTCCGCGCGTTCGCGGTGAAAGGGACGGCGCCCGATACCGACAACCATCGGTGCACGGTTTCGCGCGCGGCGTGGACGGAAAGAGAGGGTGGGCTGCGGTTCGACATCACCGCCGACCGCTTTCTCCATCACATGGTGCGCTTTCTCGTCGGAACCATGCTCGAGGTCGGTGAAGGCAGGCGTGACCCCGGGGTCATCGCGAGCCTTCTCGGCGAAAGTGACAACAGCAAAGTCTCACCACCGGCGCCGCCCCACGCTCTCTTCCTCGAGAGAGTGGAATATCCGCGACACCTCTACCTGGAAACCGCATGAACATTTACCTCGAGAGCGTCAGCCTCGATGAGATCAGAAGCGCCGCGTCGGCGGGCCTCGCCGATGGTGTGGCGTTCTCCTACGTGGCGTTCAGCGCCGACACGCCTGACGCGGACGCGAGAGAACGACTCGAGGAAATCTCACGGGAATTCGCGTTTCCCATCTGCGTACCGGTCGGCGCCGTTGCGTCGGCGGACATTTATTCCGAGGCGCGCGACCTGGCAAAGGTCTCCGACCACATCGTCGTGCAGGTACCTCTGGTCGAGGACTCCCTCATCCCGATCGCCAGGCTCAGTGCCGAAGGCGTCGTGATCTGCGCGACCTTCGTTTTCAGCGCGGCACAGGCACTGATCGCCGCGAAGGCCGGAGCCTCGATCGTTCAGGTGACGCTGAAAGAGCTCGAAACCTTCGGCCAGTCGGGCGCCCAGACGCTCGGCGAAATAAAGAACGTCCTCGACGCCGGTGGCGAGGAGTGCGATGTGATGGCCGCATCGCCGCTCACGGCAACGCAGTTTTCCGACTGTGTGACGGCGGGCGCCGATATCGTCTGCGTCACCCCGGAAACGCTGCGTGGCCTCACCGTGCACCCGCTCAGCGACCGGGGAGTCGACCGGTTCCTGAGCGACCTCGCGAAGCGTCCGAAGCCCCGGGCGACTGCATGAGTTACGCAGTCCCACGCTCTCTGTGCGCGTTGGTCCTCGTAGCCTGCCAGGGCGCATCGAGCTCGCCTTCATCCGCACAAAGCGTTCAGGTGTCCACGCCGACCCAAGCGGTGTCCGCTTCACGGCGGACCGCTATCACCGAAGCAGTCGCGCGAGTAGCGCCCGCAGTAGTAACGGTGCAGACCGAGGCAATGGAGCGCGTCCCCGCTGACGCCTTCGAGCAGTTTTTCGGCGGTCGCTCCGGCCAGCGGTCAACCGCGGGACTCGGCTCCGGATTCGTGGTGCGCGCTGATGGCGCGATCGTCACCAACGCGCACGTGCTGGCCGGCGCCAGTCGCATTTCGGTTGCCATGCGGGATGGAACGACTTATCCGGCCAGGCTCGTTGGCATCGATGAGACGAACGATCTCGCGGTGGTCAAGATCGAGGCGCGCGATCTCCCCGTGGCTCCACTCGGATCGTCGAGCAATCTCATCATCGGCGAGTGGGCGATCGCCATCGGGAATCCATTCGGGTTCGTTCTCGCCAACACCGAGCCCAGCGTGACGGCCGGTGTAGTGAGCGGGATTGGCCGCAATCTGGCGACGCCAAGCGAAGGCGCGGGCGTGTACGTGGACATGATCCAGACCGACGCTTCGATCAACCCCGGCAACTCGGGCGGCCCCCTTGTGAACGCGGCTGGCGAGGTAATCGGGGTCAACAGCTCGATCTTCTCGCCAAGCGGAGGATCGGTCGGGATCGGGTTTGCCATTCCGATCAATCGCGCTCGTCGTGTCATCGATGATCTCCTCGCCCACGGTGTCGTTCGGCGCCCGTGGATCGGCGTCCAGCCGCAGCTCGCCCGAACGCCTGGTGGTGCGGGTGCGGCAACCACTGGAGTGGTCGTCGCCTCGGTAATGCCGGGATCACCGGCCGCCAGGGCCGGCATCCGTCCCGGCGACGTCATCGTGCGCTCGCGTAACCGGGTGCTGCATAATCCCTACGACTGGCACGCGGAGCTCCTCGAGCTCCGCGTGGGTGAGCGCAATCCGCTGGTAATCCGGCGGGGCGGACGGGAGATTCCGATCACGGTCGACGTCGTAGATCTTCCGGACGTCAATGCGCCACGCGTGACCGTCCTGCGCGAGATCGAGCTGATAACCCTGACGCCGCCGATCCGCGCGCAGTACACCATCCGGAGCCGGCAGGGTGCTCTCGTCAATCGCGTCAGCGAGCGTGTGCAGCAGCAGATCGGTATCCAGACCGGCGATGTGATCGTACAGATCAACCGGACGCCGATCCCGGACGCGGAGTCTGTCCAGCGCATTCTTACCAGCTATGGCCGCGGAGGACTGCGCATGTACTTCGAGCGCGGCGGACAGATCTACGCCACCGAGTTCAGCTTCAACTAGTGACAAAGGACAGGTACAGCTCACCGCTCGCGGATCGTTACGCGTCGGCCGCAATGCTGGAGCTGTGGTCGCCGGCGGTGCGTCACGGTCTGTGGCGGCGTCTCTGGCTGGCGCTGGCGGAGGCGGAGAAGGAGCTCGGGTTTCAGATTCCAGACGAGGCGATAGCGCAAATGCGCGGTAACCTCGACAACATCGACTTCGACGCCGTTGCGTCGTACGAGAAGCGGTTCCGGCAC
>JANMTG010000336.1:0-4694 GCA_031390205.1 Gemmatimonadota bacterium
CTTCGAGATACTGCGCGACCCCGTCTGGAATAACATCAGAGTCGACGAGCTGACGCTCGCGCTCCTCGACACCGACGTCGTGCAGAGACTCAGGTACGTTCGCCAACTGGGCTGGGCGTATCTCGTTTATCCCGGCGCCAACCACACCCGCTTCGAGCACGCGCTCGGCACGCACCACTTGGCGCGTCGCACGCTGGCGCTCCTCAGCGAAGCCGAGCACTCGACATCTATCGGCGAGAGCGAACAGGCGATAGTCCGGTCGGCGGCGCTGCTTCACGATGTCGGACACTATCCGTTCTCGCACGCGCTGGAGGAGATCGGCGCGCTGCACCACGAGGATGTCGCGCGACCACTGATCACCGAAGGCAGGGTCGCTTCCCTGCTCACCGCCAGTCTCGGGCCCGAGGCGCCGCGGCTGGTGTTCGAGCTTATCGCGGGCCGGAGCACCAGTCCGCTTCAGGGACTGATCTCCGGCTCGCTCGACCTCGACAAGATCGAATACCTGAAGCGTGACGCCTTCATGTGCGGCGTTCCTTACGGAGAGATCGACGTCGATCGTCTCACCAACTCATTGGTGCTTGTGGACGATCCCCAGACCGGCCGGCCTTCGATTGGTGTGCGCGAGAAAGCGCTCTCCGCGCTCGAGTCGCTTCTATTCGCCAAGTATCAGATGTACCGCAACGTCTACTGGCATCACGCCGTGCGCAGCGCGACGGCGATGTACAAGCGGCTCGTGGAGGACGCGGTTCACGCGGGCGTCCTGGACGTGCAGTCGTTGGCGCGCTACACCGACGAAGGATTGATGCACCGGCTCGAGGGCGCCTGGCCCACGCCGCTGCTCGTCGCGCTCAAGGAACGGAAGCTTTACAAGCGCGCCGCGGAATGGCCGGCCGCGGAGCTGGAGGACGCGACGGTCGAATGGATCGCCACCGACCGCCAACGAGTGGCGGACGCCGAGAACACGCTGGCCCGCGAGTTCGGCCTGGCGCCCGGTGAGCTGCTCCTCGACTATCCGGTGAAAACCCAAATGCTCGGTCTCGACATTCCCGTGCTGCGACGCAGCAACAAGGTGGAGCGGCTGACGGGAGAAGGGTGGATCGGAACGATCAATCTCCCGTCCCTCTCCGAACAGCTTTACAAGAGCGCGCGGTGGCTGAGGGTATTCACATCGCGCCCGACGACCCTCGACCCGACGAGAATTCTGGCGGTACTGCGAGGATTCGCGGAAACAGGCTGAGGCGGCTACCGGCGGTTCATCGGTAGGGCGGAACGTTGGGCTCGGTCGTCTATATAAAGCCTATGAGATGCGCTGACGTCCTCCCCCTCGCCGTGGCTTTGAGCCTCGCCGCCTGCGCGGTTTCGGTGCCCAACCCGGCTCCCTCCCCGAACCCTGTCGCCGCAACTGCCCCGGCGCCGGTGAGCGACGGTGCTTACACGAAGATGGAATCCAGCATCTTCACCCTGGTCAATGCAGAGCGGAAACGACGCGGACTCCGCGCGCTCGTATGGAACGAAAGGCTCGACCGGGCGGCCAAGCTCCATGCGCAGAACATGGCCACATACCGAAAGATGACGCACGTCATCCCCGAATCACGCCTTCCGACGCTAACACATCGCGCCCAACACGTGGCGTACCCGTACGCGATGATCGCCGAGAACATTGCGCTCGGATATACGGACGCCGAGAGCGTGGTGCGCGGCTGGATGAAGTCGCCGGGCCACCGTCGGAATATTCTCAATCCGGAGGTATCTGAGATCGGGACCGGGGTGGTGATCTCGGGGAGGGGGGGACTCTACTTCTGCCAGGTATTCGGTCGTCGGCTGTCGTCGATCTAGCACTCTTCACGGGAGAACAGGTGTACCTGAACTGAAGACTACCTGCCGGGTGCCGTCGGCCTTTACGGCTATGGGCTGCGGGCTTTCTTCATCCCTCTGTCCCTCACAGGTAGTCTTCGGTAAGAGCCCGTCCGGCCCTGATGATCTAATCACAAATATGGTTTTCCACGCGCGCTACGTTTCGACCACTCCGAAGCGTCAAAAAGGCGTGACGCCGTGTGCCGCCAGCAGTCCATTACACATGTGCCGCCTCAGCGCTGTTTCCGCCTTGCTGCTGCTTGCCGTTCCGACGTACGCCACCGCTCAGGGGTTGGTCCAGGCGTCCGCCGAAGTGGGCGACGCCGCCGCGATTTTCGAGACCAAGGACGCCGCAGTTCTGACGGCCGGGCTTTCGCCCCTGTCCGCGGCGGAAATCAAGCGCGGTGAGCGCGAGATCAGAATCTGGTATTCCGGCTTCGGAAATCCGCAGTTCCTCGTCATCCTCAAGCAGAGGGGCGCCAATCTGAGCGGCCGCCTGCTGCTGTGGTGGGATCAGTATTACCTCACCACGCCCGACGCCGCCGACGTACGCGTCGACAACTTCGTCCGCGCCGGCTATGACTGCGGTCCCGTCTCCAAGCGCCAGTCAGAGTACGGCGAGGATCGCTGGATCAGTTCGGTGTGTGAGGCGAAGCTGAAGGGCAATCCCGACTGGAAGGCTTTTCTCGCGGAAGTCGAGTCGCATGCCCTGCCGGGCGCGCCCGCGGCCAATGTCGCCAGCGACGATCCGACCGAGCCCGAGAACCTGGGGATCACCGTCGAGCGTAAATCGGGCAAGGCGTACGGCGTCTCGCACTACCGCACCGCGCTCGTGATCGGAACTCCGGAGCCCGGTCGCGGACCGAAGCTGCAGGATCTTGTCAACGACCTGGCTGCCACCGCCAAGCGCGAGTCCGCGCTCGCCCAGACCCGCTAGCCAGACCACGCTGCGCTAGTCGCCGAGCTCCGGCAGCCCCTCGTACAACTTCAGCGACTCTGGATTTGCCAGCGCCTCGGTGTTCTTCACCGGGCGCCCATGGATCACTTCGCGCACGGCCAGCTCGCTGATCTTCCCACTGATGGTTCTGGGAATATCGCCCACCTGAACGATCTTCTTCGGTACGTGGAGCGGCGTCGTGTCTTCGCGGATCCGCTCGCGGATGCGCTGGCGCAGATCGTCGTCGAGCGTCACCCCCGGCCTGAGCTTCACGAACAGCACGATCCGTACGTCACCCTGCGTTCCGCCGTCCCGTTCCTGACCGACCGCGACGCTTTCCACGACTTCCGGAAGCTGCTCCACCTGTCTGTAGATCTCGGCGGTCCCGATCCGCACCCCACCCGGATTCAGCGTTGCATCGCTTCGCCCATAGATGATATAGCCCCGGTTGCGCGTCATCTCCGCCCAGTCGCCGTGCCTCCAGATTCCGGGAAAATGCTCGAAATAAGCGGCGCGGTATTTTTTTCCGGCGGGATCGTCCCAGAATTTGATCGGCATGGTCGGAAACGGCTTCGTGCACACCAGCTCACCCGGAACCAGCCGCAGCGGCCTCCCGTCGTGCGCGTCCAGAACATCGACGGCCATCCCAAGGCCCGGTGTCTGGATCTCGCCGCGATACACCGGAAGAATCGGATTCCCGAGCACGAAGCAGGAGATGATGTCGCTTCCGCCGCTGATGCTGGCGAGATGGACGTCGCGCTTGATCTTCGAGTAGACGTAATCGAAGCTGTGATGAGCCAGCGGGCTTCCGGTGGAAAGCACCGTCTTGAGCCTGGATAAATCGCGCGTCGCGCCGGGCTCGACTCCGGACTTCTCCAGCACGCCCAAATACTTGGCGCTGGTCCCGAAAACCGTCACCTGCTCGCGCTCGGCCATCTCCCACAGAAAGTCCGCACTCGGCGAAAGCGGAGCACCGTCGTAGAGCACCACTTTTGCCCCAACGGCCAGTGAGCTCACCAGCCAGTTCCACATCATCCATCCACACGTCGTGTAATAGAAGATGCAGTCCTCGCGCTTGAGATCGGTGTGGAGGATGAGCTCCTTGAGGTGCTGGATGAGGGTGCCGCCCGCGCTGTGCACCATGCACTTCGGAAGGCCGGTCGTCCCCGAGGAATACATGATGTAGAGCGGGTGAGCGAATGGGAAACGCTCGAACTGCTCGGCGTTCACTTCAGGATCCGCGCGCATTAGGTCGGTCGTCTTCGCCTCTGCCGGTGCTGCTTTGCCTGCTGCCGCTGCCGCCTGACTCTCGATGAAGCTGGACCAGAGCGCGCCATGGCGAACTCCTGCCATATCGATCGTCCGCTTCCTGTACGGCGTCACGATCACGTGCTCGAGCGAGGGAATCCGGAACGCGATCTGCCGCAGCCGCGGCAGCAGGTCGATCTCTTTCCCGTTGTAGAGATATCCGTTCGCCGCAAACAGAATCTTCGGTGCGATCTGGCCGAACCTGTCCATCACGCCTTGCGCGCCGAAATCCGGTGAGCACGATGACCAGATTGCTCCGAGCGATGTGGCGGCGAGCATGGCGATCACCGCCTCGGGAATGTTGGGGAGGAGCGCGGCAACGCGGTCACCTGGTTTCACCCCTGCCGAGCGGAGTGCCTCCGTCAGGGGTCCGACCGCTTCCCCGAGCTCACGGTAGGAGAGCGTCTGCTGAGGGCCATGCTCATTCCACGAGACGAGGGCCGGCTCGTCGTCGGTGAAGCGCAGGAGGTTCTCCGCAAAGTTGAGGTCCGCGTCGGGAAACCAGCGGGGCCCGTCCTCCGGATCGGGCGGCCCCATCGTGTCGAGGCCTACGCCGACGCGCTCCGCTCCTCCACCCGTCCCCCGGTGGCCGACG
>JANMTG010000340.1:0-6879 GCA_031390205.1 Gemmatimonadota bacterium
GCGCTTCGTCGGAACGATCTTGTCCGGGGCGGCCATCACCCTGACCCGTGGCACCTTCAACGGGAACGCCTATGCGAAGGCCGACGTGACGATCACAGGCACCGACGTTACCGGCTGCGAGGGTCGCAAGGGCAAGGGCAAGGACAAGGAAAAGTGCAACCAGGGCGTGGGCAACGGGCCCGAGGGCTGCGATCCGGGCAACTCGAACCAAGGCGATCCGAGCCGGTCGAATGACGAGCTCGGCGGGACCCCCGGCAACCCGGGCCGCAAGGGTGGCAACGGCAAGTAAGTAGGGATGCCGTCGCGAAGAACGAGGCGGAGGGGCGCTGTCTGGCCCCTCCGTCCTCGCTCCCGGGCGTGCATTCAGGTTCCCGCGATCAGCTGAGCGTAAAGGGCCGGGTCGGCGTTTCCGCCGCTGATCACGCAGCATACTCTTTTCCCCTTGAACCGCTCTCGATCCGCCAGCACCGCTCCGAGCGCCAGCGCGCCGGTTGGCTCCGCCTTCAGATTGGCGAAAAGGAACAGCAGCCTAACGCCTTCCTTGATCTGGTCTTCCGATACCTCGATCACTCCACCAAGACCGTGGCTCAGTATCTCCCAGTTCCTGTCGCCGAGGCGTAGCATTCGGGCGCCATCGGCAATGGTTGCGGACTCCTCCGGTTGCGAGACGATGTGTCCGGCCCGGAATGACTCGGCCGCGTCGTTCGCCAGCGTCGGCTCGGCGGCAAGCACAACGATCTTCTTTCCGCTGCGCTTGACGGCCACGACGAGCCCCGAGGTGAGTCCGCCCCCTCCGATTGGCGCGATGATGAAATCGAGGTCGAGACCGAGCGCGAACAGCTCCTCCGCGAGCCCCGCGTTTCCCTCTATCACCAGTGGGTCGTCGTAGGGGCTCGCGACATACGCATCGGGAAATTCTCGAGCCAGCTCGGCGAGCCGCTCGAGTCTTCCCTTCACCTTCACGTCCACGAGGTCGACTTCAGCCCCGTACTCGCGGACGGCTTCCACTTTGATCTTCGGCGCAGTGGCAGGCATCACCACGGTGCACCGCTTCCCGAACAGCGAGCATGCATAGGCGATCGCCTGCCCGAAATTACCCGACGAAGCGGTGATGATGTGCGCCTGCTCCACGTGCGAGGCGACGTTGTACGCAGCCCTGAACTTGAAGCTGCCAGTGTACTGAAGTGTTTCACTCGCCAGCACGAGATCCACCCCCAGCTTGCGCGACAGCCGGGGCGCGTCAACGATCGTGGTAGGACGCGGCGGCGTCAGATTCGCCCCTTCGGCTGGAAGAAGCGAAGCACTAGGGCGATGAACAGAAACGCCATTCCGGCCCAACGCAGCGCGCTGTCGTCATTTCTGATTCCCCAGCCAAGCAGGACCGCCGCAATCAGCGCCAGTGCGACCTTTGCCAGCGTGAACGCGCCCACTAGCTCTTCCCGCGACTGGTGAAGCGCTTCACTCCTTCGCGAAAGTCAGCGGTCGCGCGCGCGTCTGCGTTGGCGACGATCCCGGCGGAGATACCATCGAGAAATCCAACATTGTCGAGCTTGTAGAAAAGCGTCTTGGTGGCGGCGAGCGCGGACGCGGACGACGCGGCCAGTCCGTCCAGGACAGCCGTGGAAGCCTGCTCGAACTCCGCACTCGAGAACACTCGCGAGACCAACCCGATTCGTTCGGCTTCTTCCGCCGTCAGCACCCGACCCGTGCTTAACAGATCGAAGGCGTGCTTCTCGCCTACCGATCGCCGGAGCATCGTCATCACCATTGCCGGGACGAAGCCGATCGCCACCTCGGGATACGCAAATCGCGCATCGTCACGCGCCAGCACGATGTCGCAAGCGGAAGCGAGGCCGGCTCCGCCAGCGAAGGCCCGCCCTTTGACCAGAGCGACCACGGGCTTTTCCATTCTTCGGATGGTGTGAAATACGTGCCCGAGCGCTTTTGCGTCTTCGAGGTGAGCCTGGCGCGGCGCGTCGAGCATTTGCTCGAGCGCTTCGAGATCGGCGCCCGCGCAGAAGTCCGGGCCCTCCGCATCCAACGCCACTACTTTCACGGGCGACTCGCTCAACGCGAACAGGGCCTCGCCCAATTCGTCCGCTGTCGCGCGATCGAGTGCGTTCCGCTTCTCCGGACGGGCGAGTGTGATCCTGCCAATCGGCCCCAGGGCGCTCAGCCGGATGCGGCTCACGCGGTTTTCTCCGCACGGGCGGGAAGCTGAAGCCGCCTCGCCTCGGAATCGGGAACGTCAATCGTCATCCGCAACAGCGCCGTCGAATACACCTTGCCCTGGGCGTCGGTTTTGAGCGACAGCGTGCCGCCTCCGTCAAGCGCGCCATGAAGCAGAAAGTTGAGCGCGTTCAAATTGGGAAGCTCGAACCGCTCCACCTCTCCCTCGATCATGCCGTCAAAATGGCGCGCAACGCTCTCGCGGGTAACGAGCTTCTCCAGAACTTCGTACCACCTCGGCTCCAACGCGATCACGCCGATGTTGGCGGTATCGCCTTTGTCGCCGGAGCGCGCGTGTGCGATGTCGACGAGCCGGATCTTCATGAGACGATATCGACCTTCGTTTGCACTACGGCCTTGTCCACTAGCGCCGGCCAGTAGGCCACGATTTCCTCGACTTTCGGGCGACCGCCCGCGAATCCGGTGACACTTGGCGGCCCGTTCAATACGAGCGGTGCAATCTCACGCGTGAATCGCTCTACCGCGGCCTTGTCGTTCCCGCGCACGCCAAACCGCAGTTGCACCTCGGGCGCGTTTCGCCCACCGCCGGCCAGCCGCCCGTGAGTTGCCGTCGCGCCGACAAATTCCGACAGTATGTGCTCGAATTTCAGCGCCGCCCGATCGAGACGCTCGCGAAGAATTCGATCCGCAAGCTCGGCTTTCTCCAGCGCATCGGGCCACACGTAGACGAGCGTCCCGACCGCCTTGAATCCGGCACGGTACGCGACCGACACCTTGAGCTTGTCGGTTGGAGGCTTGCCCTTGATTCCGCTGACTCGTACCCGGTTCTCGCCCTGTTGCTCGAGGCGGATGGTGGTGAAATCGGCGATCACGTCGGGCGTGATGTACGAGCGCGGATCGCCCATTTCGTAAACGAGCTGCTCGGTAACGGTTGGAACCGAGACCCTGCCTCCCGTACCCGGGTGCTTTGTCACCACGAACGCCCCATCCGCAGTCGCTTCCACCAACGGGTAGCCGACGTTTGCCAGATCGGGAATCGACCTCCAGTCGTGAAGACAGTTTCCCCCCGAGCACTGCGCCCCGCACTCGATGATGTGCCCGGCTACGATACCGGATGCGAGCTGGTCCCAGCTACCGGCTGACCAACCAAACTCGTGGCGAAGTGGCGCCATGGTCAGCGCGGTGTCGGTGGATCGGCCTGTTATCACAACGTTCGCTCCAGCCTTGAGCGCCTCTACGATCGGCTCGGATCCGATGTATGCGTTCGCCGAAAGAACCCGGTCCCGCACTGTCGCGAGCGGCTCGCCCGTGTCCATGTTGTCGAGAGCGTGCCCCGAATCCAGCAGCTCATCGAGTCGCGAGAGAAGATCGTCCCCTGTTACCACGCCAATGCGGAGACTCCCGCCGCCGCCGCGTTTCCCAACAGCGGCCTTCACCGCCGCTGCGCACGCCGGAGGGTTCACGCCCCCGGCGTTGGCGATCACTTTCACGCCGCGCTCCAGTACCGCGGGGAGCACACTCTCCATCGCCCCGACGAAGTCCCGCGCGTATCCCAGCGCCGGATCTCGCTCCTTCTGCTTCTGAAGAATCGACATCGTAACCTCGGCCAGGTAATCGAGCATGAGGTAGTCGATCTGCCCTCCTTCAACCTGCCGGCGCGGCGCATCGAGGTCGTCGCCCCAGAAGCCCTGGCCCGCCGCGACTCGCACCACCTTCGTCACGCCGACTCTCCCAGGTGCGGAGGGAGAACGAATGACCCCAAGTGGGGGCCGGTATTATTGAGTGCCGCCCGGAGCGCGAGGCTCAGCATCTCCCGCGTATTTTCGGGATAGACGATAGCGTCCACGAACCCACGCGCCGCCGCGTAGCGCGCGTCGAGCTGATGCTCGTAATCGGCGCGCATCTCGTCCACCGCGGCGGTCGTTTCAGACGGTGGGGATTTCCCGCCCTTCTTCGCTGTCTCGAGCGCGGGGCCGTGCACCGCCTGGATGGCCGACTCGCCTTCCATCACGCCCATCCGGCCCGTTGGCCAGCTGAGAATGAAATCCGGGTCGAACCCCTGCCCCGCCATCGCGTAGTAGCCGGCGCCCGATGCGTGATTCACCGTCAGCACGATTTTGGGAACCCTCGCGGTTGCCATCGCTTCGACGAACCGCGCCCCCGCCCTGATGATTCCTTCCTGCTCAGCTTCGGCGCCCACCATGAATCCGGAGACGTCCTGAACGAAGAGCAGCGGAATGCCCAGCCGGTCGCACCGGTCTATGAAGTACGCGACTTTTTCCGCGCTTTCCGCGTAGACGATTCCACCGAACCGCGGCTTCTCTCCCTCTCTGCCCTTCACCAGCCCGCGCTGGTTCGCGATGACGCCGACGACAATCCCATCGATGCGCGCGTCTCCACAAATCATTTCCTTGGCGAGTGCTGCCTGGAACTCATCGATCTCGCCATTGTCGAGGATTGCGCGCAGCACTGCGTGCATGTCGTACGACATCCGGTGGTCGGTGGGGAGCAGGTCGTAGAGGGCGTCGTCCAGCTTGGCCGCACGCACCGATTTCGCTTTCTGCCCGGTGACAGATTCGCCCGGTGAGCCAGGCAACGCGCGCGTGGGCAGCCGCTCCAGCAGGTCCCGAATTTTCGCGACACATGCTTTGTCGTCGTCCACGGCGTAGTGCGCGACGCCACTGATCTCTGTATGGGCAGACGCCCCGCCCAACGTTTCCGAGTCGACTATCTGACCGGTCGCTCCCTTCACCAGGTTCGGACCGCCGAGACCCATGAAGGACGTGCCCTTGACCATGAGAATGACATCCGACAACGCCGGCAGGTACGCGCCTCCGGCGATGCACTGTCCCATCACCGCGGCGATCTGCGGGATCCGCAGATACCGGCGCATGATCGAGTTGTAGTAAAAGATCCTCGCCGCGCCGTACTGCCCGGGGAAAACTCCGCCCTGGTATGGAAGATTGACCCCCGCCGAGTCGACGAGGTAAACGATCGGAATCCGGCAGCGCATCGCGATTTCCTGCGCGCGAAGAATCTTTTTGATCGTTTCGGGCCACCACGATCCAGCCTTGACTGTGGCATCGTTGGCGACGACGACGACTTCACGACCGTGCACGCGGATCACCGCGGTGACGACGCCGGCAGCGGGAGCCTGCCCGTCGTACTGGTCGTACGCCATCAGCAGGCCCACTTCGAGCATGCTCGTGTCGGGATCGCGGAGCAGCTCCACTCTCTCGCGGGCGGAGAGCTTGCCCTGCTCGTGGAGCTTGTGAAGTTTTCTCGCGCCGCCCGCTTCGCGCAGCTTCTCTTCCAGCGCCCGCACTTCCGCGCTGAGCTGGCGCAGACGGTTGGTCCCTGAAGCAGCCACTACGCTTCCTGCTTTTCGCGCGCCTGAAACCACTCCTTGATGTACGCGATCAGCTCGCCGGTCGGAGTTCCGGGGCCGAACAGCCGTCCGACTCCTTGGCGCTGGAGCAACTCGACGTCTTCCTTTGGAATGATGCCGCCGCCGGTGATCAGGATATCGTCCCGACCCTGTGCTCTCACCAGCTCCTGCACCCGCGGTATGAGCGTCATGTGAGCGCCGCTCAGGATCGACAATCCGATGACGTCGACATCCTCCTGCACCGCCGCGGTGGCGATCATCTCGGGCGTCTGGTGAAGGCCGGTGTAGATCACTTCCATCCCGGCATCGCGGAGCGCGGCGGCGACAACTTTGGCGCCCCGATCGTGTCCGTCGAGTCCGGGCTTGGCGACGAGAACTCGGATTGGTCTCATAGAGACTTCAAACTTAGCCGCAGCGGCGCTCGAGCGGCAATGCGGGAAGCGGGCCGGCAGTGGGTCGGATTCAACCTAGGACGACTTCAAAATAGAACGACACAGATGCGAGAGGGCAGAGGCATGGGCGCGAGTTGCGAGGGTCACACCTGTGCCCGGCGCTGGCGTGGAATTCGGAACTCCACGCGACAAAATGGTCAGGTGTGAGATGGACCTCCACCCGATCGTGCAGAGTGGCGGATTTCAAAAAGCTCAAAGTCTGGCAAAAAGCCCATGTGATGGCATTGGGTGTTCACCGGGTCAGCGGGCAGATCCGGGGAGCGAAGCACGCATCGCTTCGGAGCCAGATCACCAGAGCCGCGATGTCAGTGCCGACGAACATCGTCGAGGGCTGCGGTCAGCAGAGTGCCCGCGAGTTCTCCCGCTTTCTCCGGATCGCGCTTAATTCGACGTCGGAGCTGGAGTACCACCTTCTCGCCGCTCGCGACCTGGGAGCCGTCCGCACCTCAGACTCGTTGACCCTCATCAGCCAGGTGATCGAAATCAGGAAGATGCTCTACGGACTGCTGCGTTACCTGGCCTCTCGCTCTGAGGACAGAAGCGGAGGTCCGCCTAGGGTGACGGCTCAGGCTTGACTGGTTGTAACGTTCTCGCAACTCGAAGCTACGCTTCTGTCCTCTCGCATCCGTGTCGTTCTCGGTTGGCCCTTACTTCCCGTTCGGCCTCACTCCTTCCGCGCCACGAGCAGCATTTCCGACGAAGTGCGCCGCAGCGGCCGCTCGTTGAACCCGTCAAATCCTTGCTCAACGACAAGGCCGGCATCGGCGCACAGCTCCGCCAGCCGAGTCGCGGTGTACAGCCTCACGCCGTGACGGCGCACGCCGGTCTTGTTTCCGCGACGCCACGTTG